>JAJFUK010000075.1 GCA_021372435.1 Actinomycetes bacterium | reverse complement strand
TAGCGGTGATACGAGCGCGCCCCAGGACCTGGTGTCGTGCCGTCCGCCGCGGAGCCGGCGGACGACGGCTTCATTCCCGATCGGGTAGTCAGAGGAGTGAACGTGGACTTCGCGTTCGCCGGCACGCCCGAGTTCGCCTCCTGGGTCTTGGCGGACCTCGTGAGCCTGGGAAAACGGCCTACTCTCGTCGTCTCGCAGCCGGGACGCCCCTTCGGCCGGGGGCGTCGACCGGCCGATCCGCCCGCGGCGGTGACGGCCGGTCTTCTGGGGATCCCGTGTCTGCAAACGGAAGATATCAACGATCCCCTCGTGGCCGGAAGAATCCGCGCCGGCGGCGCCTCGGCCTTGGCGGTGGCCGCCTTCGGCCAGATCCTGAAGCGTCCGCTGCTCGACTCGTTCCTGTGCCTCAACGTCCACGCGTCGCTGCTACCTGCCTATCGGGGCCCCGCTCCCATCGAGAGGGCCTTGGCGGCGGGCGAGACACGTACGGGGGCGACCATCATGCGCATCACCGAAGCGCTGGACGAAGGGCCGTGGGCCTCGCAGACTTCGGTGTCGGTGGGGCTGCGGGAAGACGCGGGCTCGCTCGGCCGCACGTTGGCCGTGCTGGGCGCCGTGGGCCTGGCCCACGTACTGGACGGCGTATCCGACGGCACCGTCACCTGGACCGAGCAGGAGGGGCCGGCGTCGTACGCCGGCAGGCTTGCGGCTCGGGACTGCTTCCTGGACACCGCCCGGGGGGCGAGGGCCGTGCATGACCAGGTCCGCTCGCTCAGTCCCACGATCGGCGCGCGGACGGCCGCCGGTGCGATTGAGTTCAAAGTGTGGCGTACTTGGCCCTACGGCCAGGCCGGTGTGGATCCGGCGCCCCTGGAAGGCGCGGCGGTCTCCGGGAGTCCGGGGCGGCTGGCGGTGGTTGGGGAACGCCTGTTCGCCGGCTGCCGGGAGGGCGTAGTGGAGATGCTGGTGGTGCAGCCTGCCGGCAAGAACAGGATGAGCGCAGCGGCCTTCCTACGAGGGTACGGCGGGCGCCTGGGCGACCGGCTCGAGCCGGTCTGCGAAGGAGGGCGGAAGGCGCCCGGAGGCGGGGGGCGGGGGGCCGGCGGGCTGCGCGATTCGGCCAAGGAGACACTCAGATGAGCATACCTCCGGCCGTGTACCGGGAGCGTCACCTCCTCCCGTCGATCCTTTCGGCCGACTTCTGCCGTTTGGATGATGAGGTCGGCCTCGTCATGGACGCGGGGGTCCGTATCATCCACGTCGATGTCATGGACGGCCACTTCGTACCGAATATCACCGTCGGGCCCGTGGTGGTCGAGGCCATAGCCCCTTTGGTCCACGCCCGGGGTGGATGGCTGTCGGTGCATCTGATGATCGAGCGTCCCGAGGCTTACATAGAGGTGTTCGCGAAGGCCGGAGCCGATGCGCTCAGCCTCCACGTGGAAGCGTGTCCCCACCTGTATCACGCCGTGGAGGCGATCAAGGCGCTCGGCGTCGGGGCGGGGGTGGCTTTGAATCCGGGGACCGATGTGGTCCGCGTCAGGGACGTGGCCCCCTACGTGGACTACTTCCTGGTGATGACGGTCGATCCCGGCTTCGGCGGCCAGAAGATGATCGCCCGGGCCCTCACGAAGGTGCCGGTGCTGCGAGGGATGTTGCCGGAGAACGCCGGCATCGAGTTGGATGGGGGCGTCAACCGCGAGAACATCCGCCAGGTCGTCGAGGCCGGTGCCGACTGGGTGGTGGCCGGTTCGGCGCTTTTTGGAGCCTCTGATCCGCGGAGCGAGGCCCAGATACTGCGGGGACTGATGACGGCGCCCGGCGACGTGTGATAGATTCTGTAGCGCACCTTATGGGTGCGAAACGACACAAGGTCTTCGGGGTCGGGTGAGATTCCCTACCGGCGGTGATAGTCCGCGAGCCCGGCGAGGGCAGACCAGGTGGAATCCCTGGGCCGACAGTGAAAGTCTGGAAGGGAGAAGGCCGGAGCGAGGCGCCAGCGCCGATGCTTCTTTGACCCCTGGGCCGTGGCTGAAGGGGTTTTCTGTTGCCCTTGGACGAAAGAGACGCGCACTACCTGGAGCAGGCGCTCGAACTGGCCGAGCAGGGCCGGGGCTGTACGAGTCCGAACCCCTTGGTGGGAGCGGTCGTCGTGTCCGAAGAGCGGGTGCTGGGTCAGGGGTACCATGCCGGTCCGGGCCGTGACCACGCCGAAGTAGCCGCTCTGAGGGACGCGCTTCGACGGACGGGCTCGTCCGACGGCGGGGAAGGGGAGGCTTGGCCTGCCGCGGCGAAAGATCTGTTCCGCGGCGCGACCATGTACGTCACGCTTGAACCCTGCTGCACGTACGGCCGGACGCCGCCGTGCACCGATGCGCTGATCGCGGTCGGGATCAGGCGGGTAGTGGTGGGCGCGGTCGACCCCTCTCCCCAGGTGAACGGCAGGGGGGTGAAGCTTCTTCGCGACGCCGGGATCGAAGTCGACTTGGCGGACGGCCGGCTTGCCCTGCGCGCCAAGCGTCAGAACGGGGGCATGCGAAAGGCCGTGACCCGAGGACTGCCCTTCGTCACGTACAAGTACGCCATGACCTTGGACGGCCGGGTAAGGACCGATTCAGGCGATTCCCGCTGGATCTCGAGCGCGGAGAGCCGGACGCTCGTGCATCGCTGGCGGGCCTGGTCGGACGCGGTGGTGGTCGGGGCCGGCACCGCGTCGGTCGACGACCCTGGCCTCATCGCCCGGGAGGTGGAGTGTGACAAACAGCCGCTGCGGGTCGTGGTGGGCGGCTGCCTGGGCCTCAGCCGGACGAGCAACCTGGTGCGTACCGTCGACAGGGGGCCGGTCCTCCTGATATGCGCGGCCGACACTCCGGTGGAGCGACGCGCCGAGGTCGAGTCGTGGGGGGTGGAGACCGCTACGGTCGCACGGAGGGCCGACGGCTCTTTGGACCCGGGCGATGTCTGTCGGTACCTGCTGTCCCAGGGTGTGCAGTGGTTGTTGCTCGAGGGAGGGCCGCGGCTGGCCGGAGGATGGTGGAGCGCGGGGATGATCGACCGGCTCGCGGCTTTCGTGTGCCCCCGGGTCGTCAGCGGCCTGGACAACGGAGCACCGCTCGTCGGTCGAGGAGTGCTTCGCATGGAAGAAGCGGCCGCGCTCCAAGAGCTCGAGGTCGTGCGGATCGGCCCCGATGTGCTGGTGTCCGGCTACACGGGAGAGGCCTTCTGATGTTCACCGGGCTCATAGAGGAAGTGGGTACGGTGCAGGCGCTGGAGAGGCGCGGCCGAGGCGGGCGCCTGAGCATCCAGGCCCGTAAGGTGCTGGAGGGTACGAGGCTGGGAGACTCGATCGCCGTGAGTGGCGCCTGTCTTACGGTCGTCGACCTGCGCACCGACGGGTTCACGGTGGACTGCATGCCCGAGACGCTTTCGCACACCACTCTGGGGACGGCCGGCGCAGGTACTCTGGTCAACCTGGAGCGGTCCTTGAGGTTGGGGGACCGGCTCGGCGGCCACCTCGTGCTGGGGCACGTGGATGCGGTGGTCGAGGTGCTCGCGGTCCACCCCGCCGGCGCGGCCTGGGAGGTCGGCTTCTCACTGCCGGAGGCGGTGCGCGTCTGCGTGGCTGCGAAAGGCTCGGTCGCAGTCGACGGGATCTCGTTGACCGTCATGCAGGTCGGGGCGCGGAGCTTCGAGGTGGGGATCATCCCGCACACCATGAAGGAGACGACCCTCAGGGCCGTCAGGGTGGGGCAGAGGGTGAACGTGGAGTCCGACGTGCTGGCCCGCTACGTACAGCGGGTATTGCAGTCCGGCGACGAAACGCGGACCGGCGGTCCCCAGACGTCCGCCGGCCTCACGGAGACTTTGTTGAGAGAACAGGGGTTCGTATGAGAGATCAGAAGGATTTCGCGACCGTGGAGGAGGCTTTGGAGGAGATCAAAGCCGGCCGGATGGTCGTGGTGGTCGATGATGAAGACCGGGAGAACGAGGGTGACCTCACTATGGCGGCCCAGTTCGTGTCGCCCGAGGCGATCAACTTCATGGCTATGCACGGCCGGGGCCTCATATGTCTGGCGATCACCGAGGAAAGGGCGCAGACCCTGCGTCTGCATCCGATGACCCGCGACAACCAGTCTCGGTTCGGCACCGCCTTCACCGTTTCCATCGAGGCGCGCGAGGGCGTCACCACCGGCATCTCGGCGGCCGACCGGGCGCACACCATCCAGGTGGCCATCGATCCCTGCAGCGGCCCCCAGGATCTGGTCCAACCGGGACACGTGTTCCCGCTGGTGGCCCGGCCGGGCGGCGTGTTGGCGCGCACCGGCCAGACGGAGGCCGCGGTCGATCTGGTGCGGATGGCCGGACTCATCCCGGCGGGAGTCATCTGCGAGATCATGAACGAGGACGGCACCATGGCCCGCGTGCCCGACCTCGTGAAGTACTGCCGGCGCCACAGGCTCAAGATGACCACGGTCGCGGACATCATCCGCTATAGAAGGCGTACGGAGAAGCTCGTCCGCCAGGTGGCGGCGGTGCATCTCCCGACCCGTTACGGGGACTTCATGGCCTACGGGTACGAGAGCCTACTCGACCACGAGCAACACTTGGCGCTGGTCAAGGGGGAGGTGGTCGGCAAGGAGAACGTACTGGTACGCGTGCACTCCGAATGCCTGACCGGCGATGTCTTCCATTCCCTGCGCTGCGACTGCGGCGACCAGTTGAAGGCGGCTCTCGACGCGATCGAGAGGGAGGGCCAGGGGGTCCTGCTCTACATGGCTCAAGAGGGCCGGGGCATCGGGTTGCTGAACAAGCTGCGGGCCTATGAGCTGCAGGAGCAGGGCCGCGACACGGTGGAGGCCAACGTCGAACTGGGGTTCGCTCCCGACCTGCGTGACTACGGGATCGGGGCTCAGATCTTGAACGACCTGGGACTCAGCTCGATACGGATCATGACCAACAACCCGCGCAAGCTGGTGGGTCTGGAGGGATACGGCCTCGCCATCACCGAGCGGGTGCCTTTGGAGGTGCCGCCCACCGACAAGAACGTCCGCTATCTCCAGACGAAGAAAGAGAAGATGGGCCATATGCTGCATCATCAGGGACTGCGGTTCGACGACGACGGAAAGGACGGAGGGGATGAGTGACGACGGACGCGTGTTCGAGGGCTTCCTCAAGGGGGAGGGCCTTCGCTTCGGCATCGTAGTGAGCCGCTTCAACGAGTTCATAGGGAGCAGGCTGCTCGCGGGCGCGAAGGACTGTCTGACGCGGCATGGAGTCGCGGCCGGGGATGTCGACGTAGCCTGGGTGCCGGGGGCGCTCGAGATCCCTTTGGCAGCCCAGCGCATGGCGGCCGGTAACAAGTACGACGCCGTGATCTGCCTGGGGGCGGTGATCCGCGGTGCGACACCGCATTTCGACTACGTGGCGGGCGAGGTGGCGAAGGGAGTAGCGCGGGTCCAGTTGGACAGCGGGATCCCCGTCATCTTCGGCGTGCTGACCACCGATAACATCGAGCAGGCGGTCGAGCGGGCAGGGACGAAATCGGGTAACAAGGGCTGGGACGCCGCGGCTTCAGCGGTGGAGATGGCCGACCTCCTCCGCAGATTCGACGAGGACGGGCAGTAGGGACCGCGGGCAGGGCCGCAACACAGGATGGTCCGTAGCAGCTCCGCGTGTGCGGCCACAACGGCCGTGCGCCGTCTCCGGTGCGGATCCGGCGGCCGCGCCTTGATCCCGGATCGAGTAGTGGGACTACGCCGCCTTTTCCACCTTATGGGCTTTGAGGCATTTTGCGCACACGTATACGCGGGCGGCCTTGCCGCCAAGTTGGATGCGGACCTTCTGTACATTGGGGTCCCAACGGCGCGGGGTGGCGCGCATGGAGTGGCTCCTGTTGTTGCCGAAGCTAGGTTTCTTACCGCAGATCACGCACACCTTGGACATGCCCGCTCATCCTTCGCTAAAGTGGTCCGTATTCGAGAGTGCCATAGTATGCCGCAGGCGGGCCGCGTATGACAAGGGGCCGCGGCCGACGGGGGCGATTGTGACCGGCCGGTACGATAGAATACTGCGCACGGTACGTGGTTTCGGAGAAGGGAGGCGGTCATCTTGACCCGGGACTCGTCTGTGAGGGAGGCGCTCCGGGCCGGTCGGCCGGCGCGCGATGCATACGCCGGTCTCGGCGCGCCGGGCTCACCCACTGAGGCGTCTGCGTAAAGGACGGTTCGACGACCGTGGAAGATCAGAGGTTGACTGGGACGGAAGCCGACACCGCGGCCGAAGGACGCATGATCATCACCGACCGAGCCATCGGCGACATCGTCGGCTGGACGGTCCTCGAGTGCTATGGGGTGGTGGGGATGGCCTCGCCCAACCTGCGCCGGGGGGTCGCGGCGTTGTTGTCCCGCGACCGGCTGCATCAGGGCATCAGAGTCGAGCAGGACCATGACCAGCTCCGCGTCAAGCTCTACATCATTGTGGAGTATGGACTGAACGTAGCCGAGGTGGCCGGGAACGTCCGTTCCCAGGTGGCCTACAACGTCGAAAGGATGGTCGGACGGCCCGTCACCGCCCTGCAGATCTACGTGCAGGGGGTCAGGGTTGGCGAATAGCACCGATGGAGTGCTCTTGACCGTCGCCGGAGCCCGCGCCGTCCTGGCTGCCGGTGCCGAGGCTCTGGAAGAGCGGAAGCAGGAGATCAACGACCTCAATGTCTACCCGGTGCCCGACGGAGACACGGGCACCAACCTGGCCCTTACCATGCGGGGGATCATGGACGCCGTGGCCAAGCTGCCCGAGGGACTTCCGGAGAAAGACCTATGTGCGGCCGTCTCCCAGGCCGCGCTTATGGGTGCACGCGGCAACAGCGGCGTGATCCTCTCGCAGATCATCCGCGGCGCGATGGAGGTACTCGCCCAGGCGGGGCCTGTCACGACCGAGGTGCTCGCCAAGGCGTTCCGAGGGGCGACCGACACCGCCTACCGGGCGGTCCGCAGGCCGGTCGAGGGGACCATGCTCACCGTCCTTCGCGAGATGGCCGAAGCAGCGGCCGACATGCCGGCCTCCACCGGGCGGAAGGCCTTCATGGACGAGGTAATAGCGGCCGGTTGGAGGAGCGTCGAGAAGACGCCCTCGCTTCTTCGGGTCCTTGCCGACGCCGGGGTGGTGGATGCCGGCGGTTACGGCCTGGTCGTGCTCCTCGAGGGAGCGGCCAACGGACGAGCCGGTTGGGAGACTCCCATCGCCACCCACGTCGCGCAGGCGGGTGCGCCCGTGGGGTTCGCATATGAGCAAGAGGCGGCGGAGGACGAGAGTGAGTTCACCTACTGCACGAGCTTCCTGCTCAGCGGGCAGTCTCTAGACGGGGACGCCCTCGAGGAGGAGTTCGGACGGCTCGGCGGCAGCCTGCTGGTGGTGGGCGACAGTAGCAGGATCAAGGTCCACGTGCATACCGACGACCCGGGGCAGGTGCTCAGCCTGGCCACCCGGCGCGGCGTGCTGAGCGAGATCGAGATCGACAACATGAAAGAGCAGACCGGGGCCCGCACACGGAGGCTCGCGGAGGCCGCGGCGGCCTCCGCGGGCGATGTCGGGTCGACCCAGGTGGTCGCGGTCGTGGTGGGGGAGGGCAACAAGGCCTTGTTCCGCAGCCTAGGCGTGGATCTCATCGTCGACGGAGGCCAGTCCATGAATCCGTCGGCGGAAGACCTCATGCGGGCGGTCGAGCGGGCGGTGACCCCGGCGGTGGTGATCCTTCCCAACAACAGCAACGTCATCATGACTGCGGAGCAGACGGCCGCGTTGACGGGACGCAAGGTGTACGTGGTGCCGACCACTTCCATACAGGCCGGGCTGTCCGCGGCGGTGGCCTACGAGAGACGGATGGCCGGCGATGTGAACGCGGCCGAGATGGAGACCGCGATCGCCAATGTCATCACCGCCGAGGTGACACAGGCGGTGAGAGACTCGCAGGTCGACGGAGTGCGCGTGCGCGCCGGTGACTACATCGGTCTCGTGGATGGTCACATCGTGGTCGCTTCTGCCGGGATGGACGACGTCATCGACCGTCTGCTGGCGCGGCTCCTCGAAGACGGCCGAGAGACACTCACCGTGCTTTTGGGGGCCGGCGAGGACGCAAGACGGGCGGCCGCGCTCATCGAGAGGGCCCGCGAGCGGTATCCATCAGTCGAGATGGACGTGCACGAGGGTGGGCAGCCCTACTATCCGGTGCTGCTCGCTGCCGAGTAGGATAGTGTGAGCTGAAACGTCACGATAGGGGGATCCGTAGATGATGCTCAACCGTGAGACGGCGGCGGTCCTCGTCGATTCGACCGCCGATCTTCCCGACTACTTGGCGGCCGACCCTAACGTAAGCATGATCCCCTTGACGGTCTACTTCGGGGATGAAGCCTACAAGGACTGGGTCGAGCTGGAGCCGGCCGAGTTCTACCAGAAGCTGGCGGCCGCTCCCGAGCTGCCCCGGACGTCCCAGCCTTCCGCCGGCGCGTTCCTTGATGAGTACAAACGGCTCCTGGAACGTTACCAAAGGGTGTATTCGGTGCACCTGAGCTCTCAGTTCAGCGGCACCTGCGCCAGCGCAGAAGTCGCCCGGGCCCAGGTGGAAGGGGTCAAAGTGGTCGACTCGCAGCTCGCGACCGGGGGCATCGCCCTCCTGGTCGATAGGATCATCGAGCGCATAGACCGAGGCATCGCCGAGGCCGAGCTCGACGCCTACATCGAGCGGTTTTTGAAGGAGAAGGTCTTCTATTTCCTGCCCACCACGCTCGATCAGCTGTACAAAGGGGGCCGCATCGGACGGGCGTCGCATCTGGTCGGTGGTCTGCTCAACATCAAGCCGGTGCTGATCATCGATGAGGGAGTGATCGACGTCTATAAGAAGGTCCGCGGGGTCCGGCAGGCACTGGAGGTGATGCGCGACGGCCTCCTCGAACATACGCAGCCCGGATCGACGGTGTACGCAAGCCTTTCCCACGGTCTTAACGAGCCCGTGCTGGCTCAATTGCGGGAACTCGTGGAGGGGATCACCGATCGCGACGTGAGGATCAGGCTCACCAGCGTGGTGGGAGCGGTGATCGGTACCTACGTGGGGCCGGCCGCGGTGTCTCTTTGCTTCATCCAGGAATGAGCGCCACCGCGACGCGCGGCCTCCACTACCCCTTCGGCGCTTCGGCCTTTCTCGACCCGGCCGGCCCGCCGCCTCCCTCCACCTCGAAGCGGCACGTCGACCCCGGCCGTTTGGACCGGCCGGTCGCCACGGTGCGGGGGATCGGCAGGACCACCGAGCGCAGGTTGCGAAGTCTGGGCATCCGGACGGTGGGCGACCTGCTGCTTCATCTACCTTTCCGGCACGAGCCTCCCTCGCGGGTGGCCGACGTCGGCGCATTGTGCGTGGGCGAAGAGGTCATCCTACGCGTCCACGTGGTGGAGTGCGCCCTGCGGGAGACGGTCAGACGCCGGGTGAAAGTGCTCGAAGCCCTCGTGTGCGACGATACCGGCAGCGTAGTCGCCACCTGGTACAACCAGGCCTATCTCGAGGCGGCCTTCCGGGAACGTCCGGAAGTGCTGCTGAAAGGGGTTCTGGTCCGGCAGAAAGGCGTGACGACGTTCTTGGTCAAGCGCCACGAGATCCTGAGCGACGGAGGCGAGAGCCACCACATACTGGGACTGGTGCCCGTGTATCCGAGTACCGCCGATCTCAGCGTGCGGACCATCAGGACGGTGCTGCACCAGGCGGCGGCCGAGGCCGGGCACCTCATCGATCCTCTACCGTCCTCTCTCCTCGCCTGCAGGCACTACCCGGGCAAGGGCGAGGCCGTGCTCACCTGCCACTTCCCGGCGACGTTGAAGGAGGCGGCGGCGGCCCGGGAGAGGCTGGCCTTCGAAGAACTGCTCCTGCTGCAGATCGCGGTCTTACGACAGCGACAGGCCCAACAGATGGGGCGGCGGGCACGGGCGCTCAGACCGGCCGGCGGTCTGACGGCGCAGTTCCTGGCGGCGCTTCCGTACGCGCCTACGAGCGCTCAGCTCAAAGTGATCGGCGAGATCGAGGCCGACCTCCTGCAGACCGTCCCGATGCGGCGCCTGCTCCACGGAGACGTAGGGTCCGGCAAGACCATGGTGGCTGCGTACTGCCTGCTCCGGGCCGTCGAGCAGGGGGCCCAGGGTGCGCTCATGGCTCCGACCGAGGTCCTGGCCGATCAGCATTTCCTGGGTTTGTCCGAGCAGTTGCGCCCCCTTGGAGTCCGGGTGGGCCTCCTCAAGGGCGGTCAGACGGCCGGCGAGCGGCGGACCGTGCGCGAAAGCCTGGAGGCCGGAGAGATCGATGTGGTCGTAGGGACCCACGCCCTCATCCAGCAAGGCGTGAGGTTCCGCGACCTCCGGGTAGCCGTTGTGGACGAGCAGCACCGGTTCGGAGTGAGGCAGCGGGATGCCATACTCGTCGCCGACGACGGCGAGGCGCTGTGGCCCCACACCCTGCACATGTCGGCCACCCCCATACCGCGCACGCTCAGTCTGACGCTGTACGGCGACCTGGACGTCAGCGTCCTCGACGAGATGCCCTCGGGCAGGCGACCCGTCCGCACCCGTCTGGTGTTCGGCGGCTCTGAGGCCCGCATGTGGCGGTTCGTGAGGGCGGAGCTGGAGCGAGGAAGGCAGGCGTACGTCGTGTGCCCACTGATCGAGGAGAGCGAGAGCCTGGAGACCGCGTCGGCCCGGCGCACCTTCGAGGAGTTGGCCGCCGGAGAGCTGGCCGGGTTCCGTCTGCGCCTGCTGCACGGCCAGCTGCCGCCCGCGGAGAAGGCGGCGGCCATGGCGGATTACGCCTCCGGGCGCGCGGACGTCCTGGTGAGCACGTCGGTCATCGAGGTAGGCGTCGATGTCGCCAACGCCACCGTGATGGTCATCATGGGCGCGCGCCGTTTCGGTCTTTCTCAGCTCCACCAGCTGCGGGGAAGGGTGGGACGGGGAGTTGAGGATTCCTACTGCTTCCTCCTGGCCGAGGGAGAGGACGAGGCCGTTCTGGAACGTCTGGCCCTGTTCGCCCGCACCACCGACGGCTTCGAGCTGGCGGAGGCCGACCTGCTGAGCCGCGGCGAAGGGCAGTTGTTCGGCGAGCGGCAGTCGGGCGTAGGCGATCTGGAGGTGGCGTCTCTGTTCCGCGATCGGGCCTTGCTCGAGGAGGCGCGCGCCGAGGCCGCGAGACTGCTGCGAGAGGCGGCGGAAGGGCGGGCGCCGGCCTCGACCCGTCTGGTGATGGAGGCCGCGGAGGCCCGTTTTGGCGAGAAGATCAGGTGGATGGAGCGGGTATGAGGGCGCGGGGCCCAGGTCGGGTTCGTATCGTAGGCGGGGCCAAACGGGGCACGCTTCTCAAGGTGCCGCCGGGCGGCGTCACCAGGCCGACCGGAGAGATGGTGCGGGAGGCCGTCTTCGATGCGCTGGGACCGGTCGCGGGGCTCCGAGTGCTCGATCTCTTCGCCGGCACAGGAGCGATGGGGTTGGAAGCGCTTTCGCGGGGGGCGCGCGACTGCGTGTTCGTAGAGGAAGACCGCGGGGTGTGCACCGTGCTTCGGGCGAACATCGCGGCCCTGGAGTACGAAGCCCAGTGCCGGGTGATGAACGCGGGCTACCTACAGGCGGTGAGGACTTTCGCGCAACGGCGATCGGGCTTCGATTTGCTCTTTCTGGACCCTCCCTATAGAATGCTGTCGGAAGTTGAAGCAATGGTGACGCCGCTGCTCCCGTCGCTGCTGTCGAACGATGGTGTGGCCGTCGTCGAAGGGGACCGGGCGATGGAGGCCACTCTCGGCGGGGACCCTGTTTTCGACCGGGCCTATGGGGACACCAGGGTCGTGATGGTCAGAATGAGGAGGACCACCTCTTGAAGATCGCTCTGTGCCCCGGCACCTACGACCCGGTCACGGTCGGACACGTCGACGTGATCACGCGTTGCAGCTCCATCTTCGACCAGGTCGTGGTGGCCGTCGTCGATGACCCCTTTCGCAAGACGGTCCTTTTCACTGTCGAGGAGCGCGTCTATTTCTTGGAGGAGTCGACCAAGCACCTGACGAATGTTAGGGTCAAGATCCTGCGCGGCTTGGTGGTCGGGCTCGCGCGCGAGGTGGGGGCGAGCGTCCTTGTGAAAGGTCTCCGAGCGTTGACCGATTTCGAATACGAGTTCCAAATGGCGCAACTGAACCGCAAACTGGACCCCGACCTCGAGACGATGTACCTTATGGCCTCGCCGGAGTATTCATTCCTCAGCTCGAGCGGCGTGAAGGAGATCGCCAAGTTCGGCGGCTGCGTGAGCGACCTCGTCCCGGAAGTGGTCGCGCGTCGTTTTGCTGAGATGTACCCATCCGTGGAGGATTGACGATGGACGTACTCGTTCTGATCGATAAACTTGACGACCTTGTACACGGTGCGAGCACCTTTCCGATGACCGATAAGGTGATGATCGATCGGGACGAGATCTACGATCTGCTCGATCAGATGCGGGCCACCATCCCTGAGGAGATCAAGCAGGCCCGCTGGATCGTCAAGGAACGTCAGGAGATGCTGCAGGAGGCCAAAGAAGAGGCGGAGCGTATCCTCAGCGAGGCCCGCGAGGAGGCGCAGAGACTGGCCAGCGAGCAGGAGGTGGTCAAGCGGGCCCAACGCCAGGCCGAGGAGATCGTCCGCGAAGCTGAGGCGCGCGAGCGCGAGATCCGTCTGGGCGCTGAGGACTACGCCGATGAGGTCCTGAAGACCCTGGAGATCAATCTCGACAAGTTCCTGGCGGCCGTGCAACGGGGCCGGGAGCGGCTGCAGGTAGGCCAACAGGCCGAGAGAGACTGAGCCGGGGCGGGAGCTCCACCGCCTTTCAGGATGCCCGCTCAGGATGTCCTATGTATGTCGATCTAAACGATCTTGCCCTTCGCCCGGGGCAGCGCCACGAGCGCACGTACGCCCTGGAGTTGGCCCCTGTCGTCGTGGGGGGCGTTTCGTACCAGATCTCGCTGCCTGCGGGAGTGACCGTCGCCGTGGATCGGGTGGCGGGCGGTTTCCTGGTCATGGTGGCCGCCGACGTGAAGGTTTATGGTCCCTGCGCCCGCTGCCTGGACGAGGTGGCCTTGGACACGCGGGCCGAGCAGCAGGAGTTCGCTCCCACGACCAAGGATGGCTGGGGGGAATCCGATCAGAGCGCCTTCATCTCGGGGATGGTCGTCGACGTAGCCGGCATCGCGAGAGAGGCGGTCGTGCTCTCCCTGCCCTCGCAGATCGTGTGCTCACCATCGTGCCTGGGCCTGTGTCCCCAGTGCGGACAGGATCTGAACGAGAAGCAGTGCGGGTGTGCCCCGGCCGAAGTGGACGAACGTTGGGGAAGACTGAAGGACCTGCTGCCTCCCGGCGGTCCCGGGGCTTGAAATCTCCAGGCCGATAAGGTAAAAACTCTCGATTTCCCGTTCGGTTATGAGAGAGGCAGAGAATGGCCGTTCCCAAGAGAAAGACGTCCCGCGCCCGCAGAGATTCGCGGCGCGCTACGCACTCCGGCAGCGCACCCAGCGTGGTCGAATGCCCGCATTGCCACAGTCCCAAGATCCCGCACCGGGTGTGTCCCAATTGCGGCATGTATAACGGCCGCCAGGTGCTGAAGGTGGAGGAGTAGTCCTGAGCGGCATGATGGCACCCGGGGTCCGCTTCGGGATCAAGTCGCAGCCGCTCGGCGCCCGCCCGCCGCGTCCGTGCCGGTGAAAGTCCGTTCCGAAACGAGTCCGTAGTGTCCGCTCGACGGGGAGCCGATGTCATATGCAGATAGTCGTGCAAGAGGGAGAGGTGTTGGTCAGCCTGATCGCGCCCATCCAGGCGACCGACGAGAACCTGCGGACTACGACCGTCCAGACCGTGGCCGGCCGGGCGAAGGTCTACTATCGCGACCACGAGGTGATCCTGGTCGAGGCACGTGACGGGAATCTGGAGATCCTACCGACTGCCATCGGGGCGGTGAGCTGGGTGAGGAAAGACCGCCGTTACCAGCTCAAGCTCGGCAATTGATCCTTCTCGGGAGCCGACGGCCGATGCTTGGCGCCAAGGATCGTGATGAGACCGGCATCGGACGTGCCGACATGCGTGGTGTGTGACGAGGGACGCTGCCCGCCGGGCGGCGTCTTTCAGTAGTGGGGCCTCACGATCCTGCCGGAGGCCGACCACTATGGAGCAAGGTCAAGGCGAGGAGGAGCTATGGCGTTGGTAGACGCGGCCAAGATCAGGAACGTAGCGGTGGTCGGGCACCGCGGAGCTGGGAAGACGTCTCTGGTCGAGGCGCTGCTGTTCACTTCTGGTGCGAAGAACCGCCTCGGCGCCGTCATGGACGGCACCACCACGATGGACTACGACGAGGACGAGATCAAACGGCAGATGACCATCTCCGCCGGGCTCGCTCACGTCGAGTGGGCCCATCACAAGATAAACCTGGTGGATACTCCGGGGGAAGCCTCGTTCATCACTGAGGCTCTGGGTTCGCTTCTGGTGGTGGAGAACGCCCTCGTCGTGGTGAATGCGGTGACTAAGGTGGAGGTACAGACAGAGCGCCTGTGGAAACGGGCGCGTGATATGGGGGTCTCCCGTATCGTCGCGGTCGGCATGATGGATCGTGAGCGCGCCTATTTCGGGGAGGTCATGGCTGCGCTCAAGGCCCGTTTCGGCGATGAAGCGGTGGCCGTCGCCCTCCCCATCGGAGAAGAGGGGGACTTCAAGGGCCTCGTCGACCTTGTCGCCATGAAGGCGTACACGTACGCCGGTACCGGTGGCAAAGGCACCGAAGGTCCGATCCCCGACGATTTGCAGGCGGCGGCGCAGGAAGCCAGAGAGGCCCTGATCGAGCGGGTGGCCGAATCTGATGACGCTCTTCTCGAGAGATACCTGGAAGGCGCCGAACTGACCGGGGAGGAGATAGCTTCGGCCCTCAAGACGGCGCTTGCCGCCGGCGTCGTGTCCCCTGTGATCCCGGTCTGCGCGCCGAAGAACATCGGCACCGACCGGCTCCTCGAACTGCTCCTCACGGGCCCCTCACCGCTCGACAAAGGGGAGCGGGTCGCGTTCGAGGGCACCGATGGGACCCGCGAGGTCAGGATCGCCGCCGATGCCTCGGCGCCTGCGGCCCTTTTTGTGTTCAAGACCATCTACGACCAGTTCTCGGGACGCGTCAACCTGGCGCGGATCTTCGCGGGGAGGATCGCCACCGATACCCAGCTGCTGAACATGCGCACAGGCGACAAGGAGCGGACCGGCAATATCCTCCTGATGCAGGGCAAAGAGACCAAGAGCATCGAAGAGGCGGCGGCGGGCGATATCGTGGCCCTGGCCAAGCTCAAGGACACCGGGACGGGCGACACGCTCTGCGATCCCAGCCGTCCCGTCCGGTTCCCGCGCTTCGAGTTCCCACCGGCGGCCATCTCTTTCGCCATCACTCCCAAGACGAGGGGCGACGAGGAGAAGGTGAGCAACGGGCTCAAGAGGTTGGGCGAAGAAGACCCGGCCATGGAGCTCCGCTTCGACCCGCAGACCAAGGAGATGCTCATCTCGGGCACCAGCCAGGTACACGTCGAGGTGATCCTCGACAAGCTCAAGCGGCGCTTCGGCGTGGAGGTCGAGCTGCATCCTCCGCAGGTGCCCTACAGGGAGACCATCCGCAGGAAGGCCGTCGCCCAGGGCCGGCACAAGAAGCAGACCGGCGGACGCGGGCAGTTCGGCGATTGCTGGATCGAGGTGGAGCCGAAGCCACGGGGCGAGGGCTACGAGTTCGAAGATGCCATTTTCGGGGGCGCTATTCCCCGGAACTTCATCCCGGCGGTGGAGAAGGGCATCGTCGAGGCCATGGAGCACGGCGTCGTGGCCGGTTACCCGGTGGTGGACGTCAAGGTCAAGCTGTACGACGGTTCGTACCACACGGTCGACTCGTCCGAACTGGCCTTCAAGCTGGCCGGCGCTCTGGCTTGGAGCAAGGCCATGGGCGAGGCCATGCCCGTGCTTCTCGAGCCGGTCATGAACGTCGAGGTCGTCGCCCCGGAGGAGAACATGGGCGACATCATGGGCGACCTCTCCAGCCGGCGCGGCCGCCCACAGGGCAGCGAGACGATGGGTGAGATGCATGTGATCAGAGCCCAGGTGCCGTTGGCCGAGATGCTCACCTATGCCGCGCAGTTGCGCTCCATGACGGGTGGGCGCGGCTCGTTCACGCTCGAGTTCGACCATTACGAAGAAGTCCCGGCGCACCTGGCCGAGAAGATCATCGCCGAAGCCAAGGCTCGGAAACAAGCAGAGTCCTGAGACCGCCGAGCTGAGTCCCAAGACCGACAGGCGGAGTCGTCCGGCGGCGCCCCGAGGCCGCCGGGCGTCTCATCGGCCGTGCGCCTTTCGCGGGCTCAAGAAACGAACACACCCGGCCGATGGTACGGCAGGATGGTTGCAACGGATGTTGTATTATTGAGTAGTTGCAACCAGGAGCGCTGCCGGAGGGGACGTGGACGATGCCAGACCACGGCGAGTGAGTGACCTGCTGCGCGAGGGTTTCGAAGGTTTCTCGCGGTCTCAGAAGGCCATCGCGCGATATATCATCGACCACCTTGAAGAGGTGGCCTATCTGAGTGCGGAAGAGCTTGGCCAGAAGGGCAACACCTCCAGCTCGACGGTGGTGCGCTTCGCGCAGTCTCTAGGGTTCGCCGGGTACCCGGAGCTTCAGAGGGCGGCGCGGGACGAGTACCGGCTGGGCGCCACCGCCCGTCCGGTCGTCCACGAAGATCAACTGGGTTTCTCCATCGAGGAGGACATCCTCACCCGGTCGCTCCGGACCGACAGCCTCAGTCTCGAAGAGACCATCAACAAGAACACGCTCGAACGTTTCAACCGGGCGGTGAGCATATTGGCTGCGGCATCGCAGGTACTGGCGGTCGGTCTGCACGAGGCCTCGATGGTGGCCCAGCACGCCTCATACGTCCTGGAACTGCTCGGCATACCTTGTCTCGCGGCCACCGACAGCACTGAGTCGAACGTGGCCCGTCTGACCCGCCTCGGGCCGGGCGATGTGCTGATGGCCATCGGGTTCCGGCGGGCGCATTCGGTGACGATCTCCTTCGCCGAGAACGCCGGGGCGCAGGGAGCCGACGTGATCGTCATCACCGACAATTCGCTGTCGGAGCTGGCAGGGAAGGGCACCCTCACTCTTTACGCCGACATCGACTCGACCTTCTTCGCTCATTCCCTTGTGGGGCCCATCAGCCTCGTCAGTGCGCTGGCGGCTGCGATCTACAGCCGCGACCGCGATCTCTACGATGCCCGCGTACGGGCCGTACGGGACAAGGCCGCCGAATCCGGCTGGCTGCGCTAAAAGGGTCCGGGCGCCGTGCGTTGAAGGCGTCCGGTGCCTCGGCTAAACTCTGCACCGCGCAAGATCGATACCGGCCGGGCCTGGGACGCTGCATCATGCCGTCCAGTGCGGGGCAGGCGGCTGCGGCTTCGTTTTGGATCGAGTAGTCAGGCTCGAGTGGAGGTCAACTGTATGTCGGGGCATTCGAAGTGGGCGGGCATCAAACATAAGAAGGCGTTGGTCGACGCGAAGCGGGGCAACTTGTTCGGCAAGCTGGCGCGCGCCATCACGGTCGCCGCCCGCGAGGCCGGCGGAGATCCCGACCACAACGCGGCTTTGGCGCAGGCGATCGTCAAAGCGAAAGACGCCAACATGCCTCACGACAACATCGAGAGGGCGGTCAAGAAGGGCACGGGCGCCTCCGCCGAGGTGGACACCTATCATCACCTCACCTACGAGGGATATGGTCCTGGCGGCGTCGCTGTGTACCTCACGGCGCTTACCGACAACAAGAACCGCACGGCGGCCGACATCCGTTACATCTTCGACCGCGTCGGCGGCAAACTGGGCACCGATGGGTCGGTCAGTTGGATGTTCGAGCGCAAGGGCGTCATCTTCGTCGACGCGGACGGGGTCGACGAAGACCGGTTGATGATGGTCGCCCTCGAGGCCGGGGCCGAGGACGTGCTGGCTGAGGGGAACGTGTATGAGATCCGCTGCGAGGTGGGCGATTTCATGAACGTGCGCAAGAGCCTGGAAGATGCCGGCATCAGCTTCTCATCGGCCGAACTCACCATGATCCCCAAGAACACGGTGGCCCTCGACGAGGCCGACGCCCGCAAGACCCTCCGGCTTCTCGACGCCCTGGAGGATAACGACGACGTCCAGGAAGTCTACGCGAATTTCGATATCCCCGACGAGGTCATGGAGGCGCTGGCGGGGTGAGGGCGACGGCGGCCGCATGAGCGGGCTGGCTGGCCGGGTGGTGATGGGTCTCGACCCGGGGACGGCGTCCACCGGTTTTGGAGTGATCTTGGTGGCGGGCAATCGGCTGCACGCTGTGGAGTACGGGGTGGTCGACACGCCGGCGGGCCTGCCGCTCGAGCAGAGGTTGGAGCAGATCTACGCGACGGTCGGGGAGATCCTGCGGCGGCATCGACCGGACGCCACAGCCGTCGAGTCGCTCTTCTTCAATGTCAACGTCCGCACCGCTCTGGCTGTGGGCCATGCCCGGGGGGTCGCTCTGCTCGCCTGCTCGCAGGCCGGCTGCGAGGTGTTCGAGTACACTCCGCAGCAGGTGAAGCAGGCGGTGGTGGGTTACGGCAAGGCGAGCAAAGAGCAGGTGATGGAGATGGTGCGCGTCCTCCTCGGCCTTGCCGAGACTCCCCAGCCCGATCACGCCGCCGACGCCTTGGGCGTGGCCATCTGTCACGCGAACAGCCAAGGGATGCGCGAGCGGGTCGCCCAGAGTCTCGCCCGGGAGAAGGAGCGCGTAGACACGTGATCGAACGGTTGACAGGCACGGTCGCGGCCAAGACATCCGAAGGCGTGGTGATCGATGTCGGCGGGGTCGGCTTCTTTCTCGAGGTGTCGGCGGTGACGTTCCGGGACATACCCCCCGTCGGCGAGCAGGCGACGGTGTCCGTCCATCTGCACGTACGCGAGGAGGCCCTTCAGCTCTACGGGTTCTCTACCGAGGAAGAGCGGGAGTTGTTCCGCCTGTTCCTGGGCGTGAGCAAGATCGGCCCTAGACTCGCGTTGGCTGCGCTGTCGTGCAGGCGGGCGCCCGATCTGAAAAGGGCCTTGGCGCTGGGCGATGTGGCCCTGTTCTCTTCGGTCCCTGGGATAGGTAAGAAGACGGCCGAACGGCTGGTCCTTGAGTTGAGGGAGAAGGTCGGGGAAGTGGGCCTCGGCGGCGCCGGCGCGGGACGGCCGGGCGCCGGAGTGCCCACCGAGGAGGGGTCGCTTGCGCTCGCGCGGGCGGCGCTGATCGAACTGGGCTACAGCGCGCTCGAGGCCGACAGGCTCCTGGCCGCGCTCGACCCGGCGCGCCCGGTGGAGGACTTGATCCGCGAAGCACTTGTCCGGCGGGTCTGAAGAGACGATGCCGGCGGCCCGGAGAGGATGAACGCACGTGGACGACGAAGAGCGACTGGCCGATCCTGAAGAGACGCCGCTCGAGCAGGAGTTGGAGCGGACACTTCGCCCGCGGTCCCTGGCCGCCTTCGTGGGCCAGCCGGTGTTACGAGAGCAGTTGCAGATATTCATCGAAGCGGCTCTTTCCCGCGGGGAACCCCTCGACCACGTGCTGCTGGCCGGACCACCCGGGCTAGGTAAAACTACTCTCGCCCACATCATTGCTCAGGAGATGAGGGTGAACATCGTGATCACCTCGGGGCCTGCCTTGGAGCGCAAGGCCGACATGGCCGCTATTCTCACCGGCCTGCAGGAGGGAGATGTCCTCTTTATCGACGAGATCCACCGACTCAACCGGTCCATCGAGGAGATCCTGTATCCGGCGATGGAGGACTTCGAGATAGACATCGTCATCGGTCAAGGTCCGAGCGCGCGGACCATCCGGCTCCCCCTCAAGCGTTTCACCCTTATCGGGGCAACCACGCGCAGCGGGCTCATCACCACGCCTCTGCGAGACCGCTT
>JAJFUK010000062.1 GCA_021372435.1 Actinomycetes bacterium | reverse complement strand
CCGCCGCCGCCCCCGCGACCGGTCGTTCCATCAGCGCCCGCAGAGCAAGCAGGACCTCATGCGGCTCCTCCGCCCAGTCTCTCTCCCGGCGTACGGCGGCCAGCGTATTCGGGGAAAGAAAAGGCTCGAGCCCGGAAAGGTCGAGATCGATCCAGTACGTGAGTACAGCCTGGGAAAAAGCCACCAGGCGGTTGGACGACTCGGCATGGGACTGCTTGCGCAGGAAGTGCATCAAGGTGTCACGACGACCGCAGATCTCGTCGATCTCGGTCGAGACGGCGCGCAGCTCACCCTCGGCTCCTACGTCGTTGAAGTAGACGGGGAAGGCTCGTAACAGCTGCTTGGCCACGAAGTAGATAGGACGGATGTCGGCGTTGAGAAACCGGGTCACGTCGCGCTGGAAGAGGTCGGTGTCGGCGATGTAGACGCCGCCCAGACGCAATTGTACGTTGAGTGCCGCCGCCAGTCGCTCGTATAGAGCAGGGTTCGACTCGATGATGTGCAGCCAGCAGCGGATCTTCGGAAGATGGAACGGGTTGACGACCGTCTCCCACTCATCGGTCGCACCCTGGATGTCCGGGTACTGGAAGCGCCAGGAGAGCACGTCCTCGATCAGGTGGTCGGCGGCCGCCACGTTCCCGGCCTCCCCGATAGCTACGCCGATGGCCTCGTAGCACAAGAAACGCATAAGCAGGAACTGGTTGTCACGGGCGCGGAAGAACCGGGTCAGGCGGCTGAGGATGCGCTCCACATCCATGTGCTTTTCCGGCCTCATCAGTTGCCGGACGACGGTGAGCAGATCGCCCATGACCTCGTTCTGACGATAGCCCAGGGTATCGTCTTTGAGGAAGTAGATGCACACGGCGAAACGGTCTTCCAGGTTCTCGATCCGGAACACCCGGTCGATCGCCTGGTCCAGTATGGCGGAGAAGGTGGGCAACTCATCCGAGAGCAGTTCGGCCGTCGTCGCCGTCTGGGCCTTGGTGATGAGGGCGTCGACCCGGCTCGGCGCCAGGTCGGCGAAGACGGTCACGACGGCCTCTCGGTCGGTGAGCTCGGCTTCTTCCGACACGGCCCACTCGGGGATGCGCAATCGCTCGGCCACCCGGTGGTAGCCAAGCAGTAGAAGCGACCGGTACAGCTCAGAGAAGACCGGTGCGACCGCCGGCCGTCGTGTGGAGGCCTCGACCAGCCCGCGCAATAGAGTGTCGCGCTCCAGCGCCGCCAACGACTGACGCGGTATGAACCCGGCCAGGCACTCAGCTATGTTCCGTAGAGGCTCGTCGTACTCATCGTGATGGCTCCCGGTGAGAACGGTGGTGCACCAGGTCAGCAACTGTCTCAACAACAAAGAGGCCTGTTGGGGCGTGAGCTGGGTGTCGAGCAGGTCCAGGACGAGCTCCGACAGTAGCGTGAACGCCTCCACCCGGTTCTCTGAACGCTCGAAGTAGGTCCAGTTGCGGAGGAGGATGGTCTGAAACCCATCTACGAGCAGATCCACGTTGCGATAGCTATGGAAATACTCGGCCAAAGTGTCGGCGAGGGGTGCCCGTACGCCGTGATAGCCTTCCACGGCTTTGAGCAGAGGCTGATAGCGCTCGGGGATCACCACCGGCTGCGCAGTGCCGGGGAGGTTCGCCCTGAGGGCGTCTGAATCCACGAGTATCTCGATCGGGTCCATCAGTCTCCCTGGCCCTCGTCTCCGCGTCCGCCGTTCTCGGCCTCTCGCGGTTCGACCTCTTCGGCGGCTTCTCCGTCGAGACGTGTGAGCAGCACACGGCAGATGCGCATCCCGTCCACCTCGAGCACCTCGGCACGGAAATTGCCCAACTGGACCTCATCCCCCGCTCGGGGGCGGCGCTGCAACTGTTCGAACACCCGGCCTCCCAGGGTCGGGAAGCCCTCTTCGGGGACCTGCAGCCCGAGGGTCTCTTCCAAGTAGTCGATGCGGGCGCCGCCGTCGACCGAATAACTGCCGTCGTCGCGGCTCTCGACGACAGGAGCCTCGAGGTCGAACTCGTCCTGAACTTCGCCGATGAGCTCCTCCACGACGTCCTGGATGGTGACGATCCCGGCGGTGCCCCCATGCTCGTCGACCACTATGATCAACGGAGTACGCGTGCTTTGGAAGCGTTGCAGGGCGACTTCGATGTTGGACGTCTCGGCGATGAAGCCGATGGGACGGATCAGCCGCCGCAAGGTGGCATTGCGAGGCGCCCGGTACAGATCCTTCACGTGGACGTAACCCAGGATGTTGTCGACGTCCTCCTCGTACACGGGATAGCGGGTATGGTTCGTCTCGGCGATCTCGTCGATGGCTTCGGCCACGGTGATCGAGGTGGGTAGAGCGGCCATCTCAGTACGCGGTACCATGATCTCGGTCACCGTCTGGTCGCCGAAGGTGAGTGCCCGGCGCATGAGGGTCTGCTCGACCTCGTCGATATGGCCCACCTCCTGACTCGCCTCCAGGATCATCCGCAGCTCCTCTTCCGAGTGGGCCAGCTCCCGTTCCGAAGCCGGCTTGATGTGAAAGATCCGCAGGACCCCGGCCGCTGAGATATACATGAGCCAGGTGACGGGCCTTGTGATGAGGTAGAACCAGCGAAGCGGCAAGGCTACGAGTAGTGAAGAGCGCTCGGCTCTGCGGATGGCGACGGACTTGGGTACCAGCTCGCCGAAGATGATGGTGAGAAAGGTCACCAGCACAAAAGCCACCGCGGCGGCCGCCACCGGGTTCATCACGACGCCGAACACATCGGAGAACGCCTCGGCCCCCAGCCAGCCCAGACCCATGCTGGCGGCCGTGACCCCGAGCTGCGTGGCCGAGAGATACGCGTCCAGATGGTTAACGATGTGGTTGGCCACCCGGGCCCGTCTGCTGCCTGTCGCGGCCAGCTCGGCCATCCGCGTATCGCGCACCTTGACGATTGCGAACTCGGACAAGACGAAGAAGGCGTTGACCAGGACCAGCAGGACGACGCCGACGATCTCGAGCGCGGTCTCGCTCATCCGAAGATCACCCGGAGACCGGGCAGCAGCGGCAGACGGAGACTGAGGGGATCGTCGAGCGTATCCATTTCGCTATCGATAAGCATAGCATAAGCAGTCTGCGCCCCTCAGGCGCCCCGCCCTCCGACACGCCGGCTCAGCGGCGCCGTGCGTACGCTTTGAGCGCCGGCTCGAGGATCGCCCAAGCGCTCTCTGCCGTCTCGACGTACGAGAATATCTCGAGGTCGCTCCTGTTGATCACGCCCTCCTCGACAAGGGCAGGGAAGTTGATGATGCGCTCCCAGTAGTCTTGACCGAACAGCAAGACCGGTATGGGCTTGATCTTGCGGGTCTGGATCAACGTAAGGACCTCGAACAACTCGTCGAGGGTGCCGAAGCCCCCCGGGAAGACCACAAGCGCCACCGCCCGCATCATGAAGTGCAGTTTCCTTAGAGCGAAGTAGTGGAAGTTGAAGCAGAGATGCGGAGTGATGTAGGCGTTGGGTCGCTGCTCGAACGGGAGGACGATGTTGAGGCCGACGCTCTCGGCCCCCACGTCATAGGCACCCCGGTTGGCGGCCTCCATGATACCCGGACCTCCGCCCGTGACCACGACCACCCGGTAGGGTCCGTGCGGTGACCTGCAGGAGCCGCTCCCGGCGGGGGGGTCCAGCGACCCGGAAATCATCTGGGCCAAGCGCCGGGCTTCGTCATAGAAGCGCCCCTTCTCGACAAGAGCCCGAGCGGCGCGCGCCCTCTCCAGTGCCGGCTGATCGCCGGGATTCCGCGCCGCGGCCTGCTCTGCCTCGGCAAGAAAGGCGGCTGCGTTTTCGGGGGCGGGGATGCGGGCGCTGCCGAACATGACCACCGTGTTGGTGATACCCCGGTCTCGCTGAAGGATCTCGGGCTTGAGATACTCCAACTGCAGCCGGGACGGGCGCAGCTCATCGCGCAGCAGAAAGTCGGGATCGGCAAAGCCGAGCCGGTACGCAGGCGATCTCGTCTGGGGCGTCTCGGGGTCGAGGCTGGAATGACGCCGGTCCTCTTCCGCCGAGGGCAACGCTCTCGCCGGCGGTTCGCCCTGCGGGCTGCGCTTCCGACCGGACGGCGGCTGAGCCATCAGCTCCTCTCCCTACGAACGGGGCTACTCCTTGCGTAGGTCGATCACCCGCTCCGACTTCCCCTCGGCCCTCTCGATCGACCCCGGCTCCTTGAAGGTGACGCCCACGTTGATCCCGATGATGTCCTTGATGTTCTTTTGGATGTTCTGCTTGAGTCCGACCAAGGTCTCATGCTCCGTGAACGTGCTCACGTCGTCGGTGGATAGGATACCGCGTGTGACCTCCTGGTATAGATCCGGGCTGATCTCCACCTGCACCTCGAGATTGTCGAGGGCGCCTTTGCGGCTGACCACCATGCGGTAGTGCGGCTCGACCCGCGGAGACATGAGCAGTACCGACTCCACTTGGCTGGGAAAGACGTTCACTCCCCGGATGATGAGCATGTCGTCAACGCGCCCCGCGATACGGTCCATGCGCATGTTGGTCCTGCCGCAGATGCATGGTTCGGAGGTGAGCCGGGTGATGTCGCCCGTGCGGTAACGGATCAGTGGGAACGCCTCCTTGGTGAGTGTGGTGACGACCAGTTCTCCCCATTCCCCTTCGGGCAGGACCTCCTCTGTGTCGGGATCGACGATCTCGGCCAGGAAATGGTCCTCGCTCAGGTGCAGTCCCGACTGAGCCTGGACACACTCGCACGACACGCCGGGCCCGATGACTTCCGAAAGGCCGTAGATGTCGCAGGCCTTGATGTTCCACTTGCGTTCTATCTCCTGCCGCATACCCTCCGACCAGGGCTCGGCTCCGAAAACGCCCACCCTCAAAGGAAACTTGGTGACGTCTATGTGGAGCTGCTGGGCCACGTCCCAGACGTAGAGGGCGAAACTGGGCGTGCAGCAGAGCACGGTGGTACCGAAGTCCTGCATGAGCATGAGCTGGCGCTGAGTATTGCCGGCCGAGATGGGGATGACGGCGGAGCCGATGAGTTCCGCCCCATAGTGGCTGCCCAGTCCGCCGGTGAAGAGGCCGTAGCCGTAGGCCACTTGGACGATGTCGTCCTTGGTAGTCCCCGCGCAGGCGAGCGCGCGGGCGCAGACCTCGGCCCACATAGCAACGTCGTTATGTGTGTAGCCCACGGTGGTGGGCTTGCCCGTCGTCCCGGACGAAGCGTGGATGCGGACCACGTCCGTCATCGGCGTCGCGAAGAGGCCGAAGGGGTATTCGTCGCGCAGATTGTACTTTCGGGTGAAAGGCAGGTGGGCCAGGTCGTCGAGGCCGCGCACCTGCTCGGGAGAGACGCCGCTCTTGTCGAACAAGCCTCTATAGAACGGGACTTTATCGTATACCCGCTTGACCAGGGCCCTGAGGCGCTCCTCCTGGAGCTGCCGTAGGTCGGACCGGCTCATACACTCGTGTTCGCGGTCGAAGATCATGGAGTTCCCCTTGTGTGACGCCGCCCGACATGGCGGCGCGTCCTGGTCGCGCATGATGCCGTGCGATAGTATCGGCAGCCGGGTTCCGCGTCAACCGGCCGGGCCGGGAGCGAGGCCGGCGGTTCTGTCTCAGCCGGCGCTGAAGCCACCCTGATCGAAGGCCGACGGGCAGATATCCTGCAGGCAGCACTCGCCGCATCGGGGCCGCTTGGCCGTGCAGACCGCCCGGCCGTGCTCGATCAGCAGATAGGTGAGCTGGAACCAGTCCTCACGAGGGACGATCTCCATCAGCTCCCTCTCGATCTTGTCCGAGTCGGCGGAGGTCGCCAACCCGAGCCTCCGGCTGAGGCGGTTCACGTGTGTGTCGACGGCTATGCCCGCCTCCGGGTCGGTCGCGTAGACCTCCGGGTGAGCGTTGCCCAACACGATGTTGGCCGTCTTGCGGGCCACCCCGGGCAGGGTGAGGAGTCCGGCCATGTCGGCGGGGACCTCTCCGCCGTAGTCTGCCAGTACCTTCTGAGCGGAGGCGATGATGTGCTTGGCCTTGTTCCGAAAGAAACCTGTGGGCCGGATGTCGGCCTCGAACTCGGCCGGATCGGCAGAGGCGTAGTCCTCGATCGTGCGGTACTTCTTGAACAGCGTCGCGGTGACCTGGTTGACCATCTTATCGGTGCACTGAGCCGACAAGATGACCGAGACCAGCAATTCCCAATCGTTCCCGAAGTTGAGGACTATCCCGGCGTCGGGGTATTGTGCTCGTAGGCGCGAGATGACCTCGCGCGCGCGGGCGGCCGTGGCGTCTTTCTCCGTGCGTGCCGTCCGCTCCGCCTTTCTCGCCATGTCCGTCTTCCTTGCCGTCGCCTCCTCAAGGACCATCTTCTCCGCCGCATGATACGGCATGGCCGCCTGCCGCGGTGGCCGTTGTGCGGATTGCCGTCCTTGTCTACAATGGTCGCGGACAACGGGGCGCGAAGCGCCCCGACGGGCTGCGCGGCGCGACCAGGCCCGACGGGGATCCGTCTGCGCCTGCAAGGGGTAGCGGTGGACTTCTATCAAGGCCGGGTGCTGCGGATCGACCTGGGGAGCGGTTCTATCAGTAGCGAGCCGCTTAACATGGAGTGGGCCGAGCGATACATCGGCGGCAAGGGCCTGCTGCTCAGATACATGTGGGAATACATCCCGCCACGGGTCGACCCTTGGGCGCCCGAGAATCCGGTCTTTCTGGTCACGGGACCCTTCGCAGGCACCAATGTGAGCACGGCGTCGCGGCTGGTGGTGGGGGCGAAGAGCCCGGTCACGGGCATCCTGGACGACAGCTATGTCGGTGGTTCGTTCGCTCCCGAGATGAAATTCGCCGGTTACGACCTGATCATCATAATGGGCAAGGCTCGGGAACCGGTCGTTCTGTGGATCAAGGACGACGAGGTCGAGCTGGTACCTGCGAAGGAGAAGTACTGGGGTCTGAAGACCTCTGAGATCGAGGAAGCGCTGCGCGAAGATCTCGATGAGAATGCAAAGATCCTGTCCATAGGGCCGGCCGGCGAGAATCTGATCCCCTGGGCCTGTCTCAGTACCGACCAGTTCCACAAAGCCGGGCGGGGCGGTCACGGCGCTTTGTTCGGCTCGAAGAATCTGAAAGCCGTCGCAGTCCGGGGCACCGGCTCGGTGAAGGTAGGGGACGCGCGGGAGTTCCTGGCCGACATCGCCAGGATCCACCGCGAGCACGTGCTGACCGACTTCAACCTATGGGCCAACGAAGAAGGCACTCCCATACTGGTCGACCCGGTCAACGGGGCCGGGGCCCTACCGACCCGCAACTGGTCGGCGGGGAGTTTCGAGGGCGCCGACGGCATCAATTCGGAAGCGTTCCAGAGGGTCAAGGTGGCCAATCGGGCCTGCTACCAATGTGCCCTGGGATGCCGGCAGGTCCACGAGGCCGGCGGGGTGAAAAGCGAGGGGCCGGAGTACGAGACCATCGCACTCTGCGGCGCCAACTGCGGGATAGGAGATCTCGAGGCGCTGATGCGCTTCAACCGCGAATGCGACGAATGGGGCCTGGACACGATTTCTTCAGGCTCGGTCATAGGTCTGGCTATGGACATGACCCAGAAGGGTATCGCCGACTTCGGACTCCGGTTCGGAGAGATCGACGCCTATGTCGCCGCGCCCGGGCTGATTGCTCGGCGGGAGGGTCGGGGGGCGGAGCTGGCGCTGGGCGCCCGCGCTCTGGCTGCCAAGTACGGCGTTCCCGAGATGGCCATGGAGGTCAAGAACTTAGAGCTCCCGGGGTACGACCCCCGAGGAGCCTTCGGCATGAGCATCGCCTATGCGACGTCGGACCGCGGCGGTTGCCACATGCGCTCCTATCCGATCGCGGACGAGGTGCTCGAGGGCTCCCGACCTGCGGACAGCCTGGAGGGGAAAGCCAAGCAGGTGATCGAGGGCAACGTCGCCAACGGCTTCATCGGCCAGAATTTCAGCTCGATCAAATTCAGCGGCATCTGGTGCGATTTCTGGGCGGTCGATCCCGGGCAACTGTGCCAGATGTTCAGGCATGTGTTCAAACGGGAGTTCAGCGAAGACGAGATCATGCTCATCGGTGAGCGCATCTGGAACCTGGGACGGCTGCTGAACCTGCGGGAGGGGGTCGAGCCCGACACCCTACCCCGGCGGCTGTACGACGCCGGCTGGGCCTTCCCCGAGGGGCCCTCGGCGGGCAAGGCGATCGGCGAGCGGCCATTCAAGGAGGCCCTGCAAGAGTACTATCGGCTCCGCGGCTGGGACGAAGCCGGGGTACCGACCGAGGCCAAGTTGGCCGAGGTGGGCGTGGACGTCCGCCTTGTGCCGTCCGGTATGGACCCGGCGACCGCGGCTTCCTCTTGAGTCGGGCAGTAAGCGGGCGGGTCCGCATAGGGCGAAAGGAGTCCCATGCCTCACGTGATGATAGACCACAAGAAGTGCACGGGCTGCCACATGTGCGAGCTGGCCTGCTCCGCCTGGCATGAAGGAGCGTACCGGCCATCGGTGGCGCGTCTTCATGTCGAGGTCGACCCCAGCACGGCGCATGTCAGAGGGCACACGTGCATGCAGATCGCCTGCGCCAAGTGCGAAGAGGTCTGCCCTGTGGGTGCCATACGACGCTATCCCATCACCGTGACGGCCGTGGGCTTGGATCCGGTCGACGGGTACGTGCTCAAAGTGGACGAGGACCTCTGCACCGGTTGCGGGGCCTGCTACGATGTGTGCCCGCAGGGGGTCATCCATGAGCACCCGGAGCGAAGGGTGGCCTTCAAGTGCGACCTGTGCGACGGCACGCCGCAGTGTGTGGCCTTTTGCCAGAACCCGCACGTGCTCGCCATCGACGTGCGCCGGAGCAAGGTGGAGAAGACGGCCTCGGCGCCGGCGTAGCGACCGCTTGGGGCCGTCGGCGGACCAAAGGATGGGCATGGCCAGGGTCTTCGTCAGACTTCCCGTGGGACTGAGCGGGCCTGGGGGACCGGCGAGAGAGCAGTGCGAAGGGCGCACCGTAGGTGAAGCCCTCGCGGATTGCGTCGCCCGCTGCCCGGGACTCAAGTCGCGCATCTTCCGCGACGACGGCAGTGTGTGGGTAGGGATCTTTGTAAACGGCCGCAACGTGCGGCAGGGCGAAGGGCTGGAGACGGTCCTTAGCGACGGGGACGAGATCAGACTACTGCCGCCCATCGCGGGAGGATAGCCTTGTTACAATGGCGAGGTTGCCGCTGAGCTTGGTCACCGGACCGGGAGGACTGCCATCGCCGTCCCTGTTCCACAACGTCTGATCGTGGGTATCACCGGGGCATCCGGTACGGTATATGGGATCCGGTTGCTCGAAGCCCTCCACGGGCTGCAGGTCGAGACCCACCTGGTGATGACCGAGGCGGCCGATAGGGTGGCCGCGCTGGAGACCGAGCTCGACCCCGCCCAGATACGGGCGCTGGCGGACTTCTCGTACGAGAACGTGGACATCGACGCCCCCATAGCCTCGGGGTCCTTTCTCTCGATGGGGATGGTGGTCGCTCCATGCTCCATCAGGTCCCTGTCGGGCATCGTCCGCTGCAGCAGCCATTCGTTGTTGACCCGGACGGCGGACGTCATGCTCAAGGAGCGGCGTAGGCTGGTGCTGGTGGTTCGCGAGACCCCGCTGCACCTCGGCCATCTACGCCTGATGAGTGAGGCGACCGAGTACGGCGCGGTCGTTCTGCCTCCCGTGCCCGGCTTCTACCACAAGCCGCGCACCGTCGCCGACCTGATCGATCAGACGGTGGGCAAGATCCTCGATCAGTTCGGACTGGAGCACGATCTGTTCCAGCGCTGGCAGGGAGAACGCGATCCGCGGTGAATGACTTATTGCGTGACCGGGTGGCCGATTACCTGCGGGCGCATCACACCATGACCATCGCGACCACCGCTCCGGGCGGGAACGAGCCTCACGCGGCCGCCGTCTTCTACGCTGTGGACCATGATCTGCGGTTGGTGTTTCTCAGCAAGCCTACGAGCATCCACGGCACGCACATCGGGGTCGCGGCGCCGGTCGCGGTGACCGTCACCGAGGACTGCGAAGACTGGGAGATGATCCAGGGGGTGCAGGTGTGGGGCGAAGCGGAGTTGTTGAGCGGGGTCGCGAAAGCAGGCGCTTTCGCGGTGTACGTGAAACGCTTTCCCTTCGTGCGGGACCTGATGGTCCACCATGCGATGGCAGCTCTGATCCGCGACATCGGCGTCTACCGGGTCACCCCGCGCCGCGTTGCGTTCACAGACAACACGACCGGCGTCTTCGGTCGCGAGATGCTCGAACCGGTGACGGAGTAGACGTATGGAGATGAAGAGGGTCGACCGGACATCGATCGAGCGCCGCCGCCGCGAGCGGCGGCGGCGCCTCCTGCTGCGCTGGCTTGTCCTTGTGGCCTGTCTTGCGATCATCGTGCTGGTGGTGCTCATCGCCCTCCGGGGATGTGATCAGGATACCGGCGTACCGGCCGGGGATGGTCAGACCGTCACCAGCACGGTCGCCCCCGCAGGTTCCGCGGGCACGGGCGCTTCCGACGGCGGCGATGGCGCCGCTGCTGGCGAGGGCCCCGACAGCACCGGCACGACCGGAGTCCCGGTCGGATCGGGTCCTAACACGACGGTGGCCGAGTACGATCCCGCGGAGCCCGGGGACACCCGGATCCCCGGGACGTTCTACGGGCCGATCAACACCACGTTCCCGGGTCTCACCATGTTCCGCGGGAACGCCTCCCGTACCTACTACGGCGAAGGTCCCGTCCCTGCCGATCCCCGGATCCTCTGGAAGTTCGGCCCCATGACGGGTGGTCGCAGCGAAGCCCTCGAGTTCCCGACCGGTACGGGCTGGACCGGACAGCCGTGCGTGTTCGAACGGGACGGGAAGACCTGGGTGGTCTTCGGCGCCTACGATTTCAAGATCCACTTTCTTGACGCAGCGACCGGGGAGAAGCTGCTGCCCGATTTCGACGGTGGCGACGTCTTCAAAGGCTCGGCGGTGGTCGATCCGGACGGTTACCCGCTGATCTATATGGGGTGCGCAGACGACAAGTGGCGCATCATCGCGATCGACCGGGACGAGCCGACGGAGTTGTTCGACCTCGATTCGAACGAACTGCCCCGGAGGGTCTGGTACGGCGATTGGGATTCGAGCGTGGTCATCCGGAACGACTACGCCTTCGAGGGTGGTGAGAACAGTCATTTCTACATCCTCAAGCTGAACCGTGGCTACGACTCGACCGGAAAGGTGACCGTCGACCCCCAGATCGTGCTCGATCATCCCGGCTGGACCGCGTCGCTTCTCGAGAAGCTGGGCAGCAAGGACGTCTCCATAGAGAACTCGCCCTGCCTGGTCGGTGACAGGGTCTACTTTGCCAATGGCGGCGGTCTCGTGCAGGGGCTCGACGTCAGCGCCACCCTCAGAGAACTGGCGGAGGGGGAGGCCCCGGCGGTCGGCGCCGAGGCGTATCCGAAAGTCTTCCACTATTGGATCGGGGGCGACACGGACCCGACCATCGTCGCCGATGAGCAGGGCTACCTATACGTGTGCCAGCATTCCGACACCCGGTCCGCCACCGCCGTCCAGCGGTACAACGACGTCGGCCAGATCATCAAGCTCGACCCGCGCAAAACGGGCGAAGGCGAGGACCCTCTGGTCTGGTCGCAGAAGACCACCAAGCAGTCCGGGGGTCAATCCGGCGTCTGGGCCACGCCCTGCCTCTACAAAGACATGCTCTATGTTCCCACGCACGGCGGCGCTCTCTTGGGTCTCGACCGGTGGACGGGCGAGTTGGTATGGCAGAAGACGCTCACCGAGCATGCGTGGGCGAGCTGCGTGGTGGTCGACCACACTCTCATCGTGGGCGACACCTACGGAGTGCTGCATGCCTGGGATGTGAGCGACACGCGGGTCGACCCGCCTGTGGTCTGGGAGTACTCGTTGGAGAGCGGAAGTGCTCTCGAATCGACACCGGCCGTGTGGAAAGGCCGGATCCATGTGGGGTCTCGGGACGGCTACTTCTACTGCTTCGGGGACGAGTGACCTGTGTTGATGGTGCGGACGCGGCCGCCGGCCGGACTCATGGAATGGGGATATCCGGTCGATACTCCTCATCGTGGGAGTGTTCTGTGGCAGGCAGCGAGAGATCCTTCTCCAAAGACCGCATGGGTAGTCCGGCCCTGCGGAGATGCCCGGATTGTGGCGCGGTGGTATCCATGTGCGCAGATGTCGGGCAGACACCCGCGCACTGCGACGACCGGCGTCTCGACCAGGTGACCCGCGCATTGTGTGGGTGCTGGGTGATGCGCCTCCCCGAAAGCCACGTCATTGGTTTGACGTGCGCCATCATGGCCGGGGACGAGG
>JAJFUK010000059.1 GCA_021372435.1 Actinomycetes bacterium | reverse complement strand
TGTCCTGGGGCGCCATCGTCGGGGAGTCGGGGCCGGACCGGAAGATCGGCGGCGAGAGTACGAAGAACGTGTATCCGGGTGTTGGAGAGCAAGGGAGGACGCTATGGACGGTAGGGGATCGAACACTAGGAGCAGGGGAATGGGTAGGCGACTACTGATGGTGATGCTCTTGACGGCCCTGGGGGTCTGTCTGTTGGCGGTCGCATGCGGTACGGAAGAGCCCGCTACGACCACGGCTGGCGGGGCCGTCACCACGGCCGGTGGCACTGAGACCACGGCCGGTGGCACTGAGACCACGGCCGCTGCGGGTGGACCGATCAAGATGGCGTTCGACGAGGGCTTCACCGGTTTCATGGCATTCGACGCCGAACAGTGCGAGAAAGGGATCTTGACGGGTCTGGCCATGCTCGAGAACCAGATGGCCGGGCGGCCGGTGGAATACCTCAAGGCGGACAACGGTTCCGATCCTGTCGTCGCGGTCGACAAAGCCAGACAGCTGGTGGAGAGTGACGGCATCAACTACATGATCGGGCCCCTTTTCTCACCGGCCACTCAAGCCGTCACCGACTATTTGGCAAAGGCCGGGGGGATCCCACAGTGCTCACTCATGGGCCAACCGAGCGACAACCTCCAGACCGCCAACAAGCTCGCGTTCATCCCGGCCGGTCTTTACGGCTCCTGGGGTTACTACTTCGGCAGGTATGTCTCTCAAGAGCTCGGTTACAAGACGGCCAACTGTATCAACTACGAGGACACCGCGGCGTACAACCTCCAGTCGGGGTTTGAGAGAGGCTTCGCTGAGGGCGGCGGCCAGGTCGTGAGCGTGAACTACGTTCCTATGGACACCGTGGACTTCAGCGCCTATCTGTCGACGTTGAAGCCGGCCGATTGTACGTACTTCTGGATCATCGGCAATGGCTCCGTCCCGTTCGTCAAGCAGTGCCACGACTACGGCCTCACTGCGCCGCTGGTCGTCCCGATGGCCAACAACTTTGTAGAGGAGCAGTTGGCCGATCTGGGTGAGGCGGGCCTGGGCATAGTCGGCTGTGACATCTACACGCCTCTACTTGAGAACCCCCTGAACGCCGAGTACACGGCGGCCTACCAGAAGCTGTACCCGGACGAGCCTCCTAGCACGCAGAGTTACACGGGATGGGTGGCAGTGATGCTCTACAAGGAAGCGCTCAAGCTGACCGGCGGCGATACCACCCCGGCCAAGGTCATCGAGGCCATGTCGACGATCAGCATCGACACCCCCGCCGGCAAGGTCACCATGTCGCCCTACAAGGACGCCTACATCGGGACCCGCGACTTCTTCATCGTGACGACGGAGCAGGTGGGCGACAACATCTCCTGGAGGCCGGTCCACACGTACGAACAGGTGCTTCTGGGCGAGTGACGATAGCTTCTGGTCGCGGCTCCGGAAAAGCGGGATGAGTCGTGTAGACGCATAGCCCGGCGGCTGAGCCGAGCAACCACATATCCGCCGGGGATGGGTAGCTCCGTTTGGTGAGAAGCCGCCGGGACCCCGGCGCCGTCGGCGCCGGGGTCCCGTGACGGTTGGACCGGGGTCCCGTGGCGGTCGGGCCGGGGTCAGGCGCCCCGCGGGATCACCGGCAGTTCAAGGAACGATTGGTGTTCCGCGTCGCGATAGACCTTATGCAGAGTCGTCGCACTGCTGCACACGTGCCACATCACGTCGTACGTCTCGATGTCGGTGGGGATATCGATGCTCGAGATCTCCAGCTTGATGCGTTGACCCGCCCGGAACATGTAGGACATGGGACGCAGCTGTGCCTGGTATTCGTTGATCTCGCCGGGTTTCACCGGTACGGCCTTAGTGTGGTCGTGGGCGACCTCCCACGGTGTGGCGTTGGCCTCGTCAAGCGCCCGGTGTGAGGCCTTCAGCCAGCCCTGGGCGAGGGGATAGACGGCGTCTGAATCAGCATCCCTTACCGAGATGCGGAAATTGGTGTCCGGCCGGTCTATCGACGCATAGAAGGTGATGCGGGGCGGTCCGGTGATCTGCAGGTCTTCGGAGAGAGGCGGGGTCACGTAGGTCACGCGGGCGCGCTCTTCGGTGACGTACAGCGGCTGCTGGACGAAGGCGTCGGGCTCGTCATTGTACAGCTCAGGCTGAGGCATGAGTCTCTGCAGACTGTTGAGGTAGAACTTGGTCCACCGCGTGGTCTCCAAGGGCCATTCCTCGGCGGTCGACCACTTCTCTGCGCCGGCGATGCGGTACCGGATAGGCGGTTCGTCCATGATCCCGGTGTCGATCCCCTTGAGCCAGTAGTCGTACCAGCGCAGGATCTCATCATGATCCGCCCTCCAGGGACGGTAGCCCATGTCCGTGTAAAGGAACATCTTCTTCGGCGCCTGCAGCCGGTTGAACACGTTGACCTGCGGCTCCGTGAAGAAGCTGAAAAACGGCCCGCCCACGTAGGTCGGGATCTTGATCCTGTCTAGGCGCTCTGAGACCGAACGTTCCCGGTAGAAGGGACCGTCGAGCGGATTCAGCATGAAGTCGAAGAGCAGCGGGTTCTTGCCCGGGTACCTCAGCAGGTGGTCTAGGTAGGGATACTGCCTCAGGTCGGGATTCTTCAGAGCCTCGGCCCTCAACTTCTCCAGCTCGTCTTTGGGCGTGTTCTTGATCATCGCCGAGGCCGTGTTCTTGATGGCCCAGCCGCAGCGGGCCGGATACGTCCCGGTGTACAGTCCGTACAGAAAGATGTTGAGGACACCGCCCTCGTACACACCGTGGTTGTACAGGTCGTCGGCGAAGATCTCCCAGGGGGCGATGCATTTGAGGTGGGGTGGCTGCTCCGCGGCTATGTGGAGCTGCATCGACGAGAAGTAGCAGATACCTGCCCCGCCCACGTCGCCGGTGCACCAAGGCTGCTTTGCCAGCCACTCTACGATATCCGCCCCGTCGCGTCCCTCATATTTCGAGAGCAGACCCTCATATTCGCCCTCCGAATCGCCGGTGCCGCGCAGGTCGGCGATGGCGTAGGCGTACCCGCGCTTGGCATAAAAGTAGGGGTCGCCTGCTTCGATCGAAGCCTCGAACACCGACTTGCCGAAGGGTTGAGGAGGAGAGTCGTTGACCTGGACGCTTTTGCCGTAGGGCGATATGGCCAGCAAGGCCGGGAACGTGCCGGGAGCATCGGGCCGGTAGACGTCCACTGCCAGGCGTACCCCGTCCCGTGATGCGACGAAGACGTCCTTGTCGACCTGCACCCCATATTCGGGCTGCGATGCGGGCCGGTCCGCTTCATTCCTCATACTCTACTTCCTCCTTCTAGGTGTACTGCATCGGCTGGGTCTTGGCCTGCACTTTGCAGCCGGGCGCCTGGGCTACGCTGCAGACCACCAAGTCGAAGGGGTACTTGTCGCCCCGTACCCACTGGCCGCCGGCGTAGCACTGCTTGCAGATGTTGGGCGAAGGCCGCAGCGACTCGACGCTGGTGTCCACCGGCGCCGTGTAGTCGATCTGGCCGTGGACCGTTTCCAACTTGGTGGTTCTGATGGCCTGGACCACGGATTCGGGATCCTCGGGATCCGTGGCCCGTTTGAAGACATCAACGGCCCATTGAGCATTGGTATACGTTCCGATGACCTGGGTCCATTGGTTGCCGGTCTTTGTCTCGTAGTCGGCCGCCAGCTCGGCACAGTCCATGCCGGTTATGGCGTCGACGAAAGGCCAACTGACGGGATGGAACGCCACCTCGCCGATCAACCCGTAGCCGATCTCACCGAAGGCCTGAAGGGTCTCGGGGAACAGCAGGCATTTGCCGGAACTGACCAGCTTGGGACGGAAACCCTGCTGGTAGCACTGTTTCCAGAAGTTCGTGAATTCGGGCGGGTTGTTCGTCCCGCAGACGATGTCGCATCCTTCCTTCTTGAACATCGAGATCTGCTGAGTGAAGTCCTCCGCTCCAGGCGGATAGAACGAGGGCACCACCAGCTTGTAGCCTTTGTCACCCAAGATCTTGGGAGCGGCGTTCTCGGCCATCCAACCTTGGGCATCGATATCGTTGGCGAATAGCATGCCCACGACCTTGTTGTTCGGCACCTGGTCGAACATCTCGGTGAAGTTGATCATGGTCTGTTCCGAGCCAAGACCGAAGAGGTAGGTCCACTTGAACCCTTCCTTCGGCATGCCCCGCCCCTCGGTGAAGGACTGCCAGGGGCAGTTCGTACCGATGCTGGGGCAGCCGAGCGCCTCGGCCTGATCGGAAACGGGGACGACCGTGTCCGGACTGCCGAAACTCATGATCAGATTGACCTTGCGGTCGCTGATGAGGCCCGCCGCGACCTGCGCTGCGCGCGCCGTATCCGACTGGCTGTCTTCGATCAGGAATTCGATGTTCCGCAGCTTCTTGTCCCCCGCGATGATGCCGTCTTTGAGGGCGTTCTTGGCCAGGTCGAGCCACCAGTCGCTCGCGATGGAAAAGAAGGCCAAACCTCCCGTCTTGGGGGCCACTACGCCCAGCTTGATGGGCGTGCCCTTTTGGGGTCCGGCCGCCGCGGTGGTCGTCGTTACGGGGGCGATAGTCGTGGTCGCGCCCGCGGTGGTCGTCGTCGCGGCCGCGGTGCTGGTAGGGCCAGCGGTCGTGGTCGTCTCAGCCTCTTCGGCGCAGCCGGCGAGCAGTCCGCCCAACCCACCGGCCATGCCTACGGTGGCTCCTGCCATTCCCGCGATCTTCAAGAATTGCCGCCGGCTCAACACCCGCCCGGGATCGTCGCCGCCGGCACTGTCTTCTCCCGCAGCATGACTCTTATTGGGTTCGTCGTCTTGATGCATCATCTCCCTCCCTCGAGTAGCATCTCTGACAGTGCGTTCCGCTTGAAGATCAACCCGTCTCTCTTGTACGAAGCACTTGGCCGCATCCCCAGACGTGGCGTAGAGAGACAATGAGCGGGTGCTCATTAAGATCACAGTACGCCGGCCGCGCACCTCTGTCAACACTCCGTCAACGCGTTCAGGTAAGCTGTTGTGCAGCTTGTGTCTTGCCCGGGGCTCCGTCTCGGTGAAACCGTCTGTGTGAAAGGAGTGTGCGTGTCGGCGAGGGTAAGTAGGCGTAGGCGCCTTCCTCCGGAGGAGAGAAGCCGGCAGATCATCGAGGCCGTTACACAGGTCGTCGCCGAACACGGGGTATCAGGAGCGACCGTGGCCCGTATCGCCGCGGCGGCCAAGGTGTCCGAAGGTACCCTGTATGTCTACTATCCGAGCCGCAAAGAGATGCTGCGGGCGGCTCTTGACGGCATCTTCACGAGAATGGCCGCCCTCATCGACGCCGCTCCGCAGATGAGCGCAGACGAGATGCTTCGAGATATCGCGCGCCGCCATTCCGAGGTGATGAAGACCGAGCGCGACCGCTTCACGTCGCCGTGGATTGAGTTCGTTGTGGCCGGACCCCAAGTGGGACTCCGCGAAGCGGTCACCGAGACTCAAGCCAAGGCCTTCGCGAAGATGCTGAAGATCATTGAGCAGGGGCAGGCCGAAGGAGTCATCCGGGACGACATCGACGCAAAGAGGCTCACCTGGCAGTTCTACACGATCCTGTGGGCCGAGAACCTGAGCACGCTCATGGGACTGACCGAGTACATAGACGAAGGCCATTCCAACTACTCGCTCGAGCTGATGCTCAAGGACGCGGCCGGTTCCCCTTGATCCAAGGTCCGCCGCACCGTGCCGTCCCGGCGCGCGCCAAGGACGAGAGAGGCGCGCCCCTCCCCACGGACGGGCGCGCCTCTTAAGGGATCAGCTCCCGGTCGGCCGGGAACGGATCACGGCACGTCTATGAAGACCTGCTTCAGGTTCTTCTGGACGCCGTCCGCTCCGACCCCGTTGATCCAGTAGGGTTCGCACAGCACCGCGTTGACACCCGTGGACTGCAGCCCGCCGACATAGGCGCCGTCACCCCAGAGGGTCTGGAGATCCCCGGGGTTGGTCAGGGTCTGGTAGAAGTCGTAGACTTCCTGCGGGTCGACGCTCTGGGCCTTCTCTATGGCCTGCAGCAGTACCCACAGACCGTTGTAGCCCACCAGGTAGACGTCGGCTATCTCGTCCTGGGCGGGGTATCCCTTGGCTACATACGCCTCATGGGCTTCCTGCATCGCCGGGGGTAGGCCGGCAAGATCGGCCATGGCTATGCCGGCTCCGAACACGTCCTTGGCGCCTTCGGCGATCATCAAGGCGAACTCGACCCCCATGTGCGTGGAGCACATGACGGGACCGTTGAATCCCAGGTCGCGGGCCGCCTTGGTGACCTGGCCCCAGGTCTGCGGTGTCGAAACCGCCACCAAAATGGCATCAGGCTTGGCGGACAGCAGACGCGTCACCGGAGGGACGTAGTCGGCGGTGTCCGGGGCCATCTGCTCCAGAGCACCCACGCGCTCGAGGCCTCTCGCCGGGAGCGTGGTCCCGAGCCAGTCGTACAAGGCCACCGTACACGCTTCGGTGACGCCACAAACGGCTATCTTCTTGGCATCCGGATAGTTCTCCTGGAGATAGTCGAAGAGATAGGGCATCATCTCGTCGTTGGCCCAATGGAACCGGGCATGAAGCGGCCGGTCGGGGGACACATCGGTGTTGCCCTCATACTTGATGGCCGCGGACGCGTTCTTGGTATCGACATCGGCCAGCATCACGCCGTTCTGGGCGCAGATGGGGTAGATCACGTTCTTGAAAGCGTCTACCAGCGGACCCATGATGAACGTGGCCCCATCCTGCTGGATGAGCTTCTGCGCCGCGGTGGACGCCTGGTCGACGCTCATCGCGTCGTCTTCTACGAGGAGCTTCACCATGTAGGTATCGTTGCCGATCTTCAGACCGCCGGCATCGTTGATTTTAGCCGCGGCCAGTTCCCATCCGGTCTTGGCGGCCATTCCTCCTGCGGCGCCGGGGCCGGTGAGGAAGGCGATGCCGCCGATCACGAGCTCCTTGGTCTCTCCCGCCGCGGTGGTCGCGGTGGTAGGAGCTGCCGTGGTCTGAGGGCCGCCGCCTGTCGTCGTCGGTCCTGCTGTGGTTGTCGGTGCTGCTGTGGTCGTCGTCTCTTCGTCTTCTCCGCAGGCGACCATCCACACCGATCCAAGACCTAGCACCAACATCAGAGCCAGCAAGATGGCTAATGACCTTTTTTTCATTTGTTCGCTCCCCTCCTTCGATTATCAAGAGCGTTCACACTAAGAGAGTATAGGGCCTCATCTTGTACCGTTACCCACCTCCTTATCTTCATAGCGCACGACGCTGATAGACGAGCAGCGTCACTCCGACGATAAGGCTCTTCTGCGCAAGAACCCGCGCAGTTTCTCATACCATATGCGGGAATACCCAGGCAGCCCAACGAGCCCCTTAGGCATGAAGAAGACTATGAGTATGAGTATCGACCCCATGACCAAAGGCCAGTACTCCGATACCGACCGGCCCCACTCCCGCAAAAGCATGAACAACGTAGTGCCGACAAGGGGACCGTAGAAGCTGTTGACCCCGCCGACCACCATATACATCAGGCAATAGACGGACGTAAAGAAATGGAACACATTAGCGGGAGTGCTGGTGGGGGAGAGGGCGTGTACGTGGAAGGCATAAAGGCCGCCGGCCAGACCGGTGAAGAAACAGGCAACGGTAAAGACGAAGATCTTGTGGCCCATCACATTGACTCCTACCGACTGAGCCAGGTGATCGGCCTCGCTTATCGATTTCCAGACAAGGCCTACCCGGGAGCGCTCCATCCGATAGAGGACGAACAGGCATATCCCCACCACTACGACCACCAGGTAGTAGTACTCGATGTTGGTCTTGGTTGTGAAGGCGACGTTGAGCGACCCGATGGTGAGCTCAGGCGTGATATTGAAGAACTGTAGTCCCTGCCAGCCACCGGTGAGCCAATCCATCCAACCCGCTAGGTAGAGGAAGACAAACCCGAGCAGGAGTGTGGTGATGGAAAAATACACGCCTTTGACCCGGAAGAAGGGATAGGCCAGGAGCCCCCCGATCGCCGCAGAGAGCAGGCCGCCAAGAAGCATGGTCAGCCAAGGCGAGAGTCCCAGCCTTATGGACAGTATGGCGGCGGCGTAACCCCCGACGAGCATGAAGCCGGCGGTACCCAGGCTCACCTCGCCGGTACGGAAGATGGCCCGCATGCTGGACGTCATCAGAGTGAAGACGCCGATCAAGACGAAGACGTGGGTCCAGTAGGGAGCGGCCTTGACCGTACCGCGCAGGATCCAGGGAAGCGCAAGGACCAGCAGGAGGATGACCACGAAGGCCGAGGTCTTCGTGATTCGCTGTGCGCGCTCAGTCATGGCCGAACAGCCCTTTCGGTCGGAAGAGGAGGAAGATGATGACGAGGACCAGCGGGAGGATTATCCCCATCTGTGATCCGAAGAAAAGGGCAAGCAGGCTCTCGGCCACGCCGAGGAAGAGCCCGCCCACGACCGCGCCCGGTATGCTGCCCAGACCCCCGATGACGATGAGAGTGACCCCCTTCATGAAGGCCAGGCCGCCCATGTAGGGATCCAGATTGAAAATGCTGCCGCCCAGCGCGCCGCCGACCGCCGCCAAGCCGCTACCGATCGCCACGACCAAGGCCGACATAAGATTGGGGTTTATCCCCTGCATCAAGGCGCCTTCACGGTGTTGAGCGGATGCCGTCATCGCCAGTCCGTACCTGGTCCATTTGAGGAAGCTGTACAAGGCCAAGGTGAGCAGCAGGGCTATGACGATCGCGACGACCCTCTCTCTGGAGATGAACATGCCGCCGACGGAGAACGAGCCTCCCCACAGGGACGGAAGTTGCTTGACACCTTTGCTGAACACGAGCATGACAGCCGTCTGTAGGATGAGGCTGAGTCCGGTGGTCACGCAGACGTAGGAGAGAAACACGCCCTTCAGGGGCCGGAGGAACACCCTTTCCAGGATGAGCCCCAGGACGGCTGTGGCTATCATGCTTATCACGACTGCGAGATACAGGTTGACACCGTTCAGCACGCACAGGAGGTAAACGATGAACGCCCCGACCATGTAGACCTCGCCGTGGGCGAACTGCAGGATGTTCATGATGCCGAGGATGAGGGTCAGGCCCAGCCCTATCAGGACATAGGTACCGCCCATGCACAGCCCGTTGATTATGCTCTGTACTGCATCCTGCGCGGTTATGTCCATCGACCGGCCTCGTGATCGCTGATGACTCTCATAGTCCGAGATAGGCCTTTCTCACCTGGTCGCTCTCCATCAGTTCGCGGGTCGCTCCACAAGCCGCGACGCTGCCCGTCTCCAGCAGGTAGCACATATCGGCCACTCTGAGGGCCAATCTGGTGTTCTGTTCGACCAGGAGCACCGTCACCCCCTGCTCGTGGATGCCCTTCACTATCTTGGCGATCTCGCGGATCATCATCGGTGCCAGCCCCAGGGACGGCTCGTCCAGTAAGAGGAGCCTCGGATTGCCCATCAGGGCCCGGGCGATGGTCAGCATCTGCTGTTCGCCCCCGCTCAGGGTCCTCGCCTGCTGATCCTGCCTCTCTTTCAGTCGGGGGAAATGGAGGAAGATGTCTTTGAGGGTCTCGGCCGTCCTGCGCTTGTCCTTCTGCAGGTAGGCCCCCACCCTGAGGTTCTCGAGCACCGACATGTAGGGGAAGAGGGCCCTGCCCTCCAGCACGTGGCGGATCCCCAGCTCGACGATCTTCTGCGGGGGCTGTCCATCTATCCGCCTGCCGTCGAACCAGATCTCACCCCCGTAGATGGGCGCCAACCCCGTGATCGCGCGCAGGGTGGTCGACTTGCCCGCCCCATTGCCACCGAGAAGGGTGACGACAGACCCCTCCTCGACTTCGACGGAGATGCCCTTCAGGACTTCTGCGCCGCCGTAGCGGACCCGCAGATCCTTGATCTCAAGCAGCATCGTCTTCGACTCCGAGATAAGCTTCGATCACGGCCGGGTTGTTCGCTATCTCCTGGGGCAGACCTTCGGCTATCTTGACGCCGTAGCTGATGACCACGATGCGGTCGCACAGACCCATGACGGCCTTCATGTTGTGCTCTATCACGATAAGGGTCAGCCCTGTCTTCTCCCGCAGCATCCTGATCAGGTCCAGCATCTCCGAGACTTCTTCGGCGTTCATCCCGGTGACGGGCTCGTCCAGCAGCAGCAGCTTGGGCTCCACGGCCAGAGCTACCGCCAGGCATAGGTGGCGTTGATTCCCGTGAGGGAGGTCCGACGCGAGTGTGTCGGCATCGTCGGCCAGACCCACCAGTTCCAGTATCTCCATGGCCCGGGCCCGGACGGCCTCCTCCTTGCGGCGCGCGCGGCGGCCGCCGAAGAGAAAGCCGAACAGATCGAGTTGGGTGTGCAGATGCGCACCCATGACCACGTTGTCCAACACCGTGGAGGCGGGGAAGAGGACGTTTCCCTGGAAGACCCGCGCTATCCCCTTCTTGGCTATCTTGTGGGGGGCGAGGCCGGTGATGTTCTTACCCCGGAACTTTATGGTGCCGGCGGTGGGCTTGAGGGTGCCGCAGACCATGTTGAAGACGGTGCTCTTGCCGGCGCCGTTGGGACCGATGATGCCGACGATCTCTCCCTCGTTCACGTCGAAGCTGAGGTCGCCGACGGCGGTCAACCCCCCGAATATCTTCGTCAATCCACGGACCTCAAGTAGCGCCATCACCCCACCCCGGGATACGTTGTCTCGGCTCACGATAGCATCTATGGCCTTAAGGATTCAATGATGACCCAATTGCCCGGGCGGACGCGACACTCGAGTACGGGGTGACTCCTTCAAGGCGCATCTTGACGCTAAACTTTCCGAGACGGGTGACCTCACCCCGCGCATGCCGGAGGAGGACCGCGGGCGACCCGCGAGGGATGGAGGATCCTTGAGAAGCGTCAATGAGAGGAGAACAAGTGAGGACTCAGCCGAAGTGGGAGTACCAGGTCCTAGTCACCGACGGTGAGTCGGACGCGGCAACGCGTCTAGAGGAGCTCGACGGCCTGGGCAGTGAGGGTTGGGAGCTGACCGCGATCCAGGGGGCTTGGTACATCTTCAAGCGGCCGTACAGAGACGAGCCGGAGGAAGAGGACTACGACGACGAGACCGACGACGAGGGCGATGAGGACTACGACGAGGATGGGACGATCCGCATCAATCCCACCCCTACCGGAGGACTGGGCGGACTCCGCAGGTGATCCAATCCTGATCGTCTTTGCTGGATAGTCCGGCCTTGCGGCCCCGGGGGTAGTCCCGACCGGCCGGCGGATCCCGGGGTCGCGCGACGGGCGCGGAGGAGATGACAACAGGCTCCATGACGACAAGGAGCGCGAGATGACCAAGGCCTACTTTGACCGGGGCGGTATGGAGGTCCAGTACAACGTGGTGAGCACCGACGATATGTGCACCGCCCAGGCTTGAGTCGCGTCAAGCCGGGCCGCCGAGTCGCGGCCGGCCCGGCCCGGGGTCCGAGGTGATCGCCCTACCCGGGCGCACCGCTGTCCGGACAGGTGGCTCGAACATCCTCCGGGCCTACAGCAGGGCGATGGCCTCTGCCGGATAGAGGGCCGGGATGCCGGTCGGGAGTCGTGTCCGTTGTTCCTCATCGAGAGTGACCAGTGCGGCTTCGAAACGGCGTGCGGTCGCTGCATACACGGCATCGGCCCCCCTGAGTCCTGCTCCCGCGACGATTTCGACGGCTGCGTCGGCGATTCGGTCGTCCAGTTCTTGGAAAACCACGCCGGGCAGTCTAGAGAATGACTCCTCGAAAACCTTCGCCTTGCCCGGGTCACCGGTCGCCCTCCGGATCGCGGCGACGATCTCGGGGCGTATCAGAGTGGGCACGACGATCACAACCCGGTCACGCAAGAGCAGCTCGAGTAAATGACGGCTGTCCTTTGCGGCCTCTTCGTTGGGGCTGAAAGCACTCACGACGACGCTTGCGTCGAGCGTAACCCGGTCGAGCATGACCGTCTACCGTCTGATCTCGTGCAGGATCTCCACCGCAGTGAGGGGGCTCTCCCACGCCTCTCTCACGTTCTCCCCGGCAGCGAAGAATGCTTCACACGCCTCTTCTTTGCTCCCGGGGTCCGTCTCTTCCCGGGAAGAATAGGGGACGATGATGCCCAGGGGCTTATTTCTGCTGGTAATGACGTACCTGGTCTTGTTCTCTCCTACGTCTCGAAGAACCTCGGACGCGTGCGTCTTGAAGTGGCGTAGACCGATGCGAGGCACGCTGGCCTCCTTTATGATAAGTGGTGCGTTAGGTGACCACATTATGACACCTCGTCCGTCTACGGCGCTATTGTGGCGTTGGGTGCGCTGCGCACACATCGGACCTTGGACGGGCATTGGCGCCGTTCCGGCCGGCCGGACGGGCCCGGGGTCGCCCACTCGATCGAAGCCGCCGGACCGGTCTGCCCTCAGCGGTCCGCGACCGCCTGTCGCCCCGGCTTGAAGAAGGCGAGCGAGATGAGTGTCACCACGCCGAAAGCGCCCAACATGACAAAGCCGGCCGTGTAGGCACCGGCCGATTGCCGGCCCGCGTCGAGGATAAGACCGAACAGCCAGGGCGCGAACAGTGAGCCCGCGAACCCCAGCAGGCTGTTCATGCCGGTGGCCGGTCCCACGTGCCCGGGGTTGCCCACCACCTTGGGTATGTAGGAGAGCATGACCGGGAAGTAGAACATGTTGAACGCCTGTGCCAGGATGATCACCGCCACGATGGGCGCGACGCCCGGCAACACTCCGATGAGCACGGTCGTGACCGTGGTGGCGATCACCCCGAACACCAGCGTCCGGAAGAGACCCCAACGCGCCGCCACGAAGATCCCCAGAGGGTTGCCGATCATCTGGGCCGCTCCCAGGGCCGCTATCAGGTACATAGAGGTCGCCTCGGGCGTCCCGTAGATGTCCTGTAGGAAGCTGGGGGACCAGGCGACGGCGGCTACCCCCATGGCCAGTCCGGCTGTGTTGCAGAGACCCAGAATCAGTACTCTCCGGTTCCTCACGACCGCCACGAAAGCGCCTGCCAGGCCGCGCATGCTGGTGGCCATGTCGCCGGGGCGCGGCAGGGCCCGGACGGGCCGTTGGCAGAGGACGGCCACCCCGATGGCAAGACCCAGACCGGCGGTGGTGAGGCACGCGGCTCGGTAGCCGCCGGCGCTCTGGATGGGCGGCAGGGCGAAAAGCGCCACCATGCTGCCCAACCCGAAGCCGATGCCGGTGATGCCCCATGCTCTGCCCAGCTTCTCTGCCGGCACCGACCGCGCCAGCACCGGGTTGCAGGTGGCGACCACCATGCCGCCCCCTATCCCCTGGACGGCCCGCCCGAGGAGGAACCCGGGGAAGCTCGAGCTCAGCGCGAACGCGAGTGACCCGACGACGAAGCAGGCCGAGCTCACCGCGAAGAGCCGCCCGCCCCAGCGGGCGGCGGCTATCCCCGACAGGATCCCCGAAGCCCCGTAGAAGCCCATGAACACCGAGGTAAGCAAACCTATCTGGGCATCGCCGAGGCCTATCTCGGTGCGAAGCTGGTTGGTGACCACCGGCATCAGCGAGAGCGTGATCGCCGACATGACGAACATGAGCATGAGCGAAGTCGCGAGGAGATCGGCGCGGGTCTGGGTAGCGACTGCGGTGGCCGCGGTGGCTGCCGTGCCCGGGGTCGCGGGCGCCGGACCAGGCGCGCTGCTTCGTCCGGGCGCTCTACCGGCATTCATGCGTTTTCTACGCGGTCCCCGGCGGCCTGGCGGCGGAGGCGGAAGCGAGCGCACTTTCGACGAATGACTGCCACATGGCCAGCATGCCGCGGATGTCCACACTGCCCGGCTCGGCGAGGAGTTGCACAGCGAGGCCGTCTGTAAGGGCGACCGTCATGGCGGCGAGGTTGCGTACCTCATCCGGGGCTTCCTCAGAGCGGTCGGCCCAGAGAGCGCGCGTGTTCAGCTCCCGGTAGCCGCGGTACAGCTCCGCCAGTTGTTTTGCCATGGAGGGGTTCTCCAGCAGGCGGGGTAGAAGATCGAACAGGAGTCGGTAAGACTCCTCATCGGCCAATATGGCCTCGGCGGTCTCGACGATGAGGCGGGACCGGTCTTCCTGGCTCGAAAGCGCCGACAGCCTTTGCCGCGTGTACCGGAGAGTGTCCGAGACGAGCCCGTCGACGAGAGCTAAGAGCAGACCGTTTTTCGACCCGAAGTAGTAGCGGATGAGGGCTTTGTTCTCACCTGCCTCGCGCCCTATGGCCTCGACCGAGAGCGAGTTGAACCCGGAGCGGGCCAGCAGCCGGCGCGCCGCATCCAAGAGGCGCTGAGCGGTCGGAGGCAACCCGGGCCCGGCGCCGGGGAGGCCTGTGGTCGACGGACGCGGGCTGCGGACGGTGTCACCAGCGCTCCGGAGGGTCTCGCGCCCCCGCCTTGCCGCCGTCTGTTTCCCTTCTTCGGTCATCCGCATCCTGATCATGGTTGATCGCTCCAACTCCCTCCAGCCACACAGTAACACACTCGCCTCCATATTTGTATGCGCGTACAAATCGCCGAACGGGCCATCGAGAGCGGCATTGGCCTGTTTTTAAGGAAGATCTCCGAGGGTATTGACGGCAACCGCGGCGGGTAGTATAAAATGATATTATCCAAGCGTTTAATAGAGATCGGCGCGGATGCGTATGGCGCAAACGCCGCGCTCGCTGTGGTCAGGTGCAAAGAACTGGTGGGAGGGGCAACATGATCGTCGGCGTACCCAAGGAGATCAAGAACCACGAATACCGGGTGGCCATCGTACCGGCGGGGGTGGACAGCCTGGTGGATGACGGCCACACTGTGCTCATCGAAAAATCGGCCGGGGAAGGATCGGGCATCTCCGATGCCGAGTACGTGGCGGCCGGAGCCAAGATCATTCCCGGGGCGGAAGACATCTTCGCCCAGGCGGACATGATCGTCAAAGTGAAGGAGCCCTTGCCGGAGGAGTATCCCCTGCTGAGAGAGGGCCAGGTGCTCTTTACCTATCTGCATCTCGCTCCGGCTCGCGATCTCACCGAGGCCCTCCTCGAGCAGAAGGTCATCGCCATCGCCTACGAGACCGTGCAACTCGAGAACGGCTCGCTGCCCCTGCTCACTCCCATGAGCGAGGTGGCGGGCAAGCTCTCGGTCCAAGTGGGCGCCCACTATCTGGAAAAGGCGGCCGGCGGCTCGGGGGTGCTGCTGGGAGGCGTCCCAGGCACCTCTTCCGGGAAGGTGACCATCATCGGCGGGGGAGTGGTGGGTCTCAACGCCGCCAAGATTGCCCTGGGGATGGGGGCCGCCGTCACCATCCTCGACATCAACCTCGACCGTCTGCGGTATCTCGCCGACGTGCTCTCCGGTCGCGTGACCGTTCTTGCCTCCAACGCCTACAACATCGAGCGGGCTGTGGCCGACGCCGACCTCGTGGTGGGTGCGCTTCTCATCCCGGGGGCGAGGGCTAAGAAGGTCGTCACCCAGGCCATGATGGCCAAGATGCGCAAGGGGTCGGTGGTGGTCGACGTGGCCATCGACCAGGGAGGCTGCGTAGAAGGGGCCGTGCCGACGTCCCATGATGATCCGGTCTTCGATGTCGATGGCATTACCATGTACTGCGTCGCCAATCTGCCCGGCGCCGTCTCCCGTACCTCCACCTTCGCCCTCACCAACGCCACCTTCCCTTACGTTTCTAAGCTGGCCAACCTGGGCTACAAAGCGGCCCTCGCAAGTGACCCCGCACTCTTCAAAGGACTGAACGTGCTGAGGGGGCAGCTGGTCTGCGAAGCGGTGGCCCAAGGCGTGGACCTGGAGTACACGGCCTGCACCCCGGCCGACCTGTAAGGACGGAAATCCTCAAGTCAACGCGACCAAGTAAACGCGACGGTTCTCCTATCCCCGCTATCCCGTCAGGAAAGGATGGAAGGTCATGATCTCCGAAGCCGAACTAAGAGCCCTCTCTTTCGAAGATGCTCCCCAGATGGTGTGCGAGGTCCCCGGGCCCAAGGTCGCGGCCCTCATGGAAGAATCGCGCAAGTATGAGGCCCTCACCCGGGGCGGGGGCGGCTTCCCGGTGATCCTCGAGCACGGCAAAGGCGCCACCGTGAAGGATGCCGACGGCAACCTCTACATCGACATGGCCGCGGGGGTGGCGGTGAACGCCGTCGGGCGGGGCCATCCCAAGATCCTCGAGGCCATCCGGCGGCAGTCCGGCGTCATCATGCACACCACCGATATCACCAACCCCAAGCGCATCCAACTGGCCAAGAGGGTCTCGGAGGTCATGCCCGAAGGCCTACGGGGCAACTGCCACACCACCCTGTTCCAGGCCGGTTCCGATGCGGTCGAGACGGCCATCAAGTTCTCGCGGCGGTACACGGGCTGCAGCCAGATCATCGCCTTCCAAGGCGCTTATCACGGGGTCTGGTGCGGGACGGCCGCCCTCACCACCGGCTACAACTACCGTCACGGATGGGGCCCGCTCATCCCCGGGGTCCAGCACCTCCCCTACGCCTACTGCTACCGCTGCCCCTTCAACATGACCTACCCGGCCTGCGATGTCCAGTGCGGCAAGTATGTGGACTACGTGCTCAACACCCCCTACACGGCCGCCGACGACGTGGCGGCGGTCATCGTCGAGGCCCAGCAGGGCGAGGGCGGGTACGTCGCTCCTCCGCCGGAGTTCTTCCAGCTCATCAAGGCCGCCTGCGAGAAGTACGGCTGCCTGTACGTGGCCGACGAGGTCCAGGCCGGGGCCGGCCGTACCGGCAAGATGTGGGCCGTCGAACACACCGGGGTGAAGCCCGACATGCTTACCTGGGGTAAAGGCATGGGCGGTGACCTACCCATGGCCGGTCTGACCTTCCGGGCCGATATCGAAGCCGGCCTGGCGGAAGGTTCCCAGCCCTCCACCTTCGCCGGCAACGCGCTGGGCTGCGAGGTGTGCCTGACCAACATCGACCTCATCCAGGATCCGGAGATGGACCTGATGGGGCGGGCGACCCGGCTGGGCGAGGAGATCCGGGGGATCCTTACCGAGGCTATGAAGACGGTGAAGGCCATCGGAGACGTGCGGGGCCGCGGCCTCATGATCGGGTGCGAGGTGGTGGCCGACCAGAAGACCAAGCAGCCTCCGGAACCGGGCGTGTGCGGCGAGATTGCCATGAAGCTCCTGAACAAGGGGATCATCATCACCCCCTGCGGGCGCTACGGCAACGTCTTCCGATTCATGCCGCCGCTGACCATCCCCCGCGACTACGCGCTCAAGGCCACCGAGATCATGATCGACGTGCTGAAGGAGTACTAGGCTCTGGGGCCGGGCTTGAGCGGCCACGAGCAGGACTTCGCGCGGGCCGCGGCCCGCGCGACCCCCGGGAGGCGGCTCGCGCTCGGCCCCGGCCGGCGCGGATCTGCTGCCGTCTACGGGCCGCCGCCGGAGGGCGGCGGCCCGGTGCTGCCGGTGGTGGAGGAAGGCTGCGTCGTGGTCGTCCGCCGCTGAGTGGTGGTCGTCGTGGGCCCCGTGCCCACCTCGATCTCGCGGGTGATCATCTTCCACGTACTCACGAAGGTGTCCTTGTGGAGCACGGAGCCGTCCTTGGCCTTCACCGTGCGCTCCACCTTGATCGACTTGCCCGGCTGCCCGGCGATCTTGACGTAGGTGGTCCCCGGTCCCAGCCAGTACGCAGGGATCTCGTAGGTGGCCATCTCCACTTCGTCGTAGAAGTCGCCGGTCGTGTGGCTCACCGTACGCCCGTCGTCGGAGCCGTAGATGTTGAAGGTGGTGGTGATGCCGTCTGAGTGGCCGCGGACCAGGATATGGTGCGCAGTGTCGTTACGGAAGCGTATGTTGGGCCCGCCGGCGCTGACGGTCGCGTCCCTGCCTTTGGGATAGTGATCGATGTAGATGGAGTGGTTCTTGCGCTCCACTATCTCGAGTCCCGCGAAGAAGGCCGCGTTGAAGAGCGTGGTGGACACCTGGCAGATGCCGCCGCCGAGCACGTCCTCCAGCTCGCCTTTGGTGATGCCCGGCGCAAGCTTGTAACCGCGGGCTTCGGTCCGCGGACCGATCTGCTTGTCGAAATCGTAGACCTCTCCGGGAGCCAGGATCACGTTGCTCGCGTACTGCGTCGTGATGCGGACGTTCGTCTGCCGGTCTTCCGTACCCTCCCACTTGGTGGTGAAGGTGCCCAGCAGATCCTCGATTCCCATCGCCCCGGCTTCTTCGGTGGTAAGGTCGGGCTGCACAGTGACAAGAACGGCGGTGGTCGTCCGAGCGCTGGTCTTGAGCGCCGCCGCGGTCAGGGCCTCCGCGGTCCTCTCGTGATCGAGAGTCTTTCCTACGGCACTGGGGATCACCCAGGCCTGCTCGCCGTTGCTCCCGAAGGTGGCGTCGACGGGGGCCTTGTCCACCGAGGCGGCGAGGTCCTTCAAGAACGGTCCCATCCTGTCGGCCGAGAGGTGGCAGACGAGCGTGGAGACGCCGTCGCGATCTACAGCGGTGAAATCCATGTAGGCGGCGATCTGCTCCGGGGTCAGGCTCCAGACCCGGGAGTCCGCCCTCAGCACCACGGGGGCGGAGATCATGATCTTGGCCTGTTCGACGGCCTCCTGGGTCTCATCGACCCGCAGCGCGGGTTCAGCGACGACCATGGGCACCGGCAGCTCCGCAGCCTGGAACGTCAGGAGGAGGGACCGCAGTCGCTCCGCAAGGGCATCCCGGTCGACGACCAGCCCTTTCCGGCCTTCGACGACCGTGATCTCGTCTCCTTCGATGGCGAGACCGGCGTCGACGGGCGGCACGTCCAGCTTCTGAGCCACTTCGCCCAGGAGTGCGTCCAAGAGTGTCGTGTCGAGGGTGCCCTGCAGGGGGATGTCTTCGCCATCGAAGAAAAGGGTGAAGCGGCGCCCGAGGTCGATGAGGAAGTTGCTCTTCCGCGAGACGTCGAGTGCGGCCGCCACCGCCCCGGCTATGTCGACCTTCGCCCCGACGTCGGCAGGGGTGACGGTCCACTTCTTATCTCCGCTCTCAAGGACGACTGCGCTGTTCCCTGTCTCCTTGGTCACGCGGGTGACAAGAGCCACGGCCTCATCGTGGGTGAGACCGCCCAGGCTGCGACCGGCCACGCTCACTCCCGCGTGGACCTTCCCGTAATACAGCGCTGAGTCGATCAGGACGGCCAGCGCCAGGACCGCGACGAGGGAACCGACTATGAGGAGGGCCCGACGGCGCTTCCGGCCGGGCCGGTGTCTCGACGCAGCGGTCACACTACTCAAAAAGCTCGCACCTCCAAGAAGGCAGATGGCACAAGATAGCAGATGGCGGGGCGCTTCCGGCAGACGGCGGCGGAAACGCCGCCGGGCGGGGGGACACGTTTCCGCGGACCGGGAGTTAAACTCGACTCGGAGTCGGTCAGGCCGGGGCCGGTCGACCCGGGGTCGGTCAAGCCGGAACCGGTCAGGCCGGGGTCGTTCAAAAGCCGCTTGAAGGAGGGCCGATGGAAACGAACGCTATGCTGATCGTACACGTTCACGTCCATGTTCTGCCGGAATACGTCTCACAGTTCAAGGCGGCCACCTGCGAGAACGCTCGTCACAGTCTCGCGGAACCGGGCATCGCCCGCTTCGATGTCGTGCAGCAGCAGGACGAGCCGACGCGTTTTGTCCTTGTGGAGGCGTACCGCACGGCTGAGGCCGCCGATGCGCACAAAGAGACCGCCCACTACCAGGCGTGGCGGGACGCGGTTGGGCCGATGATGGCTGAGCCGCGCTCCAGCGTGAGGTACGTGAACATCTTCCCTGGACCTGAGGGCTGGTGACATGGCCTTCGAGTTCGCCACCGCGGCGCGGATCATCTTCGGAGCGGGCAGGCTGGGCGAGATCGGTGACATAGCCCGGGCTTTGGGCAGGCACGCCCTCGTGGTGACGGGACGCACGCCCGAGCGCGCCGGGGACCTGCTCGCCCTTTTGCGCGAGAAGAAGCTGGAGGTCGGCGTCTTCCCGGTGGCGGGGGAGCCGGAGGTGGACACGGTCCGCCGGGGTACGGCCCTGGCCCGGGATGAAGGGTGCGACTGCGTCATCGGGTTCGGCGGTGGTGCTGCTCTGGACGCGGCGAAGGCGGTCGCCATCCTGCTTACCAACGACGGCGACGTCGCCGACTACGTGGAGATCGTCGGCCGCGGGAAGGCTTTGATCGTGCCGCCGGTGCCGTTGGTGGCGATCCCGACCACCGCCGGTACCGGCTCGGAAGTGACGGCCAACTCGGTGCTGGCCTCGCCGGAGCACCGCGTCAAGGTGAGCCTGCGCAGCCCGATGATGTTGCCCAGACTCGCGTTGGTCGACCCGGAACTGACCTACGGTCTGCCTGCTGCCGTCACCGCCGCCACCGGCCTGGACGCCTTAGCGCAGCTGATCGAGCCCTTTGTGTCCAAGCGTGCGAATCCGCTCACCGACGGGCTTTGCCGGGAGGGCATGAGCCGGGCGGCGCGTTCCCTGCGGGCGGCGGTCGCCGCCGGATACGATGCCCGGGCGCGCGAGGACATGGCGCTCGCCGGCCTTTTCGGAGGGATGGCTCTGGCGAACGCGGGCCTCGGAGCGGTCCACGGGCTGGCCGGGCCGCTGGGAGGGATGATCCGCGCCCCCCACGGCGCGCTGTGCGCGGCCTTGCTGCCACGGGTGGTGGAGGCGAACCTGCGCGCCCTGCGCGCCCGGGAGCCGGGAAGCGGGGCTCTCCCTCGCTATCGCGAGGTAGCGCGGTTGCTGACCGACAACCCAGAAGCAGAGGCGGAGGACGCTGTGGGATGGCTGGACCGGCTGATCACGGACTTGGACATTCCTCGGCTGCGCGACCACGGTCTCACCCCGGAACGGATACCCGAACTGGTAGGGAAGGCGGCGCGGGCCAGCAGCATGAAGCCCAATCCCGTCGAACTGACATCCGAGGAGCTGGCCGCGATCGTCGAGGCGGCGCTGTGAAGCGCCTCGCCCTTCGCCCTGTGGCGGTGGGCGCGGTGCCGCGGGCCGTGCAGGCTGATGCCCCCCCTCGGTCGATGCCCTGCCCCGGTCCGCAGCCTGGGGTAGACTGGTAGTGTCGCCGCGTGACCACGGGAGGGGAGGCCGGGAGATGGGATCCGATTGGCGGGAACGATTGCTCACAGACTTGGCCGGAGACGACGGCAGGGCACGGCTCCAGGCCCGCGAGACCTTAGCCGCGATCGGCGAGCCGGCACTCGACCTGCTGGTCGGGCTGCTGGACAGTCCGGAGCCTCGGTTGCGCTGGGAAGCGGCCAAGGCTCTGGCGGAGATCCCCGAGCCGGCCGCGATCCCCGGCTTGGTGGCGTTGCTCGGCGGCGGGCGGTCGGACATCGGTTGGCTGGCGGCGGTGGCGTTGATCAACCTGGGGACCCGCTCCGTTCCTCACGTGCTGCTGGCCCTCACTCAGAACGAGAACGCAGGATCGAAGCCCTTCTGTAAGAGTGCCCACCACGTCTTGCACGACCTGGCGGCGCGGAACGGCGTCTTGCGAGACATCCTGGAGCCTGTGCTCGTCGCCCTCGAGGACTCCGCCCCGGATGTCGGGGTCATCGCGGCCCAAGCAGAGAAGGCGCTGGCGGCATTGCGGGCGCTGCACGAAGGCTAGGGGTGCTCACAGACAAAGCCGCCACCGCCGGCGTAGAGCGGTGGCGGGGCTTCATTGTTCAGCAGGCCGCCGGGCTCAGATCTCTTCCTGCCGTTCCAGAGCCCTCTGGTGTTCCAAGCACAGCGTAGCTTCCGGTACCGCCTGTAGCCGGCTCTCCTCGATGGGAGCGCCGCAGCGATCGCAGAGTCCGTACGTACCCTCTTCGATCTTCTCCAGTGCTCGGTCGACCTGGGCAAGGAGGTGCTCGATGGTCGACCTGAGAGAGAGGTCCATCTCGCGCGTCAAGGTGACGGCGGCGACATCCGCCGAGTGCTGGTCCGATGACTCCTCTCCTGATTCCTCTTCCAACGAGATGCCCAGCGATTCGCTGAGCGCCTCGTCTTGCTCGAGAAGTCGAGCACGGAGGACAAGGAGTTGTCGCTTGGCCTCTTGAGGATCCATGTGTGTTGTGCCTCTCTGGGGGTCTGAGGAGTGACTCTGTATACAAGCCTCTACCACCAAGCGCGCGGTTGTAAACAAGCCGACGAAGGAAACGCGGGCGGTCATCCGGCCCCGGACCGCGTTGAGCCCCAGTGAGCAGGTTCACGCGCGTCGGTTCTCAGAAATCTTATGCGGATTTTATCGAGGGTTGGTAAACTTCTCCGGTACGTCTGGGCTGCGTGCTGCCCTGGACAGGGTTGCGCGGGTGGTGCGGGCCATAACACTCGGCATGCTTCGGAGGTCGTTAACCATGCGTCATTTCACTCGTGGGTCGCATCTTCGGCGTTGCGCGGTGGGGTCGGCTGCGTCCGGTCTCGCGGTGGCTCTGGCCTTCATGCTGCTCCTGGCAGGCGGGGGCGGTGACGCCCAGGCCGTTACCGTCACCACCCCCTACCTGGCGATGACGGTCCAACCCGGGCAGACCGTGACCATCGACCTCACGGTGGCTGATGAAGTCGTGCAGCGGGTGGACCTGTCGGTCCAGGGCGTACCGGAGGGGTGGGAAGCTTCGATACTGGGCGGAGGACGGCCGGTCTCCGCCATCCAGACCGACCCCGAGTCTCCCCGTTCGCTCGATCTTCAGGTCAAGATCCCCGCCGGTCAAGCAGAGACCACCGAGACCCTCACGGTGGTCGCCCGGGCCGGTGGGACCTCCGTATCGCTCCCCATCTCGCTGAAAGTCAGTGAGCTCGAAGGCGGGACCACCGAACTGACGGCCGAGTACAGCTCACTGCGCGGCCCCGCCACCGCCACCTTCACCTTCTCGCTCACGCTCAAGAACAGCACTCTCGAGGAACGGACCTACAACCTGACAGTCGATGGTCCGGAGAACTGGACCTTGTCGCTCACGCCCTCGGGGTCTTCCCAGGAGACGCCTACTGTGAGCGTCGACTCCCAGGGTTCGCAGGGCCTGAACCTGAAGGTGACCCCTGCGCCGAACGTGGAGATGGGCACCTACGATGTGATGGTCACGGCGGTGGGCGGCGGCGAGACCGTGAAGATACCGCTGCAGATCGAGATCACGGGTACGTACACTCTTTCGCTGACTACTCCGGACGGCAATCTCAACGCGGAGGTGAAGGCCGGCGATGTCACCCGGGTGCAGTTCGTGGTCAGCAACAACGGGACCGGGCCTCTGCAAGAAGTGAAGTTGTCGGCCACCGCTCCGGCGAACTGGGAGGTCAAGTTCGAGCCGAGTGTCATCGACGTACTGCCGGCCGGTCAGCAGCAGACGGTCGTGGCGGTGTTCGATCCGGCGGAGAACGCGATCGCGGGCGACTACGTGGTCACGATGAAGGCCAGTGCTAAACAGGCCTCCGCGACGTCGGACATCAGGGTCACGGTCAAGACCGGGACCCTCTGGGGCGTCATCGGCGTACTCATCGTCATCGCCGCCATAGCCATCCTCGGGTTCGTCTTCCGTCGCTACGGGCATCGCTGAGGCCGGCCGTGAGCGTCATGGTCGAACAAGACGCCGGCCCGGATGCGGACCGGATGCCCGGACCCCCGCTGGAGATCGTGATCGAGGCCACAGGTCTGACCAAGAGGTACGGTCAGTTCACCGCGGTCGACGATCTCGATCTTTCCATACGTAAAGGCGAGATCTTCGGGTTATTGGGACCGAACGGAGCGGGCAAGACCACCACGATCCTCATGCTGCTGGGCCTGACCGAGCCGACCTCGGGGACCGTACGGGTGGTGGGCTACGATTCCGTGCGCGATCCTCTGAGTGTCAAGTCGGTCGTGGGGTATCTTCCGGACAACGTGGGGTTCTACCCCAACATGACCGGCAGGCAGAACCTGCGGTACACGGCCTCGCTGAATCGGATCCCTCCCAAAGAGGCCGAACAGCGCATCGACACGCTCCTGGCCGACGTGGGACTCACCGAGGCGGCCGACAAACGGGCCGGGAAGTACTCCCGGGGCATGCGGCAACGTCTCGCCATCGCCGACGCGCTCATCAAGAAGCCCTCGATCCTGATCCTTGACGAGCCTACCATCGGTATCGACCCGGAAGGTGTGCGGGACATGCTTGCCCTGCTCTCGCGGCTCAAGACCGAGGAAGGCATGACGATCCTCCTGTCCTCTCATCTGTTGCATCAGGTGCAGGCCGTTTGTGACAGGGTGGGCATCTTCGTCGGAGGGCATCTCATCGCCGCCGGACCGGTCCCTGAACTCGAGCGGCAGTTGGCTGAAAAGGACGATTCCGAGTTCGAGATTGCGGTCGTCGGTGGCGACGGCCGGCCGGTCTCGGATGAAGTGCTCGACCGCCTGGCCCTCTCCCTGAAGTCCCTGGAAGGCGTGCGGGACGTGACCAGGGTGCGGGACCTGATCACCCTGCGCGGCCGGGGCGATATCCGGGCCCGCGTCTCGCGCTCGGCCATCGAACAGGGATTGGTTCCCGTGCACCTTCGCCAGCGCGGCATGAGCCTGGACGATATCTATGATCGCTATTTCCGAGAGGAGGCGAGCGTCGGCCATGTCGGAATCAAGTAACGCATCTGTCGTGCTGTCGGATCCCGGCAGGGGGCCGTCCGCAAGGTCGGAGCAGGTCTCCCGGCCGCGGAGCCGCTTCTTCGCCGTGGGAGTCGGACCGGTGGCCCGCAAGGAGTTCGCCGATCACCTGTCCGGGCTTCGTTTCGGCATCCTGCTCGTGCTGATCGCCGTGACGACACTGGCCGCCGTGTACGCGGCCAGTTCGGCCATCAGAGCTGCGGCCTCCGATTCGGCGAAGGTCGAGTTCGCGTTCCTCTACCTGTTCACCGTCTCTGGCGAAAGCCTGCCCTCGTTCACCAGTTTCATCACGTTCCTGGCGCCGTTGCTCGGCATCGCCCTGGGGTTCGACGCACTCAACAGCGAGCGTTCTCAGGGGACGCTCAGCCGTCTGATCTCGCAGCCCATCCACCGCGATGCCGTGCTACAGGGCAAGTTCCTGGCCGGTCTGGGAGTGGTCAGCCTGGCCTTGACGGCTCTTGTCATCATCGTCGGGGGAATAGGCATCGTGCTTCTGGGCACCACTCCTTCGCTCGAGGAAGTGGGGAGGCTGATAGCCTTCATCGTCGTGACCGTCATCTACGTCGCCTTCTGGCTGGCGCTGGCCCAGCTCTTCTCCGTGCTCTTCAAGCAGGCGGCCACGTCTGCACTGGCGTCTATAGCGGTCTGGCTTTTCTTCGCGATCTTCGCCAGTCTCATCGTAGGGCTCATCGTGAACGCGGTGGCGCCGGCCGGGGACAACGCCACGAATGCCGAGCTGCTACGTAATGCCCAGCTGGAGACTACTCTCAACCGGTTCTCTCCCGGTACGTTGTACGACGAGGCCACCACCGTCCTACTCAATCCGAGCGTGCGCTCACTGGGGGTTCTCGTCTACGAACAGATCGACCGGGCCGTGGTCGGCCCTCTTAGCTTCGGGCAGAGCCTGTTACTGTGCTGGCCCCAGATACTGGCTCTGGTGGGCTGCGTGCTCGTGTTCTTCACCGTGAGCTACATCCTGTTCATGCGCGAGGAGATCCGGGCCTAGCGACCGGGATGACTGGTGGGGCGCGGCGGGCAGCCGCCCGCCGCGCCCCACCTCGCCACCTTATCACCGCGTCCTCGCGGCCGCCTGCCGCGCCGTCCCTTTTTGCTAAGCTAAGCCGCAAATGGAAAAGTTGCCATACCGATTTGCTGCACCGCGACCCCGAGTGTGAGAACTGCGCTTCGGTCGCGGTCGTCGGGCCTGCGAAAGGGAATCGCTACATGGGAAAAGAGAGATATGAGCGGCTGCTGCAACCGGGTTTCATAGGACCGGTCAAGACCAGGATGCGTCTGATCAAGACCGGCGCTAACCCTGGATTCTTCCCCTACCAAGACGGGATCATGCATCGGCAGATCGTAGACTATTACGAGGCTCTCGCCGCAGGCGGCGTGGGTCTGGTGACGGTGGGGGGAGGCGAGATCGATTATCCGATCGGCACGGTCCCTGATCATGGCTACCGTCAAGACGACTTGAAGTACGTCCCCAGCCTGCAGCGGGTCACCGACGCCATCCACAGACACGACTGCCCGGCGTTCATCCAGGTCTTCCACATGGGCCCCATGCATCCGAAGGCTCTGACCGGCTTCCAGCCGATAGCCGCCTCCCGTCTCTCCAAGGAGGAGCTTCCGCGCAAGGACTTCTCCGACAACGCCAAGGAGATGACCCTGGACGACATCGAGCGGGTGAAGGAGAGGTTCGTCAACGCGGCTCTCGTGGCCCAGAGAGCGGGATTCGACGGCGTAGAGCTGAACTTCGCCTGCAACCACTTGGGCAACTCGTTCCTCTCGCGCGCATGGAACAAGCGCCACGACGGCTACGGTTGCGACAGTTTGGAGAGCCGGGCCAGGTTCATGGTCGAGATCATCAGGGGGATGAAGGAGGCGACGGGCGCGGACTTCCCCATAGCCTTCATGCTCAACAGCCTCGAGGCCGGTCTGAAGGACGGCATCACGCTGCAGGAATGCAGAGCGTTCGCCGTCATGGCCGAGCAGGCCGGAGCCGATGCCATCCATCCGCGGGTCGAGTTCTACACGAACCCCCGGGACCTCATGAAACGGGACAGCACCCACTTCCCCGACATGGTCCCATACCCCAGTCTGCCCAAGAACGTGGAGAAAGAACTCGACTTCAGCCGTCATGGCGAAGCGGCCTGGGTGCCCGCCGCGGCTGAGGTGAAGAAGGTGGTCTCGGTGCCGGTCGTGGCCGTGGGACGGCTCGATCCCGACTTGGGAGAGAAGATCCTACGCGACGGCCGGGCCGACTTCATCAGCCACAACCGCCGCCTGATGGCCGATCATGATCTCCCCAGGAAGATCAGGGAGGGAAGAGAAGAGGACATTGCCCCCTGCACCGCCTGCATGACGTGCTACTCACGCGTCGAGCACGGGGAGACCCCCGGGTGCCGCACGAACGCCGCATTGGGCAGGGAGAAGGAATACGAGATCAAGCCGGCTGAGAAGAGGAAGACGGTCATGGTCGTGGGGGGCGGCCCGGCCGCCTTGGAAGCGGCGCGCGTGGCCGCTTTGAGAGGGCATGAGGTCTCGCTCTACACAGCCATGAGGAAGCTGGGCGGATCGATGCTGGTCGCCGCCGTGGTCAAAGGTACCCAGAAAGAAGACCTTCCCGGTTTCGCCCGCTACTACGAGACGCAGATGAAGAAGCTGGGCGTCGAGGTTCACCGAGGGATCAAGGTCACGGCCGAGTTGGTGAAGCAGGTCGGTCCCGATGTCCTTCTGGTGGCGGCGGGCGCCAAGCACGATGTTCCCACGATCCCCGGTATCGACAGCCGGAAGGTCATGACCGGCGAGAAGCTCCATCACCTGCTCAAGTCTCTCCTGAGGTTCGCCGGGCCGAAGTTCCTCCGGTGGGGGACCAAGTTCGCTCTGCCGGTCATGCTCGGCAAGGATGTCGTCGTGATCGGCGGCAGGCTTCACGGCTGTCAGACGGCGGAGTTCCTGGTGAAGAGAGGACGGAACGTGACCATCGTCGACACCTGTCCCCGGGAACAGATCGGGGAGGGGCTTTTGGAGACCTTCATGAAGCCCTGGCTCCTCCTGTGGCTCGAGGACAGGGGTGTGGAGATCCTATCCGAGGTGGAATACCAGGAGATCAACAAGGCAGGACTCGTCGTGACCACGAAGGACGGCAACCGGCGGACCCTCAAGGCAAGCAAGATCCTGACCGCCATGCCCATGTTGCCCGACACCGAAGTCGCCCAAAGACTGAGGGGCACCGTGAAAGAGGTCTATGTGCTCGGAGACAGCCGGGAGCCGGGGCTCATATTCGACGCGGTGGCCGACGGAGCGAAGGTGGGCCGGACGATCTAACCGATCACCAACGAGCGCGTGGCGAACTGCGGATCGCTGGTGGCATTGAGGCCCAGGCGCCGCAGGCCGGCCTCGTCGCCCGCCGTCGGCAGGTGGGTGGTGTGGAACTCGCACCCGGACAGGTCGGTCAGATGCCCCACAGCCATCTGCGCAGCCGGGTTGGTGGTCGCACTGATGCCGAGGGCGATGAGCATCTCGTCGAGGTCGAGGCTTACCGACTTCATCCGGAGGATGTCCTTCTTCATGCCGGCGATGGACTCCATGACGTTCGAGGTGAGCAGCGGAAGCTCATCAGGGATGTGCGCCAGGTATTTGACCGCGTTCAGTACCGCCGCTGAAGCGGCGTGCATCAGCGTGGAATTCTTGCCGGTGACGATGTGGCCGTTGTGGAGGGCGATGGCGGCGCCACAGAAGACGCCTTTGTTGCCCTTGCCCGTCGCTTCGGCTGCGGCCGCCGCCTCCCGCGCGGGATGCACCACGACCCGCTGCTCTTCATCGAGGCCGAGGCCGTCCATGATCAGGTGGGCGCGGTCGGCGTCCTCCTGGTCCACCAGCCCCAGCGCGTACTCGCAGGCGTACCGGAAGTACCGGCGGATCACCTCCTGCTCGGCCGCCGCGCGCACCACCGCGTCGTCCACGATGGCGAACCCGGCGCGGTTCACACCCATATCGGTCGGCGACCGGTACGAGGCATCGCTACCGATGCGCTGCAGGATCCGGGCGACAAGCGGGAAGGCCTCGATGTCGCGATTGTAGTTCACCGCCTGCTCGCCGTAGGCTTCCAGGTGGAAGGGATCGATCTGATTCACGTCCCGGAGTTCCACCGTCGCAGCTTCATAGGCCACATTGACCGGGTGTTTCAGCGGCAGATTCCAGATCGGGAACGTCTCGAATTTCGCGTAACCGGCCGTGTTGCCCCGTAGATGCTCGTGATAGACCTGGGAAAGGCAGGTGGCCAGCTTGCCGCTCCCGGGGCCGGGACCGGCCACTATGACGACGGGCCGCTCCGTCGGGATGAACTCGTTCGCGCCGTATCCTTCGTCGCTCACGATACGGTCGACGTCGGTGGGAGAGCCGCGGGTGAAGGCGTGCGTGTAGACGGGGACACCGCGGCGCTCCAGCCGCGCCTTGAATACCCGCGCCGAGGGCTGGTCCTCGAAGCGCGTGATCACCACCGCGCGTACCAGCAAACCCCAGTCGCGCAGGTCGTCGATGAGCTTCAGCGCGTCCACGTCATAGGGGATGCCGAAATCCGCGCGCACCTTGCGCCGCTCGATCGCCCCCGCGTAGATGCAGACGACGATCTCGGCCCGGTCCTTCAGTCTCTGGAGCAGGCGGATCTTGACGTTGGGGTCGTAACCGGGAAGCACGCGCGCCGCGTGGAAATCGAAGGCGATCTTCCCGCCGAACTCGAGGTAGAGCCTGCCGCCGAGGCGTTCGGAGCGCTCGACGATCGCGCGACTCTGCTCCTCGAGGTACTTGTCATTGTCGAAGCCGACCCTGCTCGCCACGGTACTCCTCTCAGGCCGGTCCGACCTCGGCCGGCCTTGGACAGGATAGCGGCGCAGTCGCCCCGCGCGCAAGCCTCGTGTTTCACGCCGGGGGAAGGTCACGGGTACCTGGTCGGCACCGTGCTCGAGTACGGGGTGTACTAGGCGCGGCCGCTTCTATCCGTTCCCCGCCTCGAACTGGGGGGAGGGGCAACGGAAGACGCAGGCGCCGCACTGCGGCACGAACGCGTGCTGACTGAGAGCGGCGTCGAAGGGGTGGGGCTTCGTGACGCTCATCACCTCATGGAAGTCCTCTTCGGTGGCATGCGGCGGGATAGGAACCTTGGTCCGGCGGAAACCCTTCTCGGGGTATTGCCATCTACACCTGACTTGGTCCACGGGAGTGTAAGCGAAGGTCTCGTCCCCGATGACTACCGATACCTTCCCCTTGAGCGCCCGGGTGGGGCAGACCTTGATGCAGGCCCGGCCGCAGGCGTCGGGACGGCACAGTGCCGGCCCGGCATACATCGGCGAGGACTCCAGGGGAGCATCGGTGATGATCGAGACGAGCCTTTGCCGGGGCCCGAACTCGGGAGTCAGCAACAACCCGCTCAGTCCAAACTCTCCCAAGCCGGCGGCCACAGCCGCGTGCCGGTGGGAGAAATCGGCCCTGGTGCCGAACTTGTAGAGGAGTCCGGTCGGCGGGAACGGCACCGCCGCGTGGCCTCGTCTCTCGAGGAACCTCACCAGGCGGCCGGCCGCGGTGGAGAGGTCCCAGTTGGGAACGACGTAGCCGTACCACATGTAGGGTCCGAGCGTCTTCCCCTCCTCTTCGTAGTGCCCCGCCACCTCTATCGCCCCGTCGGGGATCTTGGCAGCAAGGACGATCACCGAGGTGGCGGCGGCCAGGTAGTCGGCCGGGCGGCCCCCTTCCGGTCCTCCGGCGAGACGCCCCACGGGCGCTACGCCGAAGAGGTCGATGTCCAGCCGGTCCAAGACGAACTCGCGCACCTCGTCGGTCAGATCCGCATCGGGGATGGGGGCCACGATCGTCCTCCTTGCATTCGATGACGTGGGTCGCGCCTGCGCCGGGCACCCTCGAAGCCCACCGCGGTCGATCTTGCACCGTTTCATGATACTGCGGGCCGCGGGTGGCACGCCGTGACCCGAGGACCGGCCGGGGCCATCCCGCGGATGTCCCGGTCGGAGCCCTCGGTCGGGGCTAACAGGCGCCGGGCATACCGCCGAGTCGCCGGACCGGCTGAAGTCAGAGGCGCCCATGTGGAGCGCGGTGAGCCTCGATTGTGCCCCGGTGCGGGCGCGCTCGCTCTCGAGGTATGCTGGTAACGATCTGGTCGGATCATGCGGAGACTCGAGGACTACCGGGAGGAGGCCACGCGGTGACCGGCGACGCGGAGAAGGGGAGCACCAGGCCCGCAGCGACCGAGGTCGGGGCGGTAGGGAGGCGGACCGCGGCTCGGGAGGCCGCTGCGGCCCGGGAGGCTGCCGTGGCCCAGAAGACCGCTGCGGCCCAGAAGGCCGGTGCGGCCCGGGCGGCCGTCGCGCCGTCAAGCGCAGGCGGGCGGTCTGTGGGGGCGGTCGTTGACGCGGGGTCCGCGGTTTCAGATGCCGCTCTGCTCGTCACGGCCTTTCGGCAGGCCCTCCAGGATGTCGACCCGGCCAAGGTGGTGCCGCGGTATCTGCCGGAGCCCCCTCTGGGGCGGACCGTGGTGGTCGGGGCCGGCAAGGCTGCAGCGGCCATGGCCCGGGCCGTCGAAGCCCGATGGCCCGGAGAACTCTCGGGTCTGGTGGTGACGCAGTATGGTCACGCCGTACCATGCAGGCGGATCGAAGTCAGGGAGGCCGCCCACCCCGTGCCGGACGTAGTCGGCACGGCGGCGGCGGCTGGCATGCTCGCCCTGGTGAGCGATCTGGGCGCCGAGGATCTGGTGATCGGCCTCTTCTCCGGGGGCGGCTCTGCCTTGCTCCCTCTGCCGGCGGGCTGGGTCACGTTGGAAGACAAGCAGTCGCTCACCTCGCAGCTCCTGCGGGCCGGCGCCACCATCGGCGAGATCAACGCAGTACGCAAGCACCTCTCCGCCATCAAGGGAGGCCGGCTGGCCTGCGCGTGTGCTCCGGCTCGAGTCATCGGCCTGCTCATCTCGGATGTGGCCGGCGACGACCCCTCCGTCATCGCTTCCGGGCCGTTGGTCGCCGATCCGACGACCTTGGCCGATGCCCGTCGCGTGATAGAAACCTACGGGGTGGAAGCCTCGGCCGCGGTTCTCCGGCATCTGTCCTCGCCGGAGAACGAGACCCCCAAGACCGGCGATCCCTGCTTCAAGCGGGTGTCGATTCACATCATCGCCTCGGCTCATATGCTGCTCGAGTCGGCCGCCCGCTTCTTCGAAGGCCGCGGCATCAAGGCGGTCATCCTGAGCGACTCCGTGGAGGGCGAATCTGCAGACGTGGCCTTGGTCCACGCGGCCATAGCCAGACAGGTGGCCTACCACGGCCAACCCTGTTCCGCCCCCTGCGTACTACTGAGCGGAGGGGAGACGACCGTCACCGTCCGCGGCGCCGGTCGCGGAGGCCCCAACGGCGAGTTCCTTCTGGCCCTGGCGCTGGCCCTCCGTGGAGATGTCGAGTACACGGCCCTGGCCTGCGATACCGACGGCGCCGACGGCCTGGTCGAGATCGCCGGCGCCGTGGCAGACGCCACGTCCCTTCAGCGCGCCGCCGCGGCCGGGCTTGATCCGCGTCGCCTGCTGCGCGAAAACGATTCGTACTCATTCTTCTCCGTGCTCGGCGACACCATCGTCACCGGGCCCACTTTCAACAACGTGAACGACTTCAGGGCGATCCTGGTGCGCGGGTCCGGACGGGCCGAAGGCGGCCCTCTCCCTGATGCTTGACCGGGTCTCCGGCGGCTGATATCGTCGACTATCACCGGGCGCCTCGGTGACTTGTTGCCATACTCCGGCCCTGCAGGGGGGTGATCTGGAAGTAAAGGCGCTTCCTCACGCGGTTCTTGAATGCGTGGGGCGGCTTTTGCCGTGCGCTCCAGAACCCGGTTCCAGACGGAGCGGTGCCGAAGGCCACCGTGAACGAGTGGAGGCAAAAGCGCCGGGAGCGCTCATAGCGGCGCTACGAGCGCGAGTGAGGATGCGCCACCCCACCCCACCCGGCGCCGTGTGAGCGGTCGCGGCCCCATTCTCCATCGAGCATCTAGAACCGGTTCGGAGACGCCGGGAGGGTGACGGGTCGCTACGCCCAAGCGCCAAGGTCTGAGGAAGGAGAAGAGTTGGACAGACTGGCGGACAAGGTCGCGGTGATCACCGGAGCGGCTTCCGGCATCGGGCTGGCGGCGACGACGCTCTTCGTGCGGGAGGCCGCGAAGGTCCTAGCCGTGGATGTGGAAGGCGGGGCTCTCGAGCGGGCGGTGGCGGATCTGGGCCCCAGAGCCACGCCGTTCACCGCCGACGTGACCCAGGAGACCGAGGTCGGGCAGGCGATGGCCAAGGCGGCTGAGGTGTATGGCGGCATCGACGTCGTGATCGCCAACGCGGGCATCTTCGGTACGCAGGCGCCCATCGAGAAATCCTCCATCGACAACTTCAACAAAGTGATGACCGTCAACGTGACCGGGGTGGTGATCACCATCAAACACGCCGTCGCCTACCTTGCCGAGCGCGGCGGGGGCAGCATCATCATCACCTCGTCGGTGGGCGCCGTACTCGGCAACCCCGAGGCCGTGGCCTATACGGCGAGCAAGCATGCGTTGACCGGGGTCATGAAGGTGGCGGCCCGGGAGCTGGCTTCCAAGAACATCCGGGTCAACACGGTCAACCCGGGGTTGGTCGACACTCCGATGATGAGGATAGTCGAGGCGGAGGTGGGCCTGGGCGACCCGTTGCGGGGACGGGCGAAACTGCAGTCTGCGACGCTCCTCAAGCGCTTCGTCCGGCCCGAAGAGGTCGCGGAGCTCATGCTCTACCTGGCTTCCGACGCGGCCGGGAACTGCACCGGCGGGATGTACATGATAGATGGGGGCATGCAGTACGGCGGCGGTCAGGAAGCGAACGAGTAGGACCTGCGAGGGGGAGGCGACGGTATGGCAGTCGGCAGAGCGGTAGACAGAGAGACGCTCCTCGCTCTCTATCGGACCATGGTGAGGATCCGGACGTTTGAGGAGACGGCCCACAAGGAGTTCCTGAAGGGCGAGATGCCCGGCTTTCTTCACCTCTACAGCGGGGAGGAAGCGATCGCGGTGGGAGTGATGTCGGTCCTTGAGCCCGACGACTATCTGAGCACCCACCACAGAGGACACGGCCATCTGATAGCCAAGGGCGGAGACACCAAGCGGATGTTCGCGGAGCTCCTGGGCAAGGCCGACGGGTTCTGCAAAGGCAAGGGCGGCTCGATGCACATCGCGGACATATCTCTGGGTGTGCTCGGCGCCAACGGCATCGTAGGCGCGTGCGTGCACATAGCCACCGGGGCGGCATTCGCCTGTCAGTATCAGAAGAACGGCAAGATCGCGGTGGCCTTCCTAGGGGACGCCTCCACAAACAGAGGTACGTTCCACGAAGCGCTCAACCTGGCCTCTATCTGGGAGCTGCCGGTAGTCTACGTGGTGGAGAACAACCACTACGGCGTAGCGAACCCCCAGAGTGAGCATATGAGGATAAAAGACATCGCCGACCGCGCGGCCGGCTATGGGTTCCCAGGCGTCGTGGTCGACGGCAACGATGTGATCGCCGTCCGCGAAGCGGCGGCTGAGGCGGTGGACAGGGCGCGCGGCGGGGGAGGGCCGACCCTGATGGAGTGCAAGACCTGGCGGCATTGGGGTCACTTCATCGGAGACGCCGCCACCTATCGCGATCCGGTCGAGCACGAAGCCTGGCTGAAGAGGGATCCGCTCATACTCTGTGCGGAGGCGCTCCGCAGCCGGGAATGGGCTACGGAAGAGGATCTAGAGAAGATTCAGGCTGAGGCTGACGTTGAGATGGTGGCGGCCCTTGAGTTCGCCAAGAAGAGCCCTTATCCCAGCAAGGATGAGCTCCTGACCGACGTCTACGTCGACTGACGGAAGGGAGGGTCAACGTGGGCACCAGGATAATGAGCTATGCCGAGGCTGTCGCCGATGCTCTGAAGATCGAGATGCGCCGGGATCCGAGGGTCTACATCGCCGGTGAAGACGTGGGCAGGTTCGGAGGCAGCTTCGGCGTTACCGGTTACGGGGTGTTCGCTGAGTTCGGACCGGAAAGGGTCCGCGACACGCCCATCTCGGAGACCGCCATCGTCGGTCACGCGGTCGGTGCGGCGGCGGCAGGGCTGAGACCGGCGATCGAGATCCTGTTCATGGACTTCCTGCTGATAGCCATGGATGAGCTCTGCAACCAGGCGGCCAAGGTGCATTACCTTTTTGGGGGTCAACTGAAATGCCCTCTGGTCCTCCGGACCGCGGTGGGCGCCGGTATGGGCACCGCCGCCCACCACTCGCAGTCTCTGGAGGCGATGCTCTGTCACACGGCCGGCTTGATCACGATCGCCCCGGCTACTCCTTACGACGTGAAAGGCCTGCTCAGCTCTGCGATCAGGGACGACAACCCGGTCGTGTTCCTCGAGCACAAGATGCTCTACGCGCAGAAGGGGGAGGTTCCCGAGGGCGAGTACCTGATCCCCATCGGCAGGGCCGACATCAAGCGCGAGGGCTCGGATGTGACCCTGGTCTGCTGGTCCGGGATGGTGCGGCAGTGTCTGGCCGCGGCCGAGGACTTGGAGAAGGAGGGCATAAGCGCGGAAGTCCTCGATCTTCGGACCCTCATCCCGCTTGACAAGGAAGCCATCCTCGAGTCTGTCGCCAAAACGCACAGGCTGGCCATCGTTCACGAGGCCTGTCTGACCGGGGGCTTCGGTGGCGAGATCGCTTCCATCGTGGCCGACAAGGGCTTCGATCTGCTCGACGCTCCCATCAAGAGGGTGGCCGGGCCCGATACGCCGGTCCCGTTTTCGCCGGTGCTGGAGGCGGAGTTCATCGTCAAGGCCGATAAGATCGCCGCTGCGGTCCGGGAGTTGCTGGGCTAGACGCCCGCTGGAGGGGCCGGTGCGCCGTATCCCGGCCCATACTGAGGCACGTTCACATAGAGACCTATGAGGCGGAGGTGGGTCGCGCGCATGGCTGAGCTGGTCGTGATGCCCAAGCTTGGGCTCCTCATGGAGACGGGCGTCGTCAGCGCCTGGAAGGTGTCGGAAGGCGACCCGGTGACTATCGGCACGGTCATCGCCGAGATCAGCACCGAGAAGATCACCTACGAGCTGGAGGCTCAAGCCGAGGGAGTGATGCTCAAGATCATCCTGCCCGAGGGTGAGGAAGCCCCGGTGGGCGCCCCTATCGCCGTGGTCGGCCGGCCGGGAGAGGACGTTTCCGCCTTCGTGGCGGCCCCGGCCGGTGAGGCCGGAGCCTCCGCTTTGGCGGAGGTGCCTGTTCCATCCGGGACGGGTGGCATGGGTGCTCCGGCCGCCGGCGCGCAAGCCGGAGCCCCGGGCGGGCGCGTCCTGGCCTCTCCCGCGGCGAAGAAACTGGCGGCCGAACTGGACGTCGATCTGACGAGGGTCGCCGGCACCGGGCCGGGTGGACGGGTGACCTTGGAGGACGTCGGAGCAGCGGTGGCCCAAGCGGCGGTCGCGACCGCGGCAGGCCCGGTGTACGCGGCGCCCGGCGGCGGTGGAGCGGCGCCTGCGACCGGAGCGGCGCCTGCGACAGGCGTGGCGCCTGCGACCGGAGCGGCGCCTGCGACAGGCGTGGCGCCTGCGACAGGCGTGGCGCCTGCGACAGGCGTGGCGCCTACGCCCGGCGCCGGTGTTGCGCCCGGCGCCGGCCTCGTCCCTCGCGCCGGGGCGGCGCCCGCCGGGGCTCAGGGCTTCGCCACGCCCACAGCGAAGATGATGGCTACGGAGCTGGGCGTCGATCTCACGTGGGTGGCCGGTGGTGGGGTGAGCGGCCGCATCAGGGCCGAGGACGTCGCCGCGGCTGCGGCGGTCCCCCCGGGCCTGCCGCTGGAGCCGGGGGTCGGGGGTCTCGCGGACATCAAGGGAGGAGTGGCGCAGGCGCTCCCCTACGCAGGGATGCGCCGTCTTATCGGGGAGCACATGGACGCGAGCCGTCGGGGGTCGCCGACGGTGACCTACTTCGCCACAGCCGATGTGCAGGACCTCAAGCAGGCCTTGGCTATGGCCAACGCCACCCGGGCTGAGGAGGACAAGGTGGGCATCACCGCCGCGGTCGTCAAAGCCGTGGCACTCACGTTGGAGAAGATGCCCCGGTTCAACGCCACGCTCGACGGGGACGTCATCAAGGTGTGGCGGGGCATCAACGTCGGCGTGGCTGTGGCCCTCAGCGACGGTCTCATCGTGCCGGTGGTGCGGGAAGCCAACCGCAAGACCTTGAGCCGGATAGCCCGGGAGATCCGGGAGTTGGCCGGGCGGGCCAGAGAGAACCGGCTACTCCCCGACGAGGTCGGTGGAGGGACTTTCACGGTGACCACTCTCGGTTCCTACCGCTCGGTCGAGTTCTTCAGCCCGATCATCAACCAGCCCGAAGCCGCGATCCTGGGTGTGGGGCGAATGCAGGATACGGTGGTGGCGGTGGACGGCGCGCCGGTGGTGCGCGCCACCATAGGCCTGTCGTTGACCTGCGACCACCGTGTGGTCGACGGAGCTCCGGCGGCCGAGTTCCTGCGGATGCTGATGGATCTCCTGGCCGCGCCGTTCAGCCTCGCGGCCTGGCCGGAATAAAAGGGATAGTGCGGCAGTGAAGACCGACCTTGCCATCATCGGCGCGGGCCCCGGCGGGTACATCGCCGCCCTCAGAGCGGCGCAGCTCGGTATGCGCGTCACCATCGTGGAGAGTGCCCGTCTGGGGGGCGTCTGCCTGAATCGTGGCTGTATCCCTACCAAGACCATGCTGCGCACGGCGATGGCGGCGCAGGAGGTGAAGAACGCCGGAGCTTTCGGGATCGTTCTCGAGGGCGGCTGGCACGTGGACTATCCCGTGGCCTTAGCCCGGCGCGATGCCGTGGTCGCCCGCCTGCGGAACGGGGTGTGGGGACTGCTCAAGCACGGCAAGGTACAGATCCTTGCCGGCCGGGCCTCGTTCACGGGACCGTACACCCTGGCCGTCGAGCCGGTCTCGTCGGACATCGGTGCCGGTAAAGGCGCGGCGCTCCCGGAGACGGCGACCGTGGAGGCCGGTCATATCATCGTGGCCACAGGCTCCATACCTCTGGGGCTTCGGGTGCCCGGGGCCGGCCACCCGCGAGTGCTGGACTCCGACGGGGCCTTGGCTCTGACCGCCGTTCCCTCCAGCATCGTGGTGGTGGGGGCGGGGGCGGTCGGGTGCGAGTGGAGCCAGATCTTCGCCCGCTTGGGGGCGAGAGTGACCCTGGTGGAGACGCTGCCGGCCGTCCTGCCCGATCAAGACGCGGACTCGAGCGCGGAGATCGCGAGAGTGCTCGACGATGAAGGCGTGACCGTCAAAACCGAGACCGCCATGGAGGCCATCGCAGAGGCGGGTTCCGATCTTGTTGTGGAGTTGGCGCCGACCGGTGGCGGCCCCCGGCGCACGGTCGAGGCGGAATACGTGCTCGTCGCAGCAGAGCGCGCGCCCCTTACCGACGGTCTCGGCCTTGAAGCGGTAGGAGTGCACACCGACGCCGGGGGGTGGATCACCACCGATGAGTACCAACGCACGAACGTGCCCTCGGTGCTGGCGGTGGGAGATGTGACCGGTGGGCCGCTGCTCGCCCATGTGGCCTATCGCCAGGGCATCGTGGCCGTGGAGAAGCTGGCCGGGTTGTCGCCCCTCCCTGTCCGCCACGGCCGCGTCCCGTCGGTTACCTACACCGACCCGGAAGTGGCGGGCGTGGGCCTCTCCGAGGCTCAAGCGCGGGCGGCCGGCATGAGTGTGCTCGTGGGCAGGTTCCCCCTGTCGGCCAACGGCCGGGCGGCGGCACAGGGCGTGGAGCACGGTTTGGTCAAAGTGGTGGCCGATGCGCGGTTCGGCCGGGTGCTGGGGGTGCACATAGTCGGCCCTCAGGCGGGCGAGTTGTTGGCCGAGGCCGTCCTGGCCTTGGAATTGGAAGTCACCCTCGACGAGCTCGTCTCCGTGATGCGGGCCCACCCCTCGCTGTCCGAGGCCGTGGGTGAGGCCGCCCTTGCCGCGCAGAGCCGGGCCCTTCACCTGTAGCGCAGCGCGCGTTCAGGATGAAGGTATGGCTCACTACAGCAGGGATCGCCGTCAAGCTGGTGCGCAACGGTCTTCGATACCGGTACCTCCGTCTGACCGGCCGGCCGGGACGGCCTCAGGCGATCAGCCTGGAGGTCACTCACTCCTGCGTATGCCGGTGCGTGATGTGCAACATCTGGAAGATCCCGCGCTCTTTGCCCGATCTGTCCTTGGAAGAGTGGGTCTCTCTACTCTCCGAGGATCTGCTGAGCGACCTGAGAGAGCTGGACATCACCGGCGGGGAGCCTTTCCTCCGCGATGATCTCGTCGCCTTGATGGAGGCCGTCCGCACACTGAAGGATACCCGCCTACCCCGTCTGCGGTCGGTGGCGATCACTACCAATGGGGTGCTCAGCGACCGCGTGGTGGGCATGGTGGCGGAGATGCTGGAGCCGCCGGCGCGCGATGGACTGGAACTGGTGATCGTGTGTGCCCTTGATGCCGTCGGCGAACTGCACGATGAGATCCGGCGTTACCCCGGGGCGTGGTCTCGAGTCGACCGGTCCATAGCGGGGCTTCTCGAGCTACGTGACCGCCATCCGAACCTGGTCGTGGGGGTGAAGACCACCGTGATACGGCAGAACCTGGGCGAGTTGGAGAAGATCGCGGCCTACGCCCGGGAGCGAGACCTGTTCACCATCATCTCGCCGGCGATAGTCACGCCCGGCCGCTACCTCAACCAGAATAGGGAGCGAGACCTCACCTTGAGCGCCGCAGAGTGTGCCCGCCTCGCCTCGTTCTACGAGGGCGAGGGTGGGGACTCGCGGTGGAGCTACCACGGCCAGACCCTGGCCCGTTACCTTCGGACGGGTTGCATGGACAAGCCCTGCACCTGCGGCTTCAACTATTTCTTCGTACGCAGTAACGGGGAGCTGTTCCTGTGCCCTTTGTTCGAGAAGCCGCTGGGCAACGTCAAGGATGCTCCCCTGGCC
>JAJFUK010000030.1 GCA_021372435.1 Actinomycetes bacterium | reverse complement strand
CTCGCCAAGCAGACCCGGGAGGCGAGGCTAACGGACGCGCGTCTTGTCTACGCTCCCATATGGGAATACAAGGCGCTGCTGGCGGGCTGGGAATTCGGCTACAAGATGCGGACACAGGCCGAACCGGTGGGTTCGTCGCCGCTGATGGTCCACGGTCTGGGCTTCGAGGGAGAGGATGAGAGGCTTGCTCTGCGGCTGGTCAAAGAAGGGGTCAAAGAGCCCCGCCTCCAGGAGCGCCGTTTCTACCAAGCGGCGACTGATTTCGAGGCCTTGGGGGCGACGCGGCCACGAATGACCGGCAGAGAGCTTCTCGTGCCGCTTCTGGCCGGAGAGATCGACGATGCGGCGACCGTTCTGGAGGCGGAAGGAACGGGACGCGCCGTGGCCGAGCGTGGTCGTGGGTCACTCCTACAGCCACTCTCCGCGGCCCTCTCCGCCGACTGCCACCTGTTCACCTTTCGAGAGACCACCTCTCTGCTCTACTATCCCCTTTGGCTGCTCCGGTACCAGGCGGGAGACCGCTCGTGCCGGGTGGTGGTGAACGGCCGCGACGGCGCCGTGAACTCAGCGTTCGCTCCGGCCGACGACCGTCGCCGCGTGGCGCTTCTGGCCGTGCAGGTGATCCTCGCGGCCGTCGTCGTGGCCTTTCTTGTGTGGCTCGCCGTGACACGCGTCGAAGCACGTATGTCCATGGTGGCGGCGGCCGTGATAGTGTCTGTGGTGGTCGCTCTGTGGGTCTCGCGATTCCGCATGGCGGGGGAGATGGAATACCACGAACCTTTCTCCGGATGATCTCGTGCCGTTGATCTGCCGCAACTGCGGTCTTGGTCTACAAGGCGGTGATGACGCCGCCGTTTTTGTATGCCTCAATTGCGGGACGGCCCACGAGGTGCTGGAGAAGGGGCTGGTCGCGTTCTCGCCTCTCACGGCGGCCATCACCACCGAACTGGCAGTGGCGGGCGTCACTCACTATCTGGCAGTCTGGCGCATGGCGGTGACGGTCACAGCGGCCGCCGACTCTGCCTGGGAGCGCATCCGAAAGGCCACGGCTCCGGGGCCGGCCTATCTGTACGTTCCGGCCTTTTCGCTCATGCGTGCGGTGATGCAGCGCTTGGGTGTGAGTCTGACGGAGGTTCAACCGGCGCTGGAACTGGATCGGGGGCTTCTTGGGAGCGGCGACCGGCGACCCACGCTGACGGAGGTCGGCGCGGGCGGGGGCGCGGGCGGCGCAGGACGCGCGGGTGGAGGCGCAGGTGACAACCGGTCCGGGGGCGACGGGGCGCTGGGCGCCGCCGTCGCCCCCGGACCGGACTTCGGCACGTACTCGCCCGTGGTGGTCGGCCGGCAGGACGCCCGGACGCTGGGTCACTTCGTCTATCTGGCCGTGGAGTCCCATGAGGCGCGCGAGGTCCGTTCGGTCGACTACCGGCTGGAGACCCTCGGAGAGGAGTTGCTGTTCATCCCTGCGGTCTGGGATCCGCGCTATATCCACGAATCCAACTGGAGGTTGCTGCTGCGCGAGTTCGATGGTCTGGTGGCCTAGCAGGCTGCTGAAAACGACGCTGCGCCGTCAGGGCGCGAGGGCTACGGGCGAGAGAAGAACGCAGGAAGCGCGAATAGCAGCGCTATTTGCGCGACCGAGGACGCCCTATCGCGCCGGCCGGTGTGTCTTGGCGGCCGTGGCTTCGTTTCCAGCAGCCTCCTGGCGCGGCGTGCCGCGCAGGATCGGGGAGCGGAAGATCTACCGGGAGGGAGATCATGGCTGGGATCGATGACAGGATAGAGGAGAGCAAGAACTGGTTCGAGCGGTTCATGGAGAAGATTCCCGGTTACAAGGGGTACAAGAAAAGGGAGCTGGCGCGCGAGGCCGACAAGATCGAGCGGGTGTTTGTGGCGGAGAACCTCGACTCGTGTCTCATAAGGCTGGATGAGCTCAAGCTCGACCTCGTGAACAGCGGCCGGTTGGAGGCGCTGGACGATATCGATGTCACAGTGCGCAGGTTGCGCGGGGTGGCGGACCGCGTCCGGTTCGCCGACTACGGCTACGCCGGCATGTTCGACACCACCAAGGTAGGTGTCCAGAAGATCGACGAGCTGAGGGCGTTCGACCAGGGGCTCGAGACCGAGGCGGGGGGGATCCGCGAGCTGGCGGCCGCGCTGGCGGCCGGCAGCGCGTCGCTGAGCGCCGACCTCAAATTGTTGAGCGACCGCATCGAAGCACTCGATGCGCACTTCTCCGAGCGAGAAAACCTGATCAGCGGAGCAGGGAGGTAACCGATGGCCCTCATGGACCTCATCGAGTTCGTCGACGAACAGGGCGCCGAAATGGCCCACCGCATCCCCGAGCAAGGGTCGGGTGAGTTCAAGCTGGGTTCTCAACTGATCGTGCGCGAGAGCCAGTGGGCCGTGTTCTTCAGAGACGGCAAGGCGTATGACGTGTTCGACACAGGGCGGCACACGTTGTCGACGCAGAACATCCCCCTGCTCACCTCCGTGTTGACCGCGCCGTTGTGGGGCGACACTCCCTTCCGGTGCGAGGTGTTCTTCGTCAGCAGGCGGACTTTCACCGATCTCAAATGGGGCACGGTCGAACCCATCTTGTTCCGCGACTCGGAGTTCAAGATGATCAGGCTGCGCTCCAATGGGATCTACACCTTCCAGATAACCGACCCCAAACTGTTCGTCGTCAAGATAGTGGGGACCCGGGGCATCTACACCAACTCTCAGATCGAGGACTTCCTCCGGGGCGTCATCGTGGGGAGGCTGGCGGACATCCTGGGCGAGAGCCTGGACTCGGTGCTCGACCTGCCCCGCTACTTCGATGAGCTGGGAGCAGGGCTCAAGGCCCGCATCCGGGACGACTTCGGGCAATACGGCCTGGCGATCGTCGACTTCGTCATCAACGCCATCTCGCCGCCGGACGACGTGCAGAAGCGCATCGATGAGCGCTCGGGCATGGAAGCGGTGGGCGGGATGGACCGGTACTTCCAGTACAAGGCGGCCCAGGCCATCGGTGATCTGGCGAAGTCGGGCGGCGCCGGCGGCGGAGGTGGCACGGACATCGGCACCGCGGCTACGGCCGGTCTGGGTCTGGGGGCCGGCGCCGGCCTCGGGATGATGATCCCGGGTATGCTGCAGCAGGCCATGGCCGGAGGGAGCCAACCGAAGGTGCGCTGCCCCAACTGCCATGCCGACATCCCATACGGGAGCAACTACTGTCCGAACTGCGGCACCAACTTGGCCGCCACGGTGACCTGCCCGGAGTGCAAGGCGACCCTGCCGGCGACCTCCAAGTTCTGTCCCAACTGTGGTCACAACCTAAGCGCTCCGGCCACGGCGACGCCCGCTTCCTCCGGGGCTTCCTCCGAGGCCGGGTCGTCCGTGCCGGGTTCGGAGCCGCCTGCCCAGGCAGAAGGCTCCGCGGAGCAGGACCGGCGATGAGGAGGCGCCGTCTCCGGAGCCTTGCACTTCCGGCGATCGCATGTGCCGTGCTGGCGTTCCTGGCCGTCCTGGCCGGGCCGGCGGGCTCAGCGATGGCCAAAGACTGGCGCATCGACAACATGGACGTCCTGCTCGACGTCCAGGAGAACGGCGACGTCATCGTCGATGAGACGGTCACCTTCACCTTCGAGGGCAACTTCCGGAATGTCGCCCGCGATATCCCGACCACAAACACGGGGGGCATCACCGACATAGAAGTGCGTGATGCGAACGGGGTCGCCCTGCCCAAGGGGGACACTCCCGGGACGTTCAACACCTTCAAAGAGGGCGACACCCTCTACATCCAGATGAACTTCGATCTTACCGACACTTCCGCCACCTGGACCATCCACTATCGGGCCCGCACGGTGGTGATGTTCTTCGACGAAGGCGACGAGCTGCGCTGGTACGTGTTCGACGCATCCACCCCAGTGCCCATCGGGGCGGTCAAGGCGACCGTCAAGCTGCCGGGGTCGGTCCCGTCGGCTCAGATGACCCAGGCGGTACAGGCGGGGTACGGCGTAGAGACCAGCGTCACGTCTCCGGGTCCGTCGACCATGGTGTACGAGGCGGCCGACATCCCTCCCTATACCAATTTCTGGATCGTGACCGGTTTTCCCAAGGGCGTGGTCAAATACACGTGGACGGGGCAGAGGGTGGCGGAGTTCGTCGTTCCCAAGATCGGCTTCGTGCTGCCCATAGGCTTCTTTCTCGGTATGCTCCTCATCTGGCGCAGGCGCGGCCGGGACGAACCGGCTGCTGTCTACGCCCGGTACGTGAGCGAGCCGCCCTCGGACCTCTCCCCCGGCCTGGCCGGAGCGCTGATCGATGAGAAGGTCGACACCAAGGAGGTGATCGCCACCATCATCGACCTGGCCAGGCGGGGATACCTGGAGATCACCGACACCGACAAGAACGGGCCGGCCCGCAAGACCCTGACCATCTTCACCCGCCGCAAACCCCTGGACGATCTGCAGGGCTTCGAACGGAAGGTGGCCGAAGCGCTGTTCGACGCCAAGCATCCCGACCAGGTGACGACAGACGAACTGAAGAACCACTTCTACACTCACATCGAGCCGATCGTCAGCCGGGTCTACGCGGAGGTCGCCGAGCGCAGGCTGTTCCACAGCAATCCCAAGAAGGCGCGGGCGCGCTGGGTCGGCTACGGCTTCGTGGTGGCGGTCATCCTCGGAGTCCTGACCGCGATCATGGCGCTGGCCGGGCTCACCGGCTGGGGTTGGTTCATGCTTGGTTCCATCGTCTCGGTGCTCATCGTCTGGGCCTTCGCCCCGCACATGCCGCAAAGGACGCCCACCGGCGCGCAGGAGCAACGGAAGTGGGAGGCGTTCCGCAACTACCTGAAAGACCTCACCCGGTTCCAGGACATGGCGTCGGCCAAGGAGAGTTTCGAGAAGTACCTGCCGTACGCGATCGCCTTCGGCGTCGAAAAGGAATGGGTCCGGCGCTTCGAGGGCCTCACCGTGCCCTCTCCCGATTGGTACCATCCCCCGGTCATCGTATATGGACCGGGGACCGGCGGCTGGATCGGGACCGGGGGTGCGGGAGGCGGCCTGAGCCCGGCGGGGGGTCCCTCGGGGCCTGTGCTTCCCGGCGGGAGCGGTGGAGGGTTCAGCCTCGACACCATCTCCGACGGGCTGTTCAAGAGCCTGGGTAACATGTCCAGCGTGCTGACCGCGGTGCCGGGGTCGAGTGGAGGTTCTAAGAAAGGCGCCTTCGGCGGCGGCGGTTTTTCGGGCGGCGGCTTCGGTGGCGGCTTCTCCGGCGGCGGAGGCGGCGGAGGATTCCGGGCGGGATAGACTGACTGTAGGGTGATGGCGGCTGTGGGGCGACGCGGGCGCCCGGCCCTGCGGGCCGGGCGCCCCTCGAAAGGGCAGTGACCAGCAGCTACCGGGAGGCAGCGATGCGGACCAGGATATTAGGGATCGTGCTTGTCATCGTCAGCCTGGGCGTCGCGGCTTGGCTTGTCGTAGGTCTGACTGAACTCGGCGAAGGTCAAAGCCGCGCGGGGCACGTATTGGGGCTGGTGCTCTTTTCTCTGCCGTTCTTCGCCGTGGGCCTGTATCTCCTGCTGGTGTCGCGCGGGGAGGTCAAGGCCGAGACCCAGGCGGACAAACAGCGGACCATCCTCAACGCAGTCATGACCCGGGGACGCGTGAGCGTGGCCGACCTGGCGATCGAGTGCGACCTCACCCGCGAGCAGGTGAAGCAGAGCGTCTATGATCTGATAGGCAAGGACCTGTTCCGGGGCTACGTCAACTGGGAGCGGGGCGAGTTGGTGTCGGCGGAGGCGGCTCAGATCAAGGAAGACACCTGCCCCAACTGTGGGGGCAGGGTCGAGCTGGCGGGCAAAGGTCTGGTGCGGTGCCCGTACTGCGGCACCGAGACGTACCTCTCCGCGGCGCCCGCGCCACCGTCCGGTGTATCCTCACCGGGCACCGGCCCGACCTAGAGCGAGGCAGCGCCCATGCGCCTGAAATACAAGCTGTGGCTGGACTACCGGGGCAGGGCCTTCGGAGACGGGCCGGCGCGGCTTCTCGACGGGGTGGAGCAGTGGGGGTCCCTGCGCAAAGCGGCTCAGGAGCTGGGCATGTCGTACAACAAGGCCTGGCGCATCCTTCACGCCGCCGAAGAACGGTTGGGTTTCCCGCTGCTCGACCGCAGTGTGGGCGGGACCCTCGGCGGGGGCTCGCAGCTCACGCCCGAAGCCCAGGACCTCGTGAGGCGCTACCGGGCTCTGGCGGCCGAAGCCGCCGAGACCCTAGAAGCGGTGTTCGAGAAGCATTTCTCCGACTGGAAGGATCCGGCCGAGTAGGGCCGAGTAAGGCCTCTACTCAGCGCCACGTCGCTGCAGGGACTACGGGGGTCGCATCGTGCGCAAGGAGTACGCCGCGGCCGCGTGGGTGACGACGCGGGCGCGCCGCAAGAGAAGAGGCCCGCCGGAGCGGGCCTCTTCAGAGCGCTGATCACAGTCGAAACCGGGTTCGGTCGGTCCTAATCCTCCTCCCACTCCCAGGAGGCGGACTCATAGGTGTCGACGGAGGTGAAGACACTCGAGCTGGTGGTATCCGCAGTGTTGTTCACGTCGAACCCTACATACACTGTGTAGGTCTTGCCTGTGAAGTTGCCGAAGTCGTTCCAGTAGAGATAACCCTCGGGGTCGGTCGTGCCGCTCGACGGATTCTCTTTCCCCTTGTCGGATGTGGATCTGTAGTAGTAGAGCAGGGGGAAACTCTCCGACAGATTCGTGCTGGCGATCTTCTGTCCATCTCCGTCGAGCACGAGCATTCGGATGTCGACCTTAGTGCCGGCACCGAAGGCGTCCCCGGTCATGTCCTTCCAGGTGCTGGCGCTGGGGTCGAAGTACTTCACGTCGATGGTGAAATAGACATATGCATTCTCCAACACCAGCTCATCTTCGGTGTTCTCGATCGAGATATCGACGGTGTCGGCGGTCGTGATAGAAGGCACGATCACCTCGAGCTTCGTCCGACTCAGCACGGTCACGTTCTCATCGGCTGCCGTCTTGCTCCCGATCTTGACATCTGGCTTGCTGCTGAAACCGCTGCCGATGACGGTGAGGGTATTGCCGCCCTTCCTGGGTCCGTAGGCGACGTCTTCACCGTTCAGGCTCTCGACGGTGGGGTCTCCGTCCTCGTAGTAGGTGAACGCGTCGGTATCGTAGTCGGTGTCACTGCTCTGCCCGCCGACCTTCACCTGGACATGTACTCTCCTGCCCTCGGTGCTGGCCGGTGAAACGGCTTTGAGCTCCGTGGAGCTGACGTAGGTTACGTCCTCGGCCTCGTTGGTCCCGAAGTAGACCTGGGCCGCGAGGGTGAAGTTGCTGCCGGTGATGGTCACTTCGGTGCCGCCGGCGGCCACGCCTTCTTCGGGGGAGACTTCCTCCACTACGGGGGCCTCGTAGTCCTCGTCATAGGTGAACTCGTCGTCGCTGTCAGAGTCTTTACTGGTGCCTTCAGCGTTCTTGACCTTGACAAGCACCTCGTCGCCGTCCTCGCCCGGGGGAGCGATCACTCGGATCTCCGTGGGACTGATCAAGGTGACATTGCCGGCGTCGACGGTCGTGCTGCCGAAGTAGACGGTGATCCCCTTGACAAAGCCTGTGCCCGTGATGGTCACCACAGTGCCGCCGTCGGTATCGCCCGTATCGGGCTCGATCGATTCGATCCGGGCCCTGCCGTAGCTGTAATCATCGGCCGGCGTGTTGGGACTGGTGCCTTCGTCGGTCTCCACCGAGACGTCGACGACTTCGGTGACGTCATCGCTTGCTTCCAGAGGCGCAGGCGCCTTGACTGTGATCTTGGTGGCGGTAAGGGCGGTGATGTCCTCATCCACCTCCTGAGTGCCGAAGTACACGGTCAGGTCATTCTTGTCGGTAGGGAAGTTCAGACCGGTGATGTACACGGTATCGCCGCCGTCAGCGTCACCGGCCGTTGGACTGATGGACGTGACATAGGGCATATCCCCGTTGTATTCGAACTCCTCCTCGTTGCTCTCGCCCTCGTCGTTCTCGACCATCACGTCGACGGAATCGCCGTCCTCGCCCTTGGGGACGGTCACCGTTATCCGCGTGGGGTTATCGACGGTGAACTCGTCGCTGTCCAGGGCATCGCCGTCCCAGTAGACCTTGACGTCCGGGGTGAATCCGGTACCGGTGATGACGATCTCGTAGCCGCCCTTCGGGTCGCCGACCGCGGGCGTGATCTCGTCGATGACCGGCTTGCCGTAGCTGTAGTCGTCTGCCGGAGTGTTGGGGCTGGTTCCGTCCTCGGTGACGATGATCACATCGACCACCGTGTATTCCTGAACTGGTTCGGGCCGTTCACCACGACGTCGCCGCTGGGGACGCTGACGTCGTCGAAGTAGACTTTGGCGTTGGCGGTGAAACCGGTGCCGATGATGAGCATCTTGTTGCCGCCGCTCTCGTCGCCCTCACTGGGGATCAAGGCCGTGAGATGCGGCACGGCGTAAGCGTAGTCATCCGCCTGAGTGTTGGGACTGGTACCCATATCGGTTATGACCCGGACATCCACCACAGTACCGTCGGTACCCGCCGGAGCCTCCACCTTCAACTGGGTGCCGGTGCTGTTGACGTCTTCGACCTCCGCTTCA
>JAJFUK010000187.1 GCA_021372435.1 Actinomycetes bacterium | reverse complement strand
CGAACTGCCGGCAGGTCTCGCCGTTCAGCAGCGGTGATGTGAAAGGCATGGCGTGGTGCCAGCCCAGTTCGCCGCACTGGTTGTTGGCGAGATCTCCGAGAGCGGCCGCGTCCTCCGGGAAGGCGAGCGCCACGGCCGGAGTCGACACCTTCGGGTGGAAGCCCTGCTGCAGACACTGATTCCAGAACGTGGTGAAGTCCGGCGGGTTGGCTTCGCAGAACATGATCTCGGCCCCGAACTTCTTGTACGCGCCGATCTCGGTACTGAAGTTCTCGGTCCCCACCGTATACAGGTCGGAGAACATCGCGTCCCAACCGTCTTTGGGAAGGGCTTCCTGGAAGGCGGCCAGCCAGGGGATGCCGAGGGCGTCGTTGGGAAGGAGCACGGCGGCTTTCTTGTTGGTGGGCACCTGGCTCCACATATCCTCAAAGGTGGCGATCAGATCTTCGGTGCCCCAGAAGGCGTTGAAAGTCCACTTGAACACTGTGCTGAGATCGGCCCCGCGCGGGATCAGATAGTTCTGCCACGGACAGTCGGTGCTCAGGCAGGGAACACCGGCAGCCTCGGCCTGGTCGGCGACCGGGCCCACGTTGGTGCCGGTCGACGCGGCCAGGATGATGTCGACCTTCGCGTTGTTGATCAGATCGCCCGCTACCTGGGCGGCGCGATCCGACGATGATTGCCCATCCTGGAGATTGATCGACACCGGATGGTTCTTGCCGTCGCCGCAGACCACGCCGGCGGCGAAGGCCTCCTTCGCCCGGTCGACGCAGTACTGGTCGGCCACCCCGAAGACGGCCAGGTTGCCGGTCAGAGGAGCCACATAGCCGATCTTGATCTCGCGGCCCGTCTCAGGTCCGGCGCTGACCGTGGTCGTACTGGCGGCAGTGGTAGTAGTCGTGGCGGGAGCGGCGGTGGTGGTACTCGTAGCCGCCGTCGTCGTGGTGGTACTTTCGGCTTCTTCGCCGCAGGCGGCCAATACGCCCCCCAGGCCTGCCCCCAGGCCGATCGTCGCGCCGGCCACGCCCGCGATCTTCAGGAACTCACGCCGGCTGACCTCTTTGTTGTTGTCTACCATCTCTTACCCCTTGGCGATCCGAGAATTCGAGAACTTGAGAATTGCTGCTGGATGTCCCTGTCTCGCCGGTTCTCCATTCACATCCTCCTGGGTGCCCTGACCCTGCTCGTCGTGGTCTTTGATGGCCCGGCCGGTATGCCCGGCGAGGCGGTTGTGGCCGATGGTTCAAATAATGGACTAGCCGGTTCTTATATTGAATCTCACGGTACCAATGTTACTATGGGATTGTCAACAGCCAAGAGGTGGCGGAATCGTCGAGATGGGCGAGAAAAAGGCAAAGAGCTCCGCTGCGGGAAGGAGCGCCGCCGCAAAGAGCGCGAGCGCGGGAAGGAGCGCGACTGGCGCCGCGACTATCGGTCAGACCGCGCCCGCGGTAAAGACCGCGGCTACCGGTGAGACCGCGGCCGTCGTCGCGACCGCCGGGCCGCCCGCGACCGCGGCAACGCCGGCCGCCGGGGCGACCAACGGGGCTCCGGCCCGCACCCTCGACAAGGGGCTGTTCCTCTTGAGCCTGTTCGATGCCGAGCACCCGGAATGGACCCTCCGTCAGTTGCGGGAACGGGCCGACCTATCTAAGGCCACCACCCGCCGGCTGATGAAGACCCTGGAGGCCGCGAAGTGGGTGGCATACGACCCCGACTCCCGCACGTACCACCTGGGCTCGAGCGCGCTCCGGGCCCTCTATCTGGCCACCTCGCACTCAGAATTGGCCCGCCTCGTGCATCCGTTCTTGGTCAAGCTGGCGGCTGAGACGAACGAGTCGGCGATCTTCAGCGTCTGGACGGATCACGGAGCGCTGATATTGGACAGCGCGCCCAGTTCGCGGGCCTTCAAGCCGTTGACCTACCCCGGGATGCTGCTGCCCGGTGTCGCGAGCGCCGACGCTCAGGTGTTGATCGCCTTCGGGCCTGAAGAAGCGTGGGATGCGCTGCTGGCCGGCCCGATCGAGCGCCGTACCGAGCGCACGGTCACTGATCCCGAGGTCCTCCGTGAACGGTGGCGGAAGGTCAGGCGTGAGGGGGTCGCGTACGACTGGGGCGAATGGAACTACGGCGCGCCGGCCGTTTCGGCGCCCGTCTTCGATGGGAGCGGCCAGTTGCGCGGCGCCGTCACCGTCGTGCCGCCGATCGAGCGCTGCAGCGAGGAGCAGATGTGCGAATACACCGCCGCGGTGAAGCAGACGGCGGCAGAGATCTCCAAGAAGCTGCGGGCGCACTAAGAACTCGTTTCAAGATGAAGCCGCGGCCGCCCAGGGTGCGCCGCCCCGCGAACTTAGGGCCCCGGCCGGGTGTCAGGGCTTCATTTCCCGCGCCGGGCACAGAGGCCTCACTTCCCGCGCCGGGCGCCGGCGCTTCGTCTGCTAGAGATGAGCGACTACGTCGGCGGCGGTGGTGATGAGCGCGATCGCCGGCAACATCGACTCCAGCATCACCTTGTGCAGCTCCTTGCGGCCGTCGGTGCACGTATCAGAGGGCATGATGACGTTGTAGAAGCGTTCGGCCAATGCCCACGCCGCCGTCCCCACGGACATGCCGGTGGCGACCCCGGTCAAAACGACGGTCTCGACCCCGTGGTCGTTGAGATACTTGTGGAGGCCGGTACCCTCGAAGATGTTAAAGGGCCAGTTGTGGAAGACCGGTTCTCCTACCGCGGGCGCCAGCTCGTCGATCACCTGCACGTCACGGGTGCCCATGTGGTTCGCTCCGGACTCCTTGGCGCCCGGCCAGAACTCCCCGTATGCCGGCATCTTGAACTGCTCCGGGGTGTATGTGCACACGAAGACCACCGGCAGACCCTTCGCGCGGAAGGCCTGCTGCAGCTTCTGGATGTTGGGGACGATCCCGTCCTCTGAGACGGCGCGACAGTGGCCGAGCGCCTCCAGAGGACTCGGCGCCTTGCAGATGGCGTTCTGCATGTGGACGAGCAGCAGCGCGGGCTTGCCCACCATCTTCCACTCAGTCATGATTTCTTCCTTTGCTCGTTGTTGCAACTACAGCGGCCCCGGCCGCCGGGGCCCGGCAAGTATAGCGACAGCGCCTCGACAGGAACGGTCGAAAGACCATGGCTGCGCCGCGGGGGGTGGCCGCTTCCGGAATCGTCTGTGGGATGGGGTGGAGCACGGGGGCGTGGCGGCGGCCGTCCCATGCGTTCTCCTGGTATTCTTCTCGGCATGAAAGCGCGGTTCCCAGAGAGATCCTCCACTGCCGCCGGCTTCATGGCAGGCGCGGTCGGGCTCGTCCTCGCCCTGAGCGCTTTCGCAGCAGGCTGCGGGGACGCGGGCGCGTCGGGCGAGGGTAGTTCCGACCCCGGTACCGAGGCCGGCGCGAGGCTGCCCAAGCTTCCCCCGATCGACCTGCTTGCCCCCACCGACTTCGAGACCGCCTCCTTCGCCCTCGGCTGATTCTGGGGCTCTGAGGCCCAGTTCGGGTGCCTCGAAGGAGTGATCAGGACTCGGGTCGGATACACCGGCGGCACCAAGGAGAACCCCACCTACCACGACCTTGGGGACCATTCCGAGACGGTCGAGCTCGATTTCGACCCACGCGTGATCAGCTACGAGAGGCTGCTCGAGGTGTTCTTTGCAGGCCACGACGCCTCGTACTGCCGTTCGTCCCGCCAGTACATGTCCGCCGTCTTCTACCACGACGCGGACCAGAAGCGGACGGCCGAGGAGGCCAAGGCCAAGGAAGAGCAAAGAGCGGGGAAGACGGTCCAGACGCAGATACTACCCGCTTCGACCTTCTACCCGGCGGAGGACTACCACCAGAAGTACGCCCTGCAGGCCGACTCCACCGTGATGGGCGACTTTCGCAGGATGTACCCGGAGTTCAGGGACATCGTGGGCTCGACCGCGGCGACTCGGGCCAACGCCTACCTCTACGGCTGCGGGGAGCTCGAGCAGTTGCAGCGGGAGTTGGACGGCCTAGGGCTATCGGACGAGAGCGAGAGACGGCTGCTCTCCAGGGTGGAATGACATCTGCCGCCGTGCGCGGGCCGCTTGACCGGACGGTTGCACCGGCCTCTGTCCAGAATACGACGGCCCGGTAGGTGTGATACCCCGCCCGCCCGCGGCGGCCCGCGGCCTGCATAGTTGCTAGTATGGACCAGTGGTGCAGGCTGGGGTCACGACGCAGGATCGACCGTGTACTGGGACTGTTAGACCGTGTGGGACTATTACTATCTTGTCATCTATCTGGTAGTAGCCGTGCGGCTCCTCCTGCCCCTGCTCATCCCGCGTTGGCCCCTGTTCGGCATTCTTGCCTGCGTGGTCTTCGACTCGGCCGACCAGAGCATCATGCAGGCGTTCGGGTTCAACCCGCCGTGGTACCAGGGTTACGACAAGGCCCTCGACGTCTACTACCTTTCCGTCGCCTATCTGGCCACCATGCGGAATTGGGAGAACGTCGGAGCGTTCCAGATCAGCCGGGTCCTCTACTACCTGCGCCTGATGGGCGTGCTGGCCTTCGAACTGAGCGGTGCGCGGTGGCTCCTGTTCGCCTTTCCAAACGCCTTCGAGCCTTTCTTCGTCTACTACGAGATCGTGCGGCGCCGGGGGAACCCCCTGCTGCTGACTCGGAACGTGATCGTGGTGGTCGTGGCGGTGATCTGGTTCCTGTTCAAGCTTCCGCACGAGTGGTGGGTGCATATCGCGAGACTCGACGGCACGGATTTCATCAAGACCAAGATCCTGGGGGCCCTGCCCGACACCCCGTTGTGGCGGGCGATAGTCGAGGCGCCGGCGGTGACCGGAGCGCTGACCTTTGTCGCGGCGCTCCTGGTCTTTGCCCTGTGGCGGTTCCGTAAGAGGAGGAAGCAGTGGGAGGCGGCGGACGCCGGTCAGGCGCCGAAACGGTGGCCGGCTCACTGGAGGCGGCCGGCCGGCGTGGCCGGCCGCGTGGGTGCCGCGGATCCCCGGCAGTGGGCCAGGCGGAGACTCCGGATAGCGATGCTGCGGGGCCATACCGCCTTGAGTGTGCGCCCCTGGGTGCTCGTCGAGAAGATCGTGCTGGTCATCACCGTCTCGGTGATTTTCCAGCAGATCCTGCCCGGACTGGAGGCCAACGGCGTTCAGACCGCCCTGTTCATCGCGCTTGCCATCATGGCCACCGACTTCCTGCTCCGCTGGGTGCTCAGGCGCTTCGGGGTCCCTAGTTCTCCCGGGACGGACCTGTTTGTGACGGCGCTCCTCAACTTCACCTTCGTGCTGGTCTTCCAGCTGATCGTCCCGCTCATCCCACCCGAGTACAACCTGAAATCGGCGCTGGTCTTCGCCGCCCTGATAACCCTGTTCGTCACGCTCTACGATCACTACCGGCCCATCTACGACGCGCGGGAGCTCGACTTGAAGGGGCGCGAGGGCGAGACGACCCCGCTGCTCTTGGGGCCGGCCCCCAGCCAGGCCGGTCTCAACGGCCCCGGCGGCGCGGCCTGACCCCGGGGCCGCCTGGCTACGAGCCCGGGACGGCGCGGGCGGCGCGGCTGGAACGGGGCAGCTGAGGCGGCGCGGGCGGCCCGACTCCGTGCCGCCTGACTCCGAGGTCCGGGCGCCGTGGCCTGACACGGCGCGTCTGGGGCGGCCCGCCCCGGCGGCCCGACCCGGCGGGGACCCGGCCCCTGGGGCCCGGGGCCCGGCCTACCTGCGCCTGCCCCGTCTCCCGGCGAGCGCTCCTCGGAACCGGCGGCCGACCGCCTTCTTTATCTCGTCGGCCCCCAGCACGATGCCGGCCAGTCCCAGACAGATCAGCCAGTCGGTGATCCCCAGGGCGACAGTGCCGAAGGCGCGATTGAGACCGGGGACCTGCACCACGGCGATCTGTAGGATGACCGACAGGGCTATAGAGGCCCACAAGATCTTGTTCGTGAACAGGTGGGCAAAGGCGCTCACGCGGTCCGACCGGGCGTTGAAGCAGTTGAACAACTGCGCCAGCACCAGCGTGGTGAAGGCCATGGTCCGGCCGTGCGCAAGGTCACCCGATCCGCCTAGCACCCCACCGGTGCTACCGAGATCTAATGCCGCTAGGGTCACGACACTCATGACGATCCCGATCCAGAAGATGCTGCGCCACATCTCCCCGTCGATGACCCGCTCGCTCATCCGCCGTGGAGGGCGCTTCATGAGATCCGACGGGGGAGGATCGACGCCCATCGCCAGGGCCGGGGCGGTGTCGGTGAGAAGGTTGATCCACAGTATCTGGGTGGCCAACAACGGCGCGACAAGACCCTCGCTGCCTTCGTCGATCCCGAGCACCCCGGCGAACAGCACTCCGAAGAACATGGTGAAGACCTCGCCGATGTTCGACGACAGCAGGAAGCGCAGGAACTTGCGGATGTTGGCGAAGATGGCCCGTCCCTCTCGTATGGCGGCGATGATGGTGGCGAAATTATCATCGGCCAAGATCATGTCGGCCGCTTCTTTGGCCACATCGGTGCCGGTGATGCCCATGGCGACGCCGATGTCGGCGGCCTTGAGCGCTGGGGCGTCGTTGACCCCGTCGCCGGTCATGGAGACGATGTTGCCGCCCAGTTGCAGAGCATCGACGATGCGGAGCTTGTGCTCCGGCGTCACCCGGGCGCAGACGGCGACGTCGCGCATCATGGCCACCAGCGTCTGCTCGTCGGACTCGTCGAACTCGTGGCCGGTCAGCACCCGGGAACCGGGCTGGGCGATCCCCAGGTCGGCGGCGATGCGGGCGGCGGTGAGCGGGTGGTCGCCGGTGATCATGACGACCCGCACACCGGCTTCCCTGGCCTCGGCGATGGAATCCCGCGCTTCGGCGCGGGGCGGGTCGATGATGCCCACCATGCCGAGGAAGATCAACTCGCGTTCGATGGACTCGTCCTCCGGGGGATGCTCCCCTTGGGGGAGAGGCCGGTAGGCGACGGCCAAGGTCCGAAAAGCCTGGTCGGCCAACCGCTCGACCGTAGTGAGCACTTCGCGGCGCCGCTCTTCGGTGAGAGGGCGTACCTTCCCGGCGACCCGCTCCTCATTGCACCGGGCGAGCAGCACATCGGGCGCTCCCTTGGTCACGACGGCGATGTGTCCCTCCCGCTCCACGTTGGCTTCTAGAGTGCTCATGAGCTTGCGTTCCGAGGTGAACGGGACCTCTCCTACTCGTTCGAAACGCTGCTCCCGCGTCTCGGTGAGGCCTGGGATCTTGGCCTCGGCGACCAGGAAGGCAGCGTCGGTGGGGTCGCCCTGGATGGTCCACTCTCCGTTCTCTTCACGCAGCACGGCGTTGTTGGCCAAGCTGCCGCCGGCCAGGACGAAGCTCACCTCGTCCAGTACCACGGGGTCGGTGAGCGGCCGGCCGTCCATGAGCAACGTCCCCACGGGCTCGTAGCCGGTGCCGGTGATGTCGACCTCGCCTGAGGCGGTCACGACCTTCTGGATCGTCATCTCGTTCTTGGTCAGCGTGCCGGTCTTGTCCGAGCACACTATCGACGCTGAACCCAGGGTCTCGACCGACGACAACTTCTTCACTATGGCCTGCTTCTTGGCCATGCGCTGCACACCCAGGGCCAACACCACCGAGAGGATGGCCGGAAGGCCCTCGGGCACGGCGGCCACCGCCAGTGACACCCCGACAAGCAGTATGGCGACCAGGTCGGAAGCCGTCTCGATACCCGAGGTGAGGAACATGGTCACCATGACCACGATGGCGATGACGACCACCGCTGCGCCCAGCAGGCGGCCGACCCGGTCGATCTCGCGCTGCAGAGGGGTGCGCTCCTCCTTGGTCGTGCCGAGCAGGCGGGCGACGTTGCCCATCTCGGTGGCCATGCCGGTCGCGGTGACCACGGCGCGGCCGTGTCCCCTCACGACGACGGTTCCCTTGAACACCATGTTCACCCGGTCGGCCAGCGCCGGTGCTCCGGTCAGCGGAGCCTCGTCCTTGAGCACTGCCTCGCTCTCCCCGGTCAGGGCGGCCTCAGCTACCGTCAGAGAAGCCGTCTCCAGCAGGCGGGCGTCGGCGCCGATCGCGTCGCCCTCCTCCAGGAGGAGGATGTCACCGGGCACGAGCTCCTCGGCGGGAATGGTCAACTCCTGGCCGTCTCGGAGGACGCCGGCGGTGGGAGCCGCCATACGCTGCAGGGCGGCGACCGCCTGTTCGGCGCGGGCCTCCTGCACGTAACCGAGCACGGCGTTCAGGATCACGATGACGGCGATGACGATGGCCTCGAAGGGCACGCCTTCATGGCCCTCGAACAGCCAAGCGACGATCGAGACGACAATGGCGGCGAGGAGCAGGTAGATGAGGGGATCGGCGAACTGGCCCAGGAATTTGCGCCATCCCGGCACTGCCTTCGCGGCCTCGAGCTGGTTCGGCCCGTACCTTGCCAGGCGCTCGGCTGCTTCGCTCCGGCTCAGACCCCGCTGGAGGTCGGTACCCAACTGGGCGGCCACCTCGGCCACGTCGCGCAGCCAGGGCTCTTCTACCGAAGGTGCAGACGCCAAACGCCTCTCCCCGTGACGCGCCGCGCGACCTACCTGCGCAACCCGAATGCTTCGATCATCCGGTCGGCCACGCAGCCAGGCTCGACTCTCTTGCCCCAGAACGAGTACCCGAGAAGGAGGCCGTCCATCATCGCGAAGAGCAATTCCACCAACAGGCCGCTGTCAATGGTGATCGCCAAGCCGTGCTCCGCGATGACATCCTCGACGACAGGCTGTACATGCTTCTCGAGTTCCCTCCTCGAATCGGCGACCCGCGCGCGCAGCTCCGAGTCACGGGGTGAAGGATTCGCGACAAGCGCGTTGACGAGGTTCTTCTCGGCCACGCCGAACTCCAGATAGTCCTTGACCACCCGATGCAGACGCTCAGCAGGCGTGGCCGCGCCCACGGCCCTGACGATGCGGGTTCGCAGGTCTTCGGCGACTTGGTCCATGACCACAGCATAGAGTTCCGTCTTGCTTGCGAAGTGGTGGTAGAGGGCGGGTTTCGAGATGCCTACCCGGTCGGCGATGTCTCCCATCGGCACCCCCAGCCAGCTCCTTTCGGAGAACAGCGCCCGGGCCGCCTCGATGATCCGCTGCCTGGTGGGTGTTTCCATGACGCGGCCTTTAGATCGTCAGCGGCCTGTCGCCTCCTTGGTAGTCTCTCTGTTTGCCTGCATGCAGTGCCACGCGGGGCCGTTGACCCGGTCGACTTCGGCCGAATAGCGGTCGAGCTCCTCCTGCAGGTCGGTCAGCATGACGTCGGCGCCGTCGTGGGTCGGACGGGCGCCGGTCACCGCCATGATCTCGCGCGAGCACCGAGGGTTGTCGATCCACATGCACGGCATGAGCAGGTTGTCGTTGAAGGGTTGCCGGGAACGGATCTCGCGGAAATAGGGAGAGTTGAAGGCGTCGAGAAGGCTCATGTCGTGGATGTTGTCGACGGCGAAGTGGGTGAAGATGCACGGTTCGACCCAGCCCTCGCTCGTGATGTGCGCATAATGCTTGCCGGCGATGCAGCCCCCCACGTACGGCGCGTCTCCCCAGAAGTCCACCGGGAACATCGCCTTTGTCTGCCGGATGCGCAGCAGACCCTGCCGGAACTCCTCGCGCTGCTCGGGCGTGGGCATCATCTCGACACCGGCGTCACGCCCGATGGGCATGTAGAGGAAGTGCCAGCCGATGAGGGCTCCCTTGGCCACCAGCGGGTCGACGAACTCGTCGCTGATGAGCGTGCGGTAGTTCTGCCTGGTCACCGTCGCGGAGTATCCGAAGGGGATGCCCGCCTCTCCGAGCCGGTCCATGGCGTTCATGACGGTGTCGTAGATGCCGGGGCCGCGCCGCCGGTCGGTCTCTTCGCGCGTGCCTTCTACGCTCAGCATCGGAATGATGTTGCCCGTCTCGGCCATCTCCTGGATCACCCGGTTGCCGAGGAGGGTCCCGTTGGTGAACACTTGGAAGTAGCTATGGGGGTTCTCCCCTGCTATGTCGAGGAGCCCGGGGTACAAGAACGGCTCTCCGCCGAGGAACGTGAAGAGATAGACTCCCATCTCGTTGCCCTCGTTGACGATCCGCTGCACGAGTGTGCGCTCCAGGTCTTTCTGGTGCTCGTACTCGCCCGCATAGCAGCCCTCGCACGAGAGGTTGCAGCGCATAGTGGGACTGATGAGGAGCGTCGTGGGGGCCAGTCTGCCTGTCCGCCGCTCGAGATCGTGCCGCTTGTCGATGCCCCGAAGGAGGGTATTGATGATGAGGCACTCGACGAAGCGGTCGCGGCAGCGGGGGGCCAGCTTGCCGGTCAGACGTTGGGCCATGAAAAGGGCCGGGTGGTCATCTCGCACCTTCTCGCGCACGAAGCGAACGGCCGACTTGTACTGGTCTGGAGTGATCTTCTCAGCCAGGTCGAAGGCCCGGATGATCTTCTTCTTGTCGCCGCCCGCGACGAGCTTGAGTATCTCGTTTATCGCGAGACGTTGGATATCTGTGTAAAGGCCGTCCGTGCGGCCCACCGGTGCCTCCTTTCCTCGGTCGCACTGGGGAGAGGTCTACACGGGCGCAACAAGAAACCTCACCCCGGCGCTATCGGTTCAGCACTACAGTTACCGACCGGTCGGTAACGTAAACATAGTATCATGAGGTGGTGACTCGAGACCCGGCCGGGCTGGGAGAAGATGACTGATCCACTTGAGATCGACGGGGCGGTATCCCCGGACGAAGCCGGCCGTGACGCCGCTGCGGGACGGCCGGCGTGGCGTCGCGCGCTGACGCCGAACGTCCTTCGCTTGGGATTGGTCTCGTTCTTTGCCGATGTCTCCTCAGAGATGCTTTATCCGCTCATGCCCCTTTTCCTCACCATCACGCTGGGAGCGCCCGCGACGGCGGTCGGGGTCATCGAAGGGGCGGCGGAGGCGGTGGCCTCACTGCTGAAGACGGTCTCGGGCCGGATCGCCGACCGGACGGGCCGGCGCGTGGAGCTGGTCTTCGGCGGCTATTCGCTCTCGGCCCTTGCGAAGCCGCTCATCGCGCTTGCCGGGTCCTGGCCGCTGGTGCTCGTCGCCCGCCTGCTGGACCGCACCGGAAAAGGATTCCGCGGGGCTCCGCGTGACGCCATCATCGCCGACAGCACGGCGCCCGAGGTGTGCGGCGCCGCGTTCGGGTGGCACCGGGCCATGGATACGCTCGGCGCCGTCGTCGGTCCCCTGGCTGCGCTCGGGATGCTCTCTCTTCTCGCCGGTGATATGCGGAAGGTCATCCTTCTCACCGTCATCCCCGGGGTGATCGCGGCCCTCCTGGTGCTCACGGTCTCCGACCCGCGCAGACGTCGCCGTTCCGCCGCCGGGGCGGCGGTCGAGGGCGAGAACGGGGGCGTGGGGGCGGCGGCGTGTCTCGAGGCGGCCGTCCCCGAGGCCGGCCCCCGCCGTCTGCGCTGGTCGGCCGTCCCGGGGGGCTTCAGGCAGTACCTCGCGGCCTGGTTGCCCTTCGTGCTGGTGAATTCGAGCGACGTGTTCCTGATTCTGCGGGCTAAGCAGTTGGGCTTCTCTACGACCGCCGTGGTTCTCGTGTATACCCTCTACAATCTCGTGTACGCTCTTGGCAGCGTACCCCTCGGCCGGCTCTCCGACCGCATCGGACGGCGGACGGTGCTGGCCGGCGGGATGGTCGTATTCGCCGCTGTGTACGGAGGGTTCTCACTGGCCACGGAGACCTGGCAGGTGGTGGCGCTTTTCGCCGTCTACGGTCTCTACATCGCCGCGACCGACGGCGTGGGCAAGGCCTTTGCGGTGGATCTGGTGCCCCGTGATTTGAGGGCCACCTCTATCGGGCTGTTGGGGACGCTCACCGGTCTGGCGGCGCTGGTGGCGAGCAGCGTAGCGGGCGTGCTCTGGGACGCGGTGGGTCCCCAGGCGCCCTTCATACTGGGCGCGGCGGGGGCCCTCGTCTCGGCGGGGCTTTTCGCCCTCCTCCCCGGCCTGCGCCGCCCTCCCGGCGGGAGATCGTCTGAGCGATGAGCGGTACCGGCCGACCTTCTTCCAGGGCTCCTTCCAGGAGTCTCCGTTACCTGCGTTCGCATTGGCTCGACTGGGTGGCCTACGCTATCTCGTTGGCCGGACTCACGTACGTGATCTGGAATCTGCATCTGCCGCAGCTGATCGACGACCTCCTGCACGTCACCTGGTGGGTAGTGGCCGTCGCCATCCTCGTCGACATCTCGCCGCGGCTCTTGGAAGCCGTCCGGTGGAAGTACCTGTTGAGGCCGCTCCGGATCAAGTACGGTCACGTGCTTCAGGCCATCTACGTCGGGACCCTGTATAGCGGCATCCTGCCGCTATCGGCCGGAGAACTCGTGCGGGCCGTCATGGTGTCGTGGCGCACGAGGGTCTCCTGCGCCTCGGTGCTGGCGACACAGTTGGTGGAGCGTGTCGCCGACGCGATCGCCCTGGTCCTCATCGTCTGCCTTACTTTCGGGGGACTCGCTCTGCCGGGCTCCCTGCGGGTCGCGCTGATCTTCCTGGTGTCGCTCATCATCCTGGTCTTGATCGTCGGTCTCGTTTTGTTCGCGCGAAGGAAAGGCCTCTGGGCGCGCATCGACGCCTCGCAGCCGGCAGGAGGACTGGGACGTTGGTTCAAATCGCTTGTCGTCCGGATGCAGGCGAGCGGGATCCGCTTGACCGGCCGGGCTCTGGTGGTCGCGGAATCGACCGCCATAGCGATAGCCTTCATCCGCGTGGGGGTGATCCGGCTTTTGCTCGCCGCCTACCACCTCGAGCTTCCCTTTCTGCAGGTGGCCGGACTCTACGGCATCATCACCGTGGGCAGCTTTCTCCCCAACGCTCCCGGTAAGCTCGGGTCGTGGATGTTCTTTTGCGCCCTCGGATTGGAGCTGTTCGGAGTCACGAGCTCACAGGCCGCAGGCTTCAGCCTTGTCGCCTACGTCTTCTGGACTCTGCCGCCCATCCTGCTTGGTTTCGGGGCGCTGACGGCCTCCCCGTTCTCTTGGTCGGAACTGCGGCCGAGACGGAACCTGATGGAAGTGGAACAATGAGGGAGCCGCTGCGGACTCGGCAGGACCGGCGATCGACCGTGGCGGTTCCCGGACGCGCAGCGGGCGCGGCCGCAGGGAGCGGGCGACTCCTGGGCAGGCGACCGCTGAAGACATAGGCCAGGCCGCGACCCATGGACATCCTCCTCGACTACCTCCTCAATGTTGACTTCTACCTTGGCGAACTGGTCGATCAACTCGGTCCCTGGGTATATGCGGTCATCTTTGCCAGCATATTCGCGGAGATAGGTCTGGTTGTGCTCCCGTTTTTGCCCGGCGAGTCGCTGCTGCTGGCAAGCGGCACTCTTGCCAGCCTCGAGATACTCGACATCGCCGCTCTCGCTCCCCTGCTCTTCCTGGCCGCGTTCATCGGGATGATTTGCAACTTCCTGATAGGGCGTATCGCCGGCCGCCGTCTCCTCAGCAGGCCCAGGCGCTGGCTGGACCCCGCGCGGGTCCAGCAGGTGCACGACTTCTATGAGAGGCACGGGGCCCTGGCCATCGCCGTGTCGCGGTTCCTCCCGGTCGTGCGCACCTTGGCGCCCTTCATGGCCGGAGTCGCCCGGATGGAGACGCGTCGCCTGGTCCTGCTGGCGGTGGTCGCGACGGTGGCCTGGGTCGGCATCTTCCTCGGCTCGGGCTACGGGTTGGGATCGGCGGACTGGGTGCGCAGGTACCTGGCGCTGGTGTTGGTCGGCATCGTCATCGTACCGGGGATACCCAACGCCGTGGCCTACCTCGTGAGGCGCAGACGCAGCCGGAACCGCAAAGGCGCTCGAAGCGGCCCCGAATAAGGGCCCGTCTCGAAATGAACCCGCGGTCGCCCGGTGCGGGCCGGCCCGCGTCCTCTTCCCTCTGTCGCAGGTCCGCACGGCATACTGCCCGCCTCCGTGCGATACAGTGGCCTCCGATGAACTTCTGGTACATACTCGGCATCGCCATCGGCCTGGCCATGGACGCCTTCGCGGTGTCTGTGGCCGCCGGTATCCAGGTCAGGGCGCTCGAGCGCGGCCACGTCTTACGGCTCGCGTTCAGCTTCGGGTTCTTCCAGTTCTTCATGACCGTCCTGGGTTGGGTTGCCGGCCGTGGCCTCTCGCGCTGGTTGACCGCCGTGGATCATTGGGCCGCGTTCGCCCTCCTCATGCTCATCGGCGGGAAGATGCTGTGGGACTCATTCCGGTCGGATGATGCCACCTGCAAAGACCCCACTCGCGGCTGGATGCTGCTCACCCTCTCGGTCGCGACCAGCATAGACGCACTGGCCGTCGGGCTGAGCTTGGCCCTGATCGCGGTGTCGGTTTGGACCGCGAGCGTCGTCATAGGGGTCGTCGCCGCTCTGCTGAGTGCGGTGGGCGCCCTGTTCGGGTGCCGGCTGGGACGCCGCTTCGGCGTTTGGGCCGAGCGGTTCGGCGGTCTGATCCTTATCGCCATCGGTGTGAGGATCCTTGTGGACCACCTGGTCTGAACCGGGTGGCGCACCGGTCCGGGCGCGCGACACGGGACGTGATAGGCGCCCTCAGTCGGAGTCTTCTATGCCGTCTCCGGCCCGGCCACGCTTGTAGTGGGACGGAAGGGCCCCCCGTCGCCACGACTTCGTCTGAAGCGGCTTGCACAGGATCTCGGTGATATGCAGATCGTGTAGCGCGGTCGAGGTCGAAGCGATGGCCACCACCGCGGTGTCGGCCCCGCGGTGGGTCCCCGCCACGGCGATGACCTCTTCACCCTTCGCCAGCAATCCCGCGTCGGCGGCCATCAGCACGATCTCGACGCAGACCTTCATGCCCTGGCAGATGGTCCGCAGGACGAGGGCCATCGTCTCGGGCGCCCCGGAACCGTAGAAGCCCTCGGTGTGGAACAGCATGGTGCCGAAGTGCACCCGGTGTCCCTGTTGTTCCAACTCGGACACAAGGTCCTGTGGGAAGCGCTGTCGCTGGGTGAACCCATATTGGTGGGGAACGACCACCAGCTTGACGCCTGTTCCGGCCAACCTGGCCGCGGCCAGCCGCGCCGTCTCGCCGGTGGTGGAAGCAAGCACGATCTTGTTGAGGCCACGCCGTCCGGCCTCCTCGACGGCCAGGCGGAGGGTCTCCTCGGTGTTCTGGTGACCCGGTTCTCCGACCTCGAAGTAGACGATCTTCTTCTCCACCCGGCCTCCTTACAGGTTGCTTTGAGATGAAGCCGCGGCCCCCCGCCCGCCCAGAGATGTGGTGCGCGCAGCCGGTCTCTCTCACGTCACTGGGTGGTCTCGACCTCCACCAGGCTTTCCACGTGGTACTTCTTGCGGAGCGCCGGCTTGTCGATCTTGCCGGTGGCGTTTCGCGGGACCGTGTCGAAGATGATGCGGCGCGGCCGCTTGTAGCGGGGCAACTCCGCGCAGAACTCAAGGATCTCCTCCTCTGTGCAGGAGCGGCCTCGCTTCAGCTGGATGACGGCCGTCGCGATCTCCCCGAGGCGCTTGTCGGGCAGTCCGATGACCGCTACGTCCTTGACCGCCTCATGGCGGTGGAGAAAATCCTCGACCTGTACCGGGTAGATGTTCTCACCGCCGCTGATGATCACATCCTTCTTGCGATCGACCAGGTAGATGAAGCCGTCCTCGTCCTCGCGGGCCATGTCGCCGGTGAGCAACCAGCCGTCGCGCAGGACCTCCGCGGTTGCCGCGGGATCGCGGTAGTAGCCCTTCATTACGCCCGGCCCCTTGACGGCCAACTCCCCGACCTCACCCTGAGCCACCGGCTCGCCGGATTCTCCGACGATCTTGGCCTCCCACTGATACCCGGGTTTGCCGATGGCCCCCACCTTGTGGACGTTCTCCAGCCCCAGGTGCACGCAGCCGGGACCGACCGATTCGGTGAGCCCGTAGTCCGTGTCGTACCGGTGGTGGGGAAACCGCTGCAGCCACCTGCGCACCAGGCTGGGAGGCACGGGCTGGGCGCCGATGTGCATGAGCCTCCACCGGCTGAGGTCGTAGTCGTCGAGGTCGATGTCTCCCCGGTCGATCGCCTCGAGGATGTCCTGCGCCCAGGGGACGAGCAACCACACTATGGTGACCTTCTCGTCAGAGATGGTCTTGAGGATCCACTCCGGCTTGGTCCCCCGCAGCAGCACGCCCTTGCTGCCCGAGAGCAAACTGCCGAAGTAGTGCATCTTGCCCCCTGTGTGGTACAGCGGTGCGATGCATAGAAAACTGTCGTCGCGGTCCTGTCCGTGATGCGCCTGCTCGACTACGGCCGACGACATGATGCTGCGGTGGCTGTGTAGGATCGCCTTGGGGAAGCCGGTCGTGCCCGACGAGAAGTAGATGGCGGCATCGTCGTCCTCGGAGATCTCGACCCGGGGGGCTCTGTTCGAGAAGCCCTTCACCGCCTCCGCGTAGCTCTCGGCGAAGGTCGGACACGTGCCGTTGACGAAGAAGCGGGGTTCGACCTCCGGGATGCGGCCGACTATCGCCTCCACGCGGCCGATGAACTCGGGCCCGAAGACCAAGGCGTCGGCCTCTGCGAGCTTCAGGCAGTACTCGATCTCCTCCGCGGTGTACCGGTAGTTCATCGGTATGGCCACGGCGCCGCTCTTCAGGATGCCGAAGTAGATGGGCAGCCACTCGAGGCAGTTCATCAGGAGCAGCGCGACCTTGCTGCCCTTCCCGATGCCCCGGCTCAGCAGCAGGTTGGCGAACCGGTTGGCGTGCCTGTCGAACTGACGCCAGGTGATCTCCCGGCGGGAGTGTTCGAAGGGGTTGGTCTCCATGAGTTCGTACTCGCGCCAGGTTACCTCCCGCTTCTCGTCCACCTCGGGATTGACCGCGATGAGGCAGACCTCGTCTCCATAAACCTCGGCGTTCCGCGCGAGTACGTCGGTGATCAGCATCGATCGCGCCCTTTCCCTCGTCCCTGACGGCCGGGTCCATTCTACACTCTCACTCTGCCGCCACCCAGGCGGGGCGCCCCGGGTGGCGACCTCTGCGGCAACGGCCGGCGGGCGTGTCTTGGCGGCCGTGGCTTCGCTTTTCGGCAGGCTGCTAGGCCATCACGGCGCGGACCGCAGTGACGATCTTGGCCTTGTCGGGTACGGCGTAGCGCTCCAACGGCGGACTGAAAGGGATGGGCACATCCAGTCCGCATACCCGGGCCGGAGCGGATTTGAGGGCCGCGAAGGTCGCGGGGTCCGATGTCGCCAGGGCCACGATCTCGGCCGCGGCGCCGCAGGTCTGACAGGCCTCGTCGACCACGACCAGCCGGCCGGTCTTCTTAACCGACTCAAAGATGGCGGCGCGGTCGAGAGGAACGAGCGTGCGGGGGTCTATGACTTCGAGAGATATGCCTTCCGCCGCCAGTTCTTCGGCGGCCGCCAAGGCTTCGTCGACCATCTTGGCCAAAGCGACCACGGTGACGTCGGCACCTTCTCGCCGCACCCGGGCCCGGCCGAACGGGATGAAGTACTCCTCCTCGGGCACTTCGCCTCTCACGTCCCCCAGAGCCACGTGCTCGAAGGAGATCACCGGGTTGTCGTCCCGCAGGGCGGTCTTGAACAGCCCCTTCAGGTCATACGGCGTAGCCGGAAGGATCACCTTGAGACCGGGTGCGTTCATGTACATGGGGTAGGGGGTGACCGAATGCTCGGCAGCCGCGGAGATGCCCGCTCCCACCGTCATGCGGTACAGGATCGGGAATCTTGCCTGGCCTCCGAACATGTACGTGATCTTGGCCGCGTGATTGATGAACTGGTCCATGGCCACGAAGCCGAAGGTGGCCATCCGCAGGTTGACCACCGTCCGGAACCCTGAGCCGGCGAGTCCGATGGCCGCTCCCACGAAGCTGTTCTCGGCGATGGGGGTGACCCTGATCCGCTCCGTGCCGAATTCCTCCTGCAGGACGGCGATGGGATCGGTGGCCAGATGGACCGTCCGCGGGTCCCTGCGGAACTCCTCCTGGATGGCCTCCATGGCCGCCTGCTCGTAGGTGATCTCCCTCATCCCGAGTACACGTCTTCCAAAGCTTCCTCAGGCTCGGGATAGGGGCTCTCCAGCCCGTACCGATAGGCCTCCTCCACCCGCGCCAGGATCTGCTCGTCGATGCCCGCGCACTCCTCGCGCGTCAGCACCTGCTCACGGAGCAGTCTCGCCTGGTAGGACCCCACCGGGCACCTCTTGGTCCAGGACTCGAGCTCCTCCCGGGGGCGCAGGTCGTCGAGGGCGTCGGAGAGATAGTGCTTGTGCCAGCGGTAGGTCTTGCATTCCAAGAAGTAGGGACCTTCTCCCCGGCGGAGGAGGGCCACGGCTTCGCCGGCGGCCTCGTAGACCGCTTCGACGTCGTTGCCGTGGATCGCTTTATTGGGGATGTGGTAGGCCTCCGGCATCCTGGTGATCTCCCCGGCGGCCAGGGAGTACGAGGCGGGCGTGTTGACTCCGTAATGGTTGTTCTCGCACACGAAGAGGAGGGGCAGCTTCCAGATGGCGGCGAGGTTGAGGGCCTCGTGGAACTCTCCTTCCTGGCAGGCGCCGTCGCCGAAGAAGACGGCGGCGAGGTTGCCGCTGCCTTCCAGGCGGGCCGCCAGGGCGGCGCCGGTGGCGATCGGCAGACCGGCGCCCACGATGCCGTCGGCCCCCAGCATGCCGATGCTGAAGTCGGCGATGTGCATGGAGCCGCCCTTGCCTTTGCAGTAGCCGGTCTTCTTGCCCAGGATCTCGGCCATCATCCTCTTCATGTCGGCGCCCTTGGCGAGGCAGTGGCCGTGTCCCCGGTGGTGGCTGACGATGCGGTCGTCTTTGGTGAGGTGCCCGCATACTCCCGCGGCGATGGCCTCCTGGCCGATGTAGGAGTGGATGAAGCCGAAGATGTGGCCTGCGTAGAACTCGGCGGCCACCCGCTCTTCGAAACGGCGGATGGTCAGCATCGTCGTATACAGGTCGATCTGCGTCTGCCTATCCAGGGCCAAGTGACCTCCCCTCTGTTGCGCCGCGGACTACGGAGCCTTATAGACCGAGTACACACACCGGGTGCCGCGACGGATCATCCCCTGGCTCTACTGACGGTACCCCCACGTGTTCGCGCCGGCGCCTCTGGGCCGGGGGTCATCCCGCCGGCAGGCCCGGCACACTCCCTGGGCCCCCTAGGCCCACGTGGAGATCACCATCTCCGCATACTCGTCGTTGCGTATCGCCAGGAAGGCCAATACAGCGTCATACAGAAGCACGGCCGCGAAGAAGAACATGGCGACCGCCTCGATGTAGTAGAAGGGGTACATGGGAACGGCAAGGACGCTCGTGACGGCGTTTCTGTCCATCGCAGACTGGGCCTGTAGGACCGCCGCGTAGCCGACGGCGCCGGCCGTAGCCGCCGAGAGGAGCCCCATGAGCGAGTAGAAGGCCAGCGCCACCGGCCTCGGAAAACGCTTGAGAACCATCCCCATGTTGATGTGGGCATGTTGCGATTGCGCATACGCGAAGGAGGCCATGACCGTACAGAGTAGGAGGACCTCCGTGATCTCGTAGGCGCCCTGGATCGGTTTGACGAACGACTTCGTCATGAAGACGTCTGCCACATTCAGGATCATGATGGCGAGGACTCCGCCGTAGCTCACCAAGCTCACCACGAACGTGGCCTTGTCGATCATTCTTCCGAGTCTCAGCATGGTCGGCTCACCCCTTTCACAGCAGGTTCGGAAGGACGAGCACTATCTGGGGGAAGAAGTAGATCAGAAGTATGCCTACAAGGATGGTTATCACAAACGGCAGCGCCCCCAAATAGATCCTACTCAGAGGTATGTCCCTGGCGATACCCTGGATGATGAAGCAGTTCAGACCGACCGGCGGGGCGATGGCCCCCAACTCCATGACAAGAATGATGTAGATGCCGAACCAGATGAAGTCTACCCCGTAGCTCTCGACGATCGGCAGGAATATAGGCACCGTCAACATGATCATGGGCAACTCGTCCATGAGCATGCCGAGGATGATGTAGATGATGGTCATGATGATCAGGACGACCCCGAAGGATACGTCCATCGACTGCAACGCGTCGGCAAGGGCCAAGGGCATCTTGGTGACCGCCAAAAAGCTGGCGAACACACTGGCGCCGATAATGATCAAGAACATCATCGCGAACGTCTTGACGGTGTCCTTCATTGCTATCCGGAAGGAGCCCCAGTTGAGCGTCCTGTTGACGACGCATAGGATGATGGCGAGAAAGGCGCCGATGGCGGCGGCTTGGTTCACCGAGAAAAAGCCCGAGAACATGCCGCCCAGTACGGCTCCGAACAGCACTATGACGCCCCAGAGACCTCCCAGTGAGGACAGCTTCTCTTTCCACGTGGAGCGTATCGGAGTGGGGGCTATCGACGGCTTAAGTCTCACCATCATCACTATGGTGAGGATGCCGAGAGCGGCCAGCATGATGCCGGGCAGGATGCCGGCGATGAACTGCTTGCCGATGGACTCCTCAGCCATGATGCAATAGATGATCATCGGTGTGCTGGGAGGTATCAGGATGCCCAGCGTACCGCCGAATGCGATGGCCCCGGTGGACAGCCTGTCGGCATATCCGTACCTGCGCATCTCGGGGAGGGCGATGGTGCCCATGGTCGCGCAGGTGGCGGCGCAGGAGCCGCAGATGGCCCCGAAGCCGGCGCTGGCGGCGACCGTAGCCGCCGCGAGGCTGCCGGGCACTCGGGCAAGCCACGCATGGCCGGCCTTGTAGAGGTTGGCGGACAGGCCGGCCTGGAAGGCGAAGTTGCCCATCATTATGAACAGGGGTATCACGATCAAGGCGTAGGTGCTGGCCTGGGTGGCCGGTACCTTCCGCAACATACCGATCGCGGCGCTG
>JAJFUK010000185.1 GCA_021372435.1 Actinomycetes bacterium | reverse complement strand
GCCCGTTACCTTCGGACGGGTTGCATGGACAAGCCCTGCACCTGCGGCTTCAACTATTTCTTCGTACGCAGTAACGGGGAGCTGTTCCTGTGCCCTTTGTTCGAGAAGCCGCTGGGCAACGTCAAGGATGCTCCCCTGGCCACGCTCCTCGACTCCGCGTCGGCCTGCGCCGTCCGGCGGCGGGTGGGGAGCTCGCCGGAGTGCATGCGCTGTACGGAGCCCGGCCTGGAACGGTACTCGCTGCCGTATGAGGGCTTCACCTACCTGCGAACGCTCCTCCGGGCGGGGCCGAGTTCGTTCCTGAAGCAGCATCGCTACCTGGGACTGGACAAATATGTCTAGAGCCGGGCATTGGCTGGTACGCTCATATTCAGGCCGGGACGGCGACCATCGGTCACCGACAGCCGTCACCGGTACCTGCTGCCGACAGGCACCGGCAACCGCTACTAACAGCTCAGTGAGACCAGGGAAGGAGTCTGACTAATGGACGAAGAGCCCGCCAGTGGGGAACAGGCATATCGACTGGGCAAGACCTACGAACAGTCGTACAGAGGGTGCGGCCAGTGCGTGGTCGCTGCCGTTCAGGACACCTTCGGCGTGCAGGACGACGCGGTCTTCCGTGCGGCCACCGGTTTCGCGGCAGGGGGCGGCCTCTGCGGGGATGGGAACTGTGGGGCGTACGCCGGGGGCATCATGGTGCTGAGCTATTTGGCCGGCCGGCCGCGTGACGACTTCGATGATCGGGCCGGAGCAACCTTCGCGAGCTACGGTCTGGTGCAGGCCCTCAGAGAGCACTTCATCCAGGAGTACGGCTCAGTCAAGTGCCGCGACATCCAGTACCGCATCTTCGGCCGCCCCTTCTTTCTCCTCGACGAGGACGATGCGAGAAAGTTCGACGAGGCAGGCGGACATCTGGATAAATGTCCGGAGGTTGTCGGCAAAGCGGCCCGGTGGACGGCGGAGCTCATTGCTCAGAAGGGTCTGGCAAGGGGGTGGACGGAATGAGCGCGCCGGTCAAGATCGCGGGCGTGCAGATGGAGCCGCGCATAGGCGACGTCGTCGGCAACCTGGCGCGGTGCCTCGAGCTGCTGAGCAAAGCGGCGCTGCAGGGGGCGCGGCTGATCGTGTTCCCGGAGGCGGCGCTGACCGGTTACGTCTTCGAGAGCTTTGAGGAAGCGCTTCCGGTCGCCGAGATGATCCCGGGCCCGAGCACGGAGCGCCTTGGGGAGGCCTGCCGCGCCCTGGGCGTCTATGCCGTCGTCGGAATGCTGGAGAAGAGCGAAGACAAGTGCTTCAACGCCTCGGTGCTGGTGGGTCCGGGCGGCCTGATAGGGAGGTACCGCAAGCTGCACCTACCCTATCTCGGCGTCGACCGCTTCTGTAACCACGGCGATCTCCCGCCGGTGGTCTACGACACCGAGGTGGGTAGGATCGGCCTGTGCATCTGCTACGACCTGGATTTCCCCGAGCTCACCCGCGTGTTGGCTCTGATGGGAGCCGAGATCATAGTGGCGATCGCCAACTGGCCGGAAGGTATCGAGTTCATCCCCGGGCATGTTCTGCATGCCAGGGCCCGCGAGAACCTCGTGCATGTCGTAGGGGTCAATCGTGTCGGGCAGGAGCGCGGCGCCACGTTCTTCGGCCGCAGTAAGTTCGTCGATTGCCTGTGCAACACCGTGGCGGAGGCCCGGCCTTACGAGGAAGACATCATCTACGCCGAGCTGGACCCGGCTGCGTCGCGAAGGAAACACCAGGTGATCGTACCGGGTGAGCTGGAGATCGATATGGTCAGAGACCGGAGGCCGGAGTTCTACGGTCTGTTGACCGAGCCTCTGGCCGACAGATCCCGCATCCGCTGATCCGCGGCGGGAGAGCACCCTGCCGCCCGCCGGCCGCCGCGCCTATCGGCAGGTCACGCTGTCAGGACGCCTTCCCTTCGCCCTTGTCCCGGACGTAGCCCAGGCCCGGCCCGGTGGTGATGAACATGAAGGGTCTTTCCACCTTGTGGATGATCAGAGGGCAGTGGGGCAGCCCGGCCGGCGCGAACACGGCGCACGTCTTGGTCAGCATGTACTTCTCGTTGCCCAGCCAGAGCTCCACCTCGCCTCCCAGGTCGAACTGGTCGTCCGGATTCGTCCCGAGGAACAGCAGATATTCGTCGAAAGAATGGGTGTGAGGCACCTTCAGGTCCTCCATCGTACCCGTGCGCAGCACCAGGCAGGTCTCCAGGTAGTAGGCTCCGGGGACCGTGCCGCCCAGCTCGTTGTCTATGTACAGGGAGTCGCACCAGGGCACGTCGCTCTCTATGTCCCTGCTCTGAGGGTGGTCGGGGTGCCGCGGTGTCTCCGTGATGATGTACCTGCCGTATTTGGTGCCTTCCATGTCATCCTCCCTGTGATTCGTTTCGAAATGAGGCCGCCACTGCCGAGTGCGCGCCTGACGGCACGATAGCGCGTCCTCGGTCGAGTCCTTAGATGCCCATCCCTCCATCGACCATGAAGACGCTTCCTGTGGAGAAGCTGCTGCAGTCCGAGGCCAGGAAGAGAACCATCTGGGCTATTTCTTCCGGCTGCCCGTGACGACCCAGGGTGATCGCCCGGTTGAGCATCTCGGTGCCGTCCTCGCCCACGATCTGGGTCAGCTTCTTCTCGATGTCGGATTGGAAGGCGTTGTCGGTAGGGCCGGGAGCGAGCACGTTGACCCGGATGTTGCGGGCGGCCGCGTCCTTCGCCACCACCTTGGCCAGCCCGACGAGCGCATGCTTCGAGGTGGCGTAGGCCGCCACCCCGGGATCGGCCGTGACGCCCATGATGCTCGAAGTGATGATGATGCTACCCCCGTCGTTCATCAGGGGCAGCCCATACTTACAGGCCAGGAACGAGCCCCGGACGTTCACGGCCATGACGTTGTCGAAGACGTCTTCGGGGTATTCGGTGACCGGCGCGAGCACGCCCGAGATGCCGGCGTGGCTGAAAAGGACATCGATCTTGCCCCACCGGCGGACGGTCTCGTCGAAATAGCGCCGCGTGTCTTCGGCTTTGGAGACGTCGGCGCAGACCGCGGCCACGCGGTCGGCGGCGGCGTCCGCGTCGGTGCCGTTCTCCGACTCACCGGCTGCGGCCGCGAGCCCGGCGGCCACCCGCTCCAGCTCCTCCAGACGCCTGTCGACCAGCATCACCCGCGCGCCCTCCCGCGCGAGCAAAGAGGCCGCGGCCAAGCCGATGCTGCCCGCCCCACCGGTGACGACGCACGTCTTACCGCTCATGATCCCCACGATGTTCCCCTCGTTTCGTGTCATAGCGCGCCGGGCATATTGCCTGTGCGGCCAGGACCTCTCGGATGCTTCCTGTGGGATGCTCTCTCGCGGATGCTGCCAGTGTATGGGATGGCGCGATATAGTTCCACCGGGACGTCCGTGCGGGTCGTCCCTTGATCGGAGGATCCAGGATGTCGGCACCGTTGACCAAGGCGCTCAGAACCATAGTCGGACGCGAGAACGTGCTCGACGGGCTGGTCGACCTCCAGACCTATGAGTACGACGCCTACGGAGAGCGGTCGCTGCCCAGAGCGGTCGTGTTCGTGCGCTCCACCGCCGAGGTCTCCGCCGTGGTCAAGCTCCTAGGCAACGAGGGGATCCCCTTCGTCGCGCGCGGCTACGGCACCAACGTGAGCGGCGGGTCGCTGGCTCTGGAGGGCGCGGTGGTCATAGAGTTGGGCCGCATGAACCAGATTCTGGAGATCGACATCCCCGACCGCTGCGTGGTCGTGCAACCGGGCGTTTTCACCCTCGACATCTCCACTGCCCTGCAGCCGCTCGGCTACTACTACGCTCCCGACCCGGCCAGCATGAGGGCCTCCTCCATAGGGGGCAACATCGCCGAGAACGCCGGGGGACCGCACTGTTTCAAGTACGGGGTGACGACCAACCACGTGCTGGGCCTCGAGGTGGTCCTTCCCGATGGAGAGGTCGTGTGGTTGGGGGGTAAGAATGCCTATCATCTGGGCCTGGATCTGACCGGCGTGTTCGTGGGGAGCGAGGGCACCCTGGGGATAGTCACCGCCGCCGTCCTTCGCATCCTCAGGATCCCGGAGACGGTCAAGACCATGCTGGCAGCCTTCGCGACGCTGGAGGACGCCGGCAACGTGGTGTCGGCCATCGTGGCCGCCGGCCTGGTCCCCGCCACCTTGGAGATGATGGACGGCCGCACGGTCCGGGCTGTGGAGGATGCCCTGGCCTGTGGGTATCCGAGGGACGCGGAAGCGGTGCTTCTCATCGAGCTTGATGGACTCCAAGACGGCATGGACGACACCGCCGGGCAGATCGCGGCCCTCTGCCGGGCGCAGGGGGCCCTGGACGTGCGCGTCGCCCAAGACGAGACCGAGCGGGCCGACTTGTGGAGGGGTCGTCAGGGCAGCTTCCCGTCGATCACCCGGCTGGCTCCCAACTACATGTCGCTGGACGGTACCGTGCCCCGGACGCAGCTGCCGGAGATGCTCCGCCGGGTCACCGCCTTGGCCCGCGAGGCCGGTCTGGAGGTGTTCTGCACGCTCCACGCCGGCGACGGCAATCTGCACCCCTGCTTTCTGTATGACGGCGCCGACGCGGAAGCCAAGCGTAAGGTAGAAGAGGCCAGCATGGAGGTGCTGCGCATCTGCGCAGGGTTGGGGGGCACCGTGAGCGGCGAGCACGGTATCGGGGTGGAGAAACTGGAAGCCATGCGCTTCGCGTTCAGCGACGACGACCTGCGGGCCATGTGGTTCGTGAAGGAGGTCTTCGATCCCCGAGGCCTCTGCAACCCCGGGAAGCTGCTGCCGGCGCGGGGGGGGCGGGGGAGACCCGCTGTGAGGGATGACCATGCCTGACAAGCTGCGGGATAGTGACGCTGCGCCGCCAGGAGCGCCGCGCGCCTTCGACCGTGGCGGTGGCCTCCGGCAGCCTGCCAGCGAGCCGGAATGGGACGTGGCCGCGCTGGCCGGGCGGCTGCGAGACCTCGTCGGGGGCGACCGGGTGGTCGCCGAGCCCGAGGTGTCCATCCACGGCAGGACTGCGCATCTGGGCGTGCGACCCGCCGATGAACGGCACCTGGCCGCCGCACTGGCCCTGGCCGATGCCGAACGACTGGGAGTGTGCGTCGTGGGGGGCGGCACAAAGCTGGGGTGGGGTGACCCGCCCGACCGGTTCGACCTGCTGGTGCACACCGGCGATCTGCGCTCGACCTGTGTCATCGACGCCGACGACCTCACCGCCAGGGTCGCAGCCGGGGTCACGGTGGCTGAGGCGCAGGCCCGTGCCCGCGCGGCGGGCCGCGTTCTGCCCCTCGACGCCGGTCTGCCCGGTTCGGCGACCGTCGGCGGCGTCGTCGCGACCGGCGACCAGGGGGCTCGGGGCGCCGGCTACGGCGCGGTCAGAGACCTGGTGCTCGGCCTGAGGGCGACCCTGGCCGACGGGACATCGGTCAAGTTCGGCGGCCTCACCATGAAGAACGTGGCCGGCTACGACATGTCGAAGCTGTTCGTGGGATCGTTCGGGGTCCTGGGGGTCATCACCGAGGTCAATCTCCGATTGCTGCCTCGAGCCGAAGCCCAGGCCCTTCTGGTCCTGCCATTGGAGTCGCTCGCCCAGGGCGGCGAGATCGCGGCTCGGATCCTCGATTCGTATCTTCAGCCGCTGGTGCTGGAGGCGCTGTCGCCCCAGGTCGTTTCGGCGATCGCGCAGGCGGTGACGACGGCGGGGTCGGCGCTCGGCCTCGGCAGTGGGGGCGGCCCCATCCTGCTCGCCGGTTTCGCCGGGCATCAGGCGGCGGTCGACCGGTCGGTCGCCGAAGTCCGGTCCATCTCCGAAGTCCAGGCCGGCTTGGGTGCCGGCGACGTCGCCGTTTTGCGCGACGACCAAGCCGAGGCGGTACTGGAGGCGCTCACCGCCTGTACGGCAGCGACGGGGTCGGGGCCAGGGCC
>JAJFUK010000168.1 GCA_021372435.1 Actinomycetes bacterium | reverse complement strand
GGAAGCGCCCGTGAGGGCGCTTCCGCGCGGCCGTAATCTCTATTTCTCGGGAGGACCGGCTATGAGTACTGGATCTCGGTGACCTTCTTGGTGATCTGGGCGCCGGGCACAAAAAGGTTCGAGACCAGGTATTTCTCGTAGTTCCACTTCTCGCCCTTGAGCCACTGACCGCCGGCCGTGGGCATCCGCAGGCAATTCGGCACCGGATGCGAGACCTCCGTCTGAGCGGCGGGGTCTACCGGTATCGAGAAGTCCACCGGCCCGTAGATGGTCTCCAGCTTCACTCCTACGATCCCCGCGAGCATGGCTTCTTTGTCGTCTACGTTCGCGGTGTTCTTGAGCGCTTCGACAAACACCTCCATCAGCGAATAGAAGATCAATTCCGCCGACCAATACCTGCCCGTGTCCGCCTCGTAGGCCTCGGCGATCTCTTTGCATGTCTGGCCCGTCAGCGAGCTCTTGTACGGGTAGTCCGGGTGCCAGCTGATCTCCGTGGTGAGTCCGTACGCGATGGGACCGATGGCCGACACGGTCTCATAGAAGTTCAGAGCCTGGCCTATCGTGCAGACCTTCGGCTTGAAACCCTGCTGGAGGGACTGTTTCCAGAAGTTCGTGAAATCGGGAGGGATGCACTGCCCCGAGCAGACCTCGCGCCGAACTTCTTGAACTCGGTGATCTGTTGTGTGTAGTCCTCCGTCCCGGTCGTATAGAACCCGGGCATCGTGTACGTATACCCGGCCTGCTTGAAGAAGAACGGGCCTCCGTCCTTCTCGCTTCCCCAGGCCTGTCCGTCGGTCGTGTTGGGATACAGGAGTCCGCATTTCTTGTTGGTCGGGACCTGGTTCCACATATCCACGAAGCACGCTGCCATGGCCTCGACCCCGACGCAGAGGGCGTAGCCCCATTTGAAGGGATTCTTGTCCGGAGTGCCGCCTCTGCCGTAGTAGAAGGGCTGCCACGGGCCCTGGATGAATAGACCTGGGGTCCCCAGGGCTTCACACTGGTCGGCCGACGGGATCATCGTCTCTGGAGCCCCCCCGGCCAGTATCACGTCGACCTTGTCACTTTGGATCAGGTCGCTGGTCACCGAGGCGCATCTGGCGCTGTCCGACTGGGTGTCTTGCACCAGGATCTTGACCGGGTGGCTCTTGCCGTCGCCGCACACCACGCCCCCGGCCAGCGCCTTCTCCCATTGCTGATTCACCCAGTCGAAGGGAGTGGCGAAGGCCGCCAGCGCCCCGGTCTTGGGCACGACGACGCCGACCTTTATCTCCCGACCCGTCTCGACGCCGGTTGACACGGTAGTGGTCGCACCTGCCGTAGTGGTGGGCCCCGCCGTGGTGGTGGTAGCTGCCGCCGTGGTGGTCGGACCGGCAGTGGTGGTGGTCGCCTCTTCCTCACCGCAGGCGGCGGCAAGCCCGCCGAGCCCGGCGCCCAGGCCGACGGCCGCGCCGGTGAGGCCCGCTATCTTCAGGAATTGTCTACGGCTCAAAGCCTTCTCGTCCGGCATCTGCCATCCCTCCGTTCCCAGTCGATCCCGGTCGGCGCTGAGACTCGTACCTGTCTTGCGGCCGGCCGACGAGTGCCTCCGCTCTCAAGCTTCTACGCTACGCATAAGACTTCTTATACGAGCCATTTACCTGCATACCGCCGGGCGCAAGGAAAGTCAACGGTGATACAGTGTGGCGCGCGGCGCAGGAGGCTGCTGAAAGACGACGCTGCGCCGTCAGGGCGCGATGGCTGCGGGCGAGAGAAGAACGCAGGAAGCGCGAATAGCAGCGCTATTTGCGCGACCGAGGACGCCCTATCGTGCCGGCCGGTGTGTCTTGGCGGCCGTGGCTTCGTTCTTCAGCAGCCTGCTAGGGCCCCGGCCAACTTCCTATCGGTCGTGATACCGGCAGGTGCGACAGTCCCCGATGCATTCGCCCGAGCCTCCCCGCTTTGGGCAACCCTCACCGGCCGGATACGAGGTGGCGCGTTCGAGGGGGCTCGACTGCAGTCCTTGAGAAGCCGGCCATCCTGCCGTCGGCGCCGGACGGTCGCCGTGTCGCTCGGGCGCGGAGTCGTGGTGGTGAGCACGGTCGGGTGAACGACGGGGCCGGCCGTGATCGTGATGCCCGGGATGGTGCCCATGATGTCCGTGATGATGCCTCTGTGTCCTTTCAGCAATCAACTGCGATATTACGTGATATATCTTATCATCTACGACCGGACGTAGGTAGGCGAGGGTATGGATCGCTCGGGCGCCCTTCCCGGTCGGGTAACATTGACTTCGATCAGATCACGCGGTAGGTTAGCAGCGCTTCGTATACGAACTCCGATACGATGACGATGGGTTATGCGTTTTGCCGCCAACGTGGCAATGTGAATCTCAAAACGGGCGCCTCATCGGCGGCTCATCGAGTGGTTAAGATGTGCCAACGTGCGGGACTCTGTGACAAACGCGACCGATAGGAGCTGGTGACTATGGCAGAACAAGACTACATCCACAGGCCGACGCTCGAGGAGTACTCGGAGCGGTTCAAGGACTTCTTCAAGTTCAAGAGGGAGGACGGGATCCTCGAAGCGAGGATGCACACGTTCGACGGTCCGGTGCATTGGAGCTATCAGATGCACCACGCTCTGTCCGAGCTGTGGACCACCGTTGGCCATGACCTCGAGAACGAGGTGCTCATCTTCACCGCCACGGGGGACAAGTGGATCGGCGAGGTGGACGCTTCGTCCTTCAAGGAAGTGGAGGAATCGCCCGACAACGATCAGCGTTTCAACGTCCAGATCTACGACACGCTCAAAGTGGCTGAGAATTTCGTGAACGACATCGAGATTCCGACCATCACCGCCATCAACGGCCGGGGCATCCACTGGGAGATGGCCATGATGAGCGACATCACCCTGTGCACGCCGGACTTCATCCTGCAGGACGATCACTTCGGGATGCACGGCGGTCACGTTCCCGGCGACGGCATGACGTTGGCCATGCAGAAAGTCCTGGGGATCAAGCGCGCCAACTACATGACCCTGACTCTTCAGGGCATCGACGCGGAGACCTGTCTCAAACTGGGCGTGGTGAACGAGGTGGTCGAGCGGGACAAGCTCCTTCCCAGGGCTTGGGAACTGGCGCGCATGATCATGAAGACCAACCGTTCCACGCGACGCCTGACCCACCATATCTGCGCGCGCCCCTGGCGTGAGCTGGTGGAGCAGAACCTTCGCCAGCATGTGTATGCGGAGATGTATTCGTTCAACTTGGTGAAATCGGCGCACGATTTCGCGTCGATCAAGTACTCAGAGGACAAGCTGGCCCAGATGTGATCGTGCGTCTGGCGTTGCCGCAGGCGCCCTGCGCGAAGAGGGCCAGCGACGCGGAAGCCGTTGTTCCTGGGGGGCGCCCCGCCCGCCGTTCCGGCGGGCGGGGCGCCCACGCCGGGAGCGTCCACACCGGCCGCCTCGACAGTACCGGCCGTTCCCCCTAAGGAGCCGCAGATGAGATTGGAAGGAAAGAAGGCGCTGATCACGGGGGCAGGTACCGGTATCGGTCGCGCCACCGCCGTGCTTTTCGCGCAGGAGGGCGCCGACGTGATCGCCACCGACCTCGACCCGTCGCAGGCTGAGGACACGGTCGGCCGCCTCAAGACGACCGGGCGAAGGGGCGTGGCCTTGGCCGCGGATCTCTCAAGGCCCCACGAAGTGCGTGCCATGATCGACAAAGCGGTCGACGCTTTCGGCGGCATAGACATCTTGGTCAACAATGCCGGTGTCGCCAAGGTCCCCGCCTCCACTTTGGAGCTGGAGGATTGGGAGGCTTGGGACAGAGTGATGGCCGTCAACGTACGGGCCACCTTCCAGTGCAGCCAGCTGGCGGCCCGCTGGATGAAGAGCCACGACGGCGGCAAGATCGTCAATGTGGCCTCTCAGACGGGCATCGCCGGCGTTCCCTACATCAACGCTTATGGTCCATCCAAAGCCGCCGTGATCAACATGACCCGCTCTCTGGCCGTGGAATGGGCCAAGTACAAGATCAACGTGAACTGCGTGGCTCCCTGCTGGACTCGGACTCGACGTCTGGATGACGCCATCAGGGCAGGCTGGACCTCTCTGGAAGAGATCGAGAAGAGATGTCCGATGAAGCGCCCGGCAGAACCCGAGGAGGTGGCGAGGGCCATCGCCTTCCTCGCGTCCGACGACGCCGGCTTTATCACGGGCGTGACGCTACCGGTGGACGGTGGGTGGCTGGCCTACGGTTATCAGACGGTGTAGGAGGGTACCGAACAGCCAACGCCGCGGCTGCCGCGATGCGCTCCCTGGGAGGCGCACCCTGCCGTCGGGGCCGGCGCTGATCCATCGCGGGATGCTCGCGGTCCCGCAGGACCCCAGCAGGCTGCTGAAAGACGACGCTGCGCCGTCAGGGCGCGATGGCTGCGGGCGAGAGAAGAACGCAAGAAGCGCGAATAGCAGCGCTATTTGCGCGACCGAGGACGCCCTATCGCGCCGGCCGGTGTGTCTTGGCGGCCGTGGCTTGGTTTTTCAGCAGCCTCCCAGCTACGCATCCCCTATGTCGAGTGTGGGGACGACCGCCGTCGGAGTCGGCGAGTCCTCTATGAAGGATGAAAGCCGCTGCATGTCGTCGCGGAGCTGTTCGAACAGAGTCAGGAACTGCTCGAAGTCGTCTACGCTCCATTCGCTGAGGACCTGCTCGAGTGCCTCCAACCGCTTTCGTCTTATGGCCGTGGCCATCTCTCTCCCTCGATCTGTGAGACTGACGATGCTGACGCGGCCGTCCAGTTCATCCGGCATCCTGTGGACAAGACCCTTGCTCTCCAGGTCCCTGATGAGCTTGGTGACCGTCGGTGGGGTAGTGCCTGTTAAGTCTGCCAATTGACTGAGGCGTAGGGTGGGGTTGACCCGCATCTCTTCCATGATCAGAAGAGCGGAGTAGGTCCAGTCCAAGCCCGTCAGCTTCCGCGCGCGCCTAGTCGCTCTTCCGCGGCCGAGTCGCCCGTCTCGGTTGAAGGCGTCGATGGCCAGGTCGAGCGCTGCGATCAAATCATGGCGTGTGTTAGTGGGCGGCATCAGAAGGAGTCGAGATATTTACTTTTCCAACTAAATAGTTTAACATAAGAGACCTCGCCGAGCAACTCGTTTAGGACGCCACCCATAGACTAAGGAAGGCGAGTCACACCATGACCGAGAATGAACGCACCGTAGTCAAAGGACTCAGTTTCAACGGAGTCGTGCAGGACGGCAACACCGTACAGGTCGACCTGAAGGACGGCAAGATAGTGCGTATCAGGCCGTTCCACTTCGACTGGAAGTACGACCGCAAGCCCTGGCGCATAGAGGCCCGGGGCAAGGTCTTCGAATGCAGTATGAAGGTGCTCATCCCGCCCTTCACGCTCGCCTACAAGAACCGCGTGCACTCGCCTAACCGGGTCATGTACCCGCTGAAGCGGGTGGACTGGGATCCGAAAGGCGAGCGCAACCCGCAGAACCGCGGTAAGAGCAAGTACGTTCGCATCTCCTGGGACGAAGCCACCGATCTCGTTGCTTCAGAGATCCGGCGTATCGAGAAGGAATACGGGCTCTCGGCCGTCCTGTTGCAACAGGACGGGCACGGCGAGGGCAAGGTCGTCCACACCACCCACGGCTGCAACCGCAAGATGATGTCGCTGCTCGGCAACTACACGGTGCAGAACCGCAACCCGGACAGCTGGGAGGGATGGTATTGGGGCGCCAAGCACGTGTGGGGCTGCGAACCGGTGGGCAAGGCCGCCTATCAGTCCAATATCATCCCGGATATCGCCGAGCATACCCAGACCCTGCTACACATCGGCAACGACCCCGAGACGACGCCATGGGGCTGGGGCGGCCAGACGGTCAGCCGGCTCCTCTACTGGTTCACAGAGCTGGGGATAAAGCAGATCTTCGTCTGTCCGGAGGTCAACTACGGCGCAGCCGTGCACGCCGACAAGTGGATCCCCATCCGGCCCAACACCGACGCCGCCCTCTACTTTGCCATCGCCTACCAGTGGCTGCAGGCAGGGACATACGACAAGGAGTATGTCGACACTCATGTAGTGGGCTTCGACAAGTTCGCCGCCTACGTCCTCGGCGAGGAGGACGGTGTTCCTAAGACCCCCAAGTGGGCCGAGGAGAAGACCGGCGTCCCGTCGAGGATCATCAAGGCCCTGGCTCGGGTCTGGGCGGCCGCGCCGACCTGTACGACGCACGGCAACGGCGGCAACATGGCACGCGCTCCTTACGCCACCGAGAACATGAGGGCCGAGGTCTGCCTGCTCGGTATGCAGGGCCTGGGCAAGCCGGGGCGTCATATGCTGACTACCATCGAATGGGGACTGATGGGAGTCCGGGTAGGCGACAAGTTCCCCTTCGGCGGGTCGGTGCCGGTTCCGCGTCACCTCGTATACCCCGATCTCATCTCCACGCCGGCGAACCGGGCCGCCCCGACGGTCGGCGACCTGCCGGCCCAGTTCATCCCCAAGGACCTGATCCACTTCGCCATCAACGAGGCGACGCCTGAGAAGCCGATCACCTGGTACGGGACCACTCAAAGCCGTGCGCTGACCGAGAACCAGTTCGTCAAGTATCAGTACCCGGTCGAGGGTTGTTCGGAGGTCCACATGATCTGGACCGACTCACCGTCGCTGGTGACCTGCTGGAACGACGGGAACTACATCAGCCAAGCGTTCCAGAACCCCAAGATCGAGTTCATAGTGGCCCAGCATCCGTGGATCGAGAACGACTGCCAGTTCGCCGATCTCATCCTGCCTGTGACGACCAAATTCGAGAACAACGACATCGGTGTCGACAACTACTCCGCCGAGTTCGGCACTCTGTTCTACGACGCCAAGTGCATCGAGCCTAAAGGTGAGTCGAAGAGCGACTACGAGGTCGTGTGCGCCATCGCGGAGAAACTGGGCGTGCTGGAGCAATTCACCGAGGGCAAGTCCGTGGACGACTACATCAGGATCGGCTTCGACCAGTGCGGCATCGCCGGCCTGGTAACCTGGGAAGAGTTCATGGAGAAGGGACACTACGTGATCCCCACCGATCCGGAATGGGAGAAGCACGACATCGGGCTGCGCCCCTTCGCCGAGGACCCAGAGAACCACCCGCTGACCACCCCAACCGGCAAGCTCGAGTTCTACTCGCAGCGTCTGGCCGACCACTTCCCCGATGACCAGGAGCGGCCGCCGGTCCCACATTGGATCGAGCGAGGCTCCGGCCACGACGAACGCATCGGTGGCGACCGGGCCAAGCTCTATCCCATCCTCTGCCTCTCGAATCACCCCCGCTGGCGGGTCCACTCGGAGCACGACGACATGCAGTGGCTGCGGGAGATCGAGACCAACAAGATCGTCGGTCCGGACGGATACGCGTATCAGGCGGCCTTCGTCCATCCCATAGATGCCGAAAAGCGCGGCATCAAACACCACGACGTCATCAAGGTCTGCAACGAGCGCGGCGCAGTGCTGGTGGGCGCCTACGTCACCGAGCGCGTCATGCCCGGTGTCATCTCCATCGACCACGGCGCGAGGTACGACCCGATCGTACCCGGCGAGCTGGATCGCGGTGGCGCGATCAACCTCATCACCCCCCGTAACACCATCTCCAAGAACGCGACCGGCATGGTGTCGGGCGGGTTCTTGGTGGAGATCGCCCCGGTGGATCTCGAAGGACTTGCGCGGCAGTACCCGGAAGCGTTTGCGCAGCCTTATGACAAGGGCACGGGCCTCGCTTGGGAGCGGATGCTGGCCTAGGCCGGGGGACAACGAGTGATGGATACAGGCGCAGAGCGGACGTACATCAAGAACACGGGTAAGTCCAGCTTCGGCATCGGCTCCCACGTGGCGGCTGTGGACGTCAAGGACGGCAAGATCCTGCGCATCCGCCCGCTCTCTTATGATTGGAAGTACAAACCCGAGGAGTTCCGGCCCTGGAAGATCGAGGCCCGTGGGAAGACCTTCCACGTCCCCCTCAAGACCACGGTCAGCCCTCTCGGGTTGGGCTACAAGAAGAGCGTCTACTCACCCAATCGCATCCTGTATCCACTGAAGAGGGTCGACTGGGATCCGACAGGCGCACCCGGTTCTACCGGCCCCGGCGGGCGCAACACCCAGAACCGCGGCAGGAGCGGCTATGTGAGGATCTCCTGGGACGAGGCCCTGGATCTCATCGTGGCGGAGTTGAGAAGAGTCATCGACAAGTACGGCCCCTACGCGGTATTCGCACAGGGCGACGGTCATGGCGAGACCAAGACCATACACGGGCCTCACGGCTGCCAGATGAGACTCCTGGAGCTCCTGGGTGGTTACACGCTGCAGGTGCGCAACGCCGACAGCTGGGAGGGCTGGTACTGGGGCACCAAGCATGTCTGGGGGGGAGAGCCCTTCGGGCTGATGCCCCACCCCACCAACATGTACCCCGACATCTCCCGCCACAGCGATCAGCTGCTTTTCTGGGGCTGCGACCCTATCACCACTACTCGCGGGTTCAACGGTGGCGATTATGTCGGTCTCTTCTGCTCGTTCTGGAAGGAGATCGGCATCAGGCAGATCTACGTCTGTCCGGATCTCAACTACGGCGCAGCGGTTTTCGCCGACAAGTGGATCCCTATCCTGCCCAACACCGACGCGGCCATGCAGCTCGCGATCGCGCACTATTGGATAGAGCACGACCTCTACGACAAAGAGTATGTGGCCACGCACACCGTCGGGTTCGAGAGTTTCAGTGACTACGTGCTGGGCAAGGAAGATGGAGTGCCCAAGACACCGCAGTGGGCTGCCGAGAAGACCCTGGTGCCCTCACGCATCATCAAAGCGTTGGCCAGGGCCTGGGCGGCCCAGGCGACCTCGTGTGTGCATGGTTTCGGAGGGGGCCTCATCAGGGGGCCCTACTCCCACGAGCCGGCCCGCCTGGAGGCGGCGCTGCTGGCCATGCAGGGCATAGGCAGGCCGGGGCAGCATTCGTTCTGCATCATCAACCGCGCGGTGTTCGGTTCTGAGGACCATCCGGCCTACCCGCCTTCCCCAGGGAGCATCATCAACAACCCCAATCTGAACCTGCGGTCGACGTACCGAGGCTACTCGCCCTTCCCGTACGCGGGGCTGCCCAAGCAGTTCATCCCCAAGACGTTGGTGCACGACGCGATCCTTAAGGGCACGTTCACCATCCACGGCAGCTCTCTGCAGAGTTCCACTGCCGAGGAGCAGTTCGTCAAGTACGAGTATCCAGTTGAGGGCTGCTCTCCCATCCACATGATCTGGTCGGACGCGCCCTGTCTGATGACCTGCTGGAATGACAGCAACCAGATAGCGGCGGCCTATCAGCATCCCTCGATCGAGTGCTTCATCGCTCAGCACCCTTGGCTGGAGAACGACTGTCTGTTCGCCGACCTTATCCTCCCCGTGAATACCAAGTTCGAAGAAGAGGACATCTGCATAGACACCGAGAGCGTGACCTTCGAGATGCTCTATCTGGAGCACCAATGCATCGAGTCGCTGGGAGAGTCCAAGAGCGACTACGAGATCGTCTGCATGGTGGCGGAGAGACTGGGCCTGCTCGAGCAGTACACCGAGGGCAAGAGCATCCAGGAGTGGATACGGTACGGCTTCGATACCAGCCGGGTGCCCGACACGGGCCTCATCGACTGGGAGACCTTTCAAGAGAAGCAGTACTTCGTGGTGCCGTCGGATCCGAATTGGGAGGGCTACTCGGCGGGCATGTACGATTTCTACCGCGATCCTGAAGCCCACCCGCTCGAAACGCCTTCGGGCAAGCTGGAGTTCCAGTCGCTCAACTTGACCAAGTACTTCCCCGAAGACCGGGAGAGGCCGCCGGTGCCGCACTGGGTGGAGAAGAGTGAGCTGCACGACGAGCGGTTGTCAAGCGCCAGAGCCTCGAAGTTCCCTCTACTTTGCGTGTCCAACCATCCGCGGCACAGGGTGCATGCGCAGATGGACGACCACACCTGGAGTAGGGAGATAGTCTCCTGCAAGGTCAAAGGCCCCGATGGGTACCTGTACGAGCCGGTGTGGCTGCATCCGTCGGAGGCGGCCAAGCGGGGCATCAAAGACGGCGACATCTGCAGGATCTTCAACGAGCGGGGTGCGGTGCTGGTGGGCGCCCGAGTGTGGGAGCGCATCATGCCCGGCGTCGCGTACGTGGACCATGGCGCCCGGGCCGACTTCATCGTCTCGGGTGAATTGGACAGGGGAGGGGCGATAAACACCATCTCCCCGCACAGCGTCACTTCGAAGAACTGCGCGGGCATGGCCAGCAGCGGCTTCTTGGTCGAGGTGGCTCCGGTCGACCTGGAGGCGCTTACGAGGGAGTATCCGGAGGCATTCAGCAGGCCCTACAGTGAGACGGCCGGCCTGCGTTTCGACAGAGTACTAGTAGAAAGGGAAAACTGACATGGGCAAAGTGATGGTCATAGACATCGGCAAGTGCAACGGCTGCTACAACTGCCAGGTAGCCTGCAAGGACGAACATGTCGACAACGACTGGACGCCCATCGCCAAGCCGCAGCCGGATACGGGGCACTTCTGGATGAAGGTCACCGACATCGTACAGGGCACGGTGCCCAAGGTGAGGGTCCGTTACATGCTGGACACCTGCCAGCACTGCGACGAAGCCTCCTGCATCCCGGCCTGCCGGTCCAAGGCCATCTACAAGCGGGAAGACGGCGCGGTCATCATAGACCCTGAGAAGTGCCGGGGCGCGGGCGACTGCATCAAGGCCTGCCCTTACGGAATCATCTACTGGAACGATGAAGCGAAGATCGCGCAGAAGTGCACCTGGTGCGCCCATCTGCTCGACCAGGGCTGGAAGGAGCCCCGCTGCGTGGACGCCTGTCCCACCGGCGCGCTCACCTTCGGTGAGGAGTCCGAGCTGCAGGACCTCATCGCCAAGGCCGAGGTGCTGAAGCCCGAAGCCGGGGCCAAGCCCCGCGTCTACTACATAGACCTACCCAACAAGTACTTCATAGCCGGCGCCGTCTACGAACCCGAAGCCGATGAATGTCTAGAGGGTGTGAAGGTGACTCTCATCGGCGCCGATGGCCGGAGCCGTGGCACCCTGAACACCGATGATTTCGGAGACTTCTGGTTCGAAAGGCAGGAGCCGGGGCGGTATTCCTTGCGGGTCGAGAAGGACGGATACCTGTCGAAGACGATCGAGCCGATCGAAGCTCTGGAAGACATCAACGTCGGAGACATAGAACTGCATCGGGAATCGGCCGAATAGGATAGAAGGAGCGCGCGGGCCTCTGGCCTATTCCGTTCCGTCTGCGTCCGTTCCGTCTGCGTACGCCCCGTCTGCGTCTGCCCCGCCGGTGTAGCCCATATTAGCCGAGATCTCAGCCACGGCCCGCTTAAGGTCACGGACCGCGTCGTCCAGGAAGTCCCGGTCGTTCTCCCGGGTAGAGGGGAAACCCAAGGACAGAACGCCGGCTATGTTCCCGGTGAAGTCGAGGATGGGAGCTGCCACTCCCATGAGGCCCTCGACCACTTCGTTGACGTCCAGCGCATATCCCTGGGTCCTCACGAGCGGGAGCCGTTCGAGGAACCGGTCGCGGTCCAGTATGGAGTAGGGGGTGTACTGCTCAAGGGGGTACCGGTCAAGGATGTTCTCGACGGTCTCAGGGTCGAGCGCAGCCATGAGGACCTGGCCGATGGGCCCGTAGGTCAGCGGCCGCACCGTCCCCACCTCTCCCGGTACGGGCACCATGGTGGACCCATTGCCGACACCCTGCCGTCGGTCGACGGTGACGGAGTAGTCGCCGCTCCGCACTGCCAGTACGATGGTCGCACCTGAGCGCCGCTCGAGGGCCGACAGGGGGCCGGCTGCGGCCTCCACGAGCGAGAGCGACGAGTAGACGATGCTCCCCATTTCGAAGAGCCGGCGGCCGAGCCGGTACCGGCGGGTAGCGGGCACCCGTTGCAGGAGTCCACGCCGCTCCAGATTGGCCACCAGCCGTATGGCGGTCGACCGGTTCAATCCGGTCGCCTCGACGATCTGGGGGATGCTGAGGTCGGCCCGGTGCACCGTGAAGGCGTCGAGGATGTCGATAGCTTTATCGAGCACCTTCACTTGATAGGGATCTGCTCGTCCCGGGATCGCCGGCATCAGCACCACCAGACTCCTTCCGCAGGCCGCTGGAACCCCGGCCTCATGCCTGCCTCTACCTACGCAGACTGTGTTCACGATATGAACTACATTACTATATCATGAACATTTTCTTGACACTAGTCCCCGGATATGAATAAATGAAGGTCAGAACATGATCCGCGAGGCGGGGAATCTGACTGTCAGACAGAGGAGGGACCACCATGGCGATGCAACCGTATGTTCACGTGGAGACACTCGAGGAATACGGCGAACGGTTCAAAGATTTCGCCTACCTGGAGCGCACTGAGGACGGCATTCTTCTCTGCCGCCTGCACTGGAAGGGCGAGGCCGTCGTATGGAGCTATCAGACCCAGATGTCCTACGGTGAGCTCTGGACGGCCCTCGGACACGATAAGAAGAACGAGGTCATCATCCTGACCTGCGCGGACCCCTACTGGATCACCCAGAGAAACGACCCGACCTCCTTCGACGAAGTCGAAGATTCCCCCGACATCGATCTCAAGTTCAACTGCAATATCCCGGACACGATGAACTTCGTCGAGAACTTCATCAACGACATCGAGGTACCGGTGATCGCGGCTATCAACGGGATCGGGCAGCACTATGAATTCGCACTCATGGCGGACATCGCCATCTGCGTCCCCGACTTCTATTTCTCCGATGCCCACTTCTCCCACAACATCATCCCCGGCGACGGCATGAACTTCTCCTATCGCGTTTGCTGCGGACAGAAGCGTGGCGCCTACATGGCGTACATGGAGCCGAAGATCGACGCGCAGACCGCTCTCGAGTGGGGTCTCATCAATGAGATCGTCGAACACGACCGGCTCATCCCGCGCGCGTACGAGATCGCCAATCACATCATGAAGTCGAGCAGGGCCGTCCGCCGTCTGACCCACGAGCTCGTCATGCGCCCGTGGAAGCGCGCCCTGCAGGATGATGAGCGCGTGCACGTTCTGGCCGAGATGTACGCCGTCCAGTTGCAGGCGACCCGTCACAACTTCGACAAGATCGCGGCCGACTTCGTGGGAGACCGGCCCCTGCAGAATAAATAGGGCGCACTGGAACGAAGCACACACCGGACCGAGTGACACCGAGAATCGAGCAGGAGCGCAGAAATGGCAGAGAAGATACTCATCGTAGGTACCGGGACCATGGGCGAAGGCATCGCTCAGACCTTTGCCCAGAACGGGTTCGATGTACGCTTCGTGGCTCGCCGTGAGGAACCGCTTGCTCGGGCCATGGAGCAGATCCCGCAGAACGTCGAGCAGTTCATCGAGTTCGGCCTGACCGAGGAGGGCGTCGACCAGGTGATGGCCCGCATCGAGGGCATGGTGACCACGGACATGGCCAAGGCCGCCGAGGGGTGTAGCTATGTGGTGGAGACCATCCGCGAGAACCTGGAAGATAAGCGGGCGCTCATCAGCGCCATCCAGGCCGTCGACCCCGAACTGGTCATCGGGAGCAACACCGGGAGCATGACGGTAGATTCGCTGGCCGAGGGGATGCCCAAGCCTGAGAACATCATCGGCATCCATTACTTCAATCCCGCGCACATCATCCCCCTGGTGGAGATCCACCGGGGCTCCCGCACGTCGGATGCCGCCTACGAGCTGACCGCGCGCATGATGCGCGGGTCGGGCAAGAAGACCGTACTGGTGCGCAAAGAGGTCCCGGGCTTCATCGTCAACCGGGTCATGGGCGCCATCACGCGCGAGATACACTTCATACTCGACCAGGGGATCTGCACTCCCGAAGACCTGGATACCGCTATCAAGTCCAGCACCGGTTTGCGGTTCGCCTGTCTCGGCCCCATGGAGGTCGACGACATGATCGGCCTCGATATCTCCGCGACGGTCTCGGCACGGGTGTTCCCGGGGCTGAGCAACGCGACCGGACCCTCCGAGCTGCTGCTGGAGAAGGTCAAGAAGGGTGAACTGGGGATCAAGTCGGGCAAAGGCTGGTACGACTACAGCGGCCGGACGCGTGCCGAGGTGCTGGAAGAGAAGAACCGCGCCCTTCTGCCCCAACTCAAGTTGTTCCTCGAACGGGAGAAGGCCTAAAAGCCAAGAAGTCCCGATCGCTCGCGACGTATAAGGAGGTCCGATGTTCGACTTAACAGGCAAGGTGGCGATTGTGACGGGCGGCGCCGGGGGACTAGGGCGTCCCATCTCGATCGGGTTGGCGAAGGCCGGCGCCGACGTGGCGGTCGACGATCTCGAGAAGGCGAACCCGCAGGCAGTGGCCGATGAGGTCAAGGCGCTTGGCCGCAAGAGCCTGGCCGTCTCGTACGACGTCACGAGTGCCGAGGCCATGCAGGAGATGGTCGACCAGGTCTTGAAGGAGTTCGCCAAGATCGACATCCTCATGAACACGGCCGGCATCAACTGCCGTTTCTCGGCTGAAGAGATGCCCGCCGACGAGTACGAGAAGGTGGTCCGCTTCAACACGCTCGGGACCTTCCTGCCCTGCCAGGCCGTGGGCAGGGTCATGATCGAGCAGAAGAAGGGCAAGATCATCAACATGGGCTCGGTGAGGGGGTGGGTCGCCCCCGCGATCGGCGGCACCGCCTATGCCACCAGCAAGGGAGGTGTGCACCAGCTGACCCGGACTCTGGCGGTCGAGTGGGCCAAGTACGGCATCAACGTGAACGGCATCGCGCCGGCCCTGATCATGACCGACATGACCCGCGATTTCCTCTCCAAGCCGGAGGTCTACTCGAAGATGACGGCGGAGATCCCGATGGGCCGCCTGGGAGTGCCCGATGACATACTCGGGGCCATCAACCTGCTGGCGTCGGACGCGTCCGACTTCATAACCGGCCAGATCATCTATGTAGACGGCGGACTCTACGCCGCGTGATCGGCGCGGGCCGACCGCGAAGGAGGTCGCTGATCCATGAAGAAAGTCGCTTGCGCCGACATAACGAAGTACGGCGTCCCCCCCAAGCATTTCAATGTCGTCTCCGGGAGATTCCAGGGTCAGGCCGAGACCGGGCTTACGAAGTTCTGGATGGGCATGTCCCACTACCTGCCCGGCGGGGGAGTGGAGTTCTCCGGTGCGGATTCGGCCGAGGAGAAGGTCTACTTCGTCCTCGAGGGAGAGCTCACGGTCAAGAGCGAGACCGAGGAATTCGTCCTCGGACCGTGGGACTCGCTCTACATCGGCCCGCATGAAGCCAGGTCGATCATCAACAACACGAGTAGGCCGGCCACCATGTTGGTGCTCGTCAACACGTGAGACGGCTGACACGCCGCAACACAGACTAGGAGGAACCACACCATGAATCCGATCATCACCGCCTCGCTCACCGGCCCCGCCGCTACCAAGAAGGACACCCCGGCGATGCCCGGCTCCCCCGAGGAGATCGCGGAAGCCGCGAAGGGGGCCTACGAGGCCGGCGCGGCGGTCCTTCACATCCATCTGCGCGAGAACGACGACTTCACCTGCGATTTGGACATTGCGAAGCGCACCGTGGAACTGGTCCGCGAGAAGTGCCCGGGCATCGTGCAGCTGTCCACCGGAGGCGGGATGGAGTACGAGCTGCGCACTAAGATCGTCGAGGCGAAGCCGGCCATGGCCACACTGAACCCGGCCACCATGACCGTCGGCGAAAACGAGTTCCGGAACCCGCCCAAGCAGATGTACAAGCTCGCCGAGCGCATGCTCGAGTTGGGTATCAAGCCCGAGATAGAGATCTACGACACGGGGCACATACCTCTCATGCTGGACCTGCTGAAGAAGGGGCTGGTCACCGAACCTCTGCAGGTCTCGTTCATCCTGGGCATGAAGGGCGGCATGCCCGCCGATCCCATGCTGCTTTCCTACTGCGTGCGCGAGCTGCCCGAGGGCACCAGCTGGCAGGTGATTGCCATCTCGAGGGCCAATCTACCGTTTACCACCATCGGTCTGGCCATGGGCGGCAACGCTCGGACCGGTCTCGAGGATACGATCTACATCCGGCCTAAGGAGCTCGCCAAATCCAACGCCCAGCTGGTCGAGCAACTGGTGGGCGTCGCGAAGTCGATGAACCTGCAGCCCGCGACCGTCGACGAGGTCATCGAGCGTCTGAAATTGTCACCTGAGTTGGTCAGGTGACGGTCACAGCCCACGAACACACCACCGGAGCCGCGCTTCCTGCGCCGAGGTAAGACATGGTAAACGCCACTGAGATCATAGAGAGGGCTCGGAACGAGTCCCGGCTCGTCCTCACCGAACTGGAGTCCAAAGAGTTGCTGCGGAGTCTGGGCATCCCCACCACCGAGATGCGGCTGGCCACCTCCCCGGAGGAAGCGGTGGCGCTCAGCGCGCAGATCGGCTTCCCCTGCGTGCTCAAGGTGTCCTCTCCCGACATCACGCACAAGAGCGATGCCG
>JAJFUK010000166.1 GCA_021372435.1 Actinomycetes bacterium | reverse complement strand
ACCAAGGGTTCCTGTTCCTGGCCGTGGTCATGGACGCCTGGTCACGGCGGATCATCGGCTGGTCCATGGCTCTGCACCTGCGCACCGAGCTCGTGCTGGGTGCGCTCGAGATGGCGCTGGCTCAGCGCCGGGGTTCATCCGACACCATCTGCCACAGCGACCACGGCAGCCAGTACACCTCGCTCGCCTTCGGGAAGCGGTGTCGCGAGGCCGGCGTGAGACCCTCCATGGGAACCGTGGGGGACGCCTACGATAACGCCCTGTGCGAGAGCTTCTTCGCCACCCTGGAGTGCGAACTCCTCGACCGCCACAGATTCCACACGCGCACCGAGGCCGAGATGGCCGTCTTCAGCTTCATCGAGGACTGGTACAACCCCGCGCGTCGACACTCCGGACTTGACTATCTCTCGCCGATGAACTACGAAAGGAGGTACTTGGCCGAAGCCTAGATCCGAAAGCCCCTAACCGTCCACGGAACCGGGGCAACCTCACAGCATCAACGCAGCCCGGTATGCTCCATCGGTTTCCCAGATCAGAGGAGCCGGTAGAGACACCGCGGTCGGGATATGCCCGGGCTCAGTAGGAGTCCAGGGTTCCGGTGCCGGCGCCTGTGCTCGATAAACCTCTTGGTCCCACGCGTCGATGATGATCGACTTGCCGATGCGCTGCAGTACATACTCCGTGCCGACGACCATGTCGGCCGGCGGGACGACAGCATGCGGCTGCACCGGAGTGACGACCGGAACAGCGGTGGTGACAGGCAGTCCGTCGGCTACCCACTGTGGGAAACCGCCGTCCAGAATCGCTACATTCTTGACTCCAGCGTAGATCAGCGTGATGGCGACACGAGTGGCGTCCGCGGTGGGGAATTCCATCCATAGGCCGTTTGTTGGATCAGGGGTGGCAAATGGTGTAGCTATCGACCAGGGGTCGATGAGGAACCCTGGGATCGATAACGAGCCCGGGATGTGACCCTCATCGTAGCCAGATGCCCGCACATCGACGATCACGACAACCGGCGCGTCCGCCAGCCACTTGGTGGAAACGACGGGTGGTATAGGCTCTGCGGCGAAAGCGGTGCCGGCGAATACCAACGCCAGAACCAGCGTAGAAAGCAGGGCCGGCATCAGCACGACTCTAAGTAGGCGTCTTCTGGAGCTTCTCCTCGCTGATGTCATCGCTTCCTTCACTCGGTAGGGCGCGCAGCGGACGAGAGCCGGGCAGCGCCTCAATTCAGTCAAGGATCTGGGTACGACGGCGCGAACCGAGGAGGATCGCGGGCAGATCTCCTGTGTAGCCGGTCAGTAGCTTGTTCTTGGCGACTGTTCATCCCGTGATAAGACGGCTTATGTTTGCCGAGCTCACTGCATATCACTCGGCTCCAAAGGCCCAGTCAAGCTTGGTGGGCAGGGTCTACGGTCAGGTGCGACGGACTAAAAGAAGGGCCAACCTAGATGTAGCCTACACCTTTGGGTCGGATAGTCAAATAGTTACCAGCAGTTACACGCGATTGCCGAGTCGTGGCCGACGGAAAGGAGCAGAACGACTTACTCCGCCGTTGACCTGAACCCTGTGCGCCTCCCTGAGGTTCTCGCCCCGGGTCTTTCCCATTTCTTCTGGACCCTCGTTCTCTGAAGCATGACAGTGTCTACGAAAGCGGGTCAACCCCAGACCTCCCGCACGAAGACCCTTCGCGACACCCCGGCGCGTCCTGCTACCATCTTGTCTGGGTCCAGGTGCGCCGCCCCCGACAAGAGGCGTCCATGTGCGCCGCCGTCCGACAGGAGGCGGCGATCTGTGCCCCGTCCGACAGGAGGCGTCCAAGGTCGACAAGTAGGGAGCGTCGTCGATCGTCGTTTGGCTCGGGGGGTTCTCGTGGGTGCCCCGGTTGCATGGAGGGGCGGAGCATCCACCATCGGGAGGCCCCCGGCGCGTGATAGGAGGGTCCGATGCCGACAGGCTCTGACGTGATCGCGGCACGCACGATGAACTTCCTCTACATCTGGCTGGACCTCGGGTTCCTCGCGTTGTTCTTCCTTCTGCTGCTGTGGGTGAAGAGATACCAGGCCATCATCGTCGGCATCCTGGGCGGCGTGCTTTATTTCATCGTTGACTACGGGATCTTCTACCTTCTTCTGGGTACCCGCGTCGTGGAAGGCGCAGGCCCCGGCTGGTTCCTCCTGTGGTTGTCCGTGAGTTATGGGTTCACCAATCTCGTCTGGATCTGGCTGTGGCTTGACCGGGACCGCCACGCGGCAGAATGGTCCATATTCGTTATGACCGGTTGGCTGGCCGTCGCGATCCTGAGCACTACCCTGGGTTCCGGTACTGCCCAGATCTCGATCACGCGCGGCACGGCCCAGTATCACGGCGTCATGGCGGCGCTGTTGTTCGTCGGGTACGGCCTCCTGTGCGCATACAACCTGAAGCAGAAGGATCCGGCCAAGCGCGCTCCGTTACTCTGGATACTGGCCATCGGCATACTGGTCCAGTTCAGTTGGGAAGCGGTGCTGGCGATGACCGGGATCCGCAATCCCGCGTGGAACACGCTTGTGATCAATTCAGTGCTGGAGACCAACATGGGCATGCCCTATCTCTATCTGATCCACCGCGCTGTGACAAAGAGATGGAGTGAGGCGCTCAGGCCTGTGCAGTCATGGGGCAAGGCCGCCGGGGAAGGAGGCGAGGCATGAGTGACGGGGGCGACCCCTACGATCTCAACCGCTTCGTGGAGGCCCAAGAAAGCTGCTACGCAGGGACGCGGGAGCGCTGCTGCGACCGGGCGCTCTCCGAGATCAGGGACGGATGGAAGCGTTCGCACTGGATGTGGTACATGTTCCCGCAACTCGAGGGGCTCGGGTCCAGTCCGACCTCGGTCCGCTACTCGATCAAGAGTCTTCCAGAGGCCCAGGCCTACCTCAAGCATCCCGTCCTGGGGTCCAGGTTGAGGGAGTGCGCCGAGGCCGCTCTCTCCGTCGAAGGCCGGTCCGCGCACGACATCTTCGGCTCACCCGACGACTGGAAGCTGAGGTCGTGCGCCACTCTCTTCGCGCTGGTGTCACCGGCCGGCTCGGTCTTCCACCGGGTGCTCGACCGGTTCTTCCAGGGCGACCCCGACCTCAAGACCCTGCGGCTGCTCGGTGTCGCACCCGAGGAGTGGGCCAGGCGCCGGTCGGAAGGCATGCCCAAGACCTCGTGATTACTCAGCCGTCCTCGACGAGCCGTGATCGATGTCGCTTGTCTCCGCCCGGTCGGCAGTCCCGCCGGCACCGCGATCTCTTTTCGGCTTCGGTCGCGAGGAAAGAAAGATCACGGCCAGCCAGATCGCTACCGCACATAGGATGACAACCACCTTGAAGAGAATGTCCATCGCACTCACCCCCTTCGGCCTAGTCGTAGATCGTCGAATCTCGCACGTACATCGTAATACGACAGTAGTACAATACTCCGCCAATTAGCTGACGAATTCAAGTAATCCGCGCTATTTCGTAATACCATCCTGCCAAAGCAACACGACACCGCCTGGAGGGTCTTCAGGGCCTCGACAGCCGGGGGACAAGGCTTGGGCAGGACCTGGGCAGAACGGGGCCGTAGCGCGAAACCGGCCGGACTGCTGTCTGGTAGACTTGGAGATTGATGGGACGCCGATGCCTTCAGTACTAGACCAGAAGGATAACTGTGGCCAACGAGGTGGAACGTCTTTCTGTCAGTCTTCCGCGCGAGGATGTCCGAACGCTTCGCGAGCTGGCCGAGCTGACCGGACGTCCGATCTCCCATATCGTGGGGCAGTTCTGCAGGCCGGAACTCGAAGTCGCGCGCCAGATCCTCTCGCTCAGCCGGGCGCACGATCCCCTCTTGTGGGACACGATCGGTCGCCTGATGGCTGAGCCTGATGTCGCCGACCCGGACGAACCGTCGGCAGAGAAGGAGCGGTAGGTTCCAGCCCAGGTCTTGGTCGTGACGGCCTCGGGGCGCGGCGGCCGGCGAAACGTCGTTCTTCAGCAGCATTCGGGTCGCCCTCGGCGCGGACCGGCGTCAAGTCCCCAGCGCCCTGGGCCTGCTTTCATCGATGCATAAATCCCAGCTGTCGAGGGCGCGTGGTCACGGGTTTCGCCGCGCCCGTCCGTCTGAGCCGTGCCTTGCCTGGGCGACCCGCCGGCTCGAAGGGATATTCTAGGCACCGCGACGAGTCGTGGTTGTCCGGCGGACCAGGGCGGTGGAGCCGCAACGCCTCAGACATCTAGCCCTGGAAGCGTGTAGACGGCCACCGAAACCAGGAGGCTTCGTGGAGACCAAGGAGACAGACGAGGGGTGGCGGCGTCTTTCTGACCGCGCCGATGTTTCGTACATCACTCGCAAGTGGCTGGACGTGGCCTATGGGTCGCTCTCGCCGGCTCAGCAGCTGGACATCTATCTCCCCGAATCGGGGGAAGGGCCGTTCCCCGTCATCCTGTTCATCCACGGCGGGGCCTTCGCGATGGGAGACAAGAGGGACGGTCAAATCGAGTCGTACCTGAGGGGGCTGCAGAGGGGATACGCCGTTGTAGGCGTGAACTACCGCTTGAGCGGGGAAGCGATCTTTCCGGCCGGGCTGCGGGATGTCAGAGCGGCGATCCGCCGGCTGCGGGCGCATGGAGCCGTGTACCGCCTGGACGGGAGCCGGATCGCCGCCTGCGGGGAGTCGTCCGGGGCGAACTACGCCGCGATGATCGGCGTGACGGACGGAGTGCCGCTCTTTGATGATCCGGCGCTTGCCGATCCCGGGCTGCCTGCGAACGTGCAGGCGGTCGTCGACTGGTTCGGTCCCACCGATTTTCTCAAGATGGACGAGCAACTGGCCGCGAGCGGCCTAGGGCCGTGCGATCACAGCCGGCCCGACTCCCCGGAGTCGCTGTATCTCGGCGCCCCGCTCGGGGAAGTGCCCGAGAGGGTCCGGCTCGCCAACCCCATGACCTACATCAGCGATCGTATGCCGCCGATCCTCATCCAACACGGCGCCCTGGACGCGGTGGTGCCGTTTCAACAGTCTGTCGGATTCGCCCGAGCGATAGAGGAGCGCGTAGGCCTCGGCCGGTACGAACTCGACGTCCTCGAGAACGCCGGTCATGCGGACCCGATGTTCCGCACGGACGAGAACATGGCTCGGGTGTTCACTTTCATCGACAGGCACCTGCGCCCGTCGTACCCGTCATGACCAGGTCAAGGGCCTTGAGGTTGCCCGTCTACCTGTGCTTGGCTTCAGCACTGGCGCTCGGGCTGACCGTCGCAGCCTGCAGCGTAGCAAGTCCCGGAGAGACCCCTTCCCCGGTGTATGAGCTCAGACTCAGCCATCACATCCCTCCCGCCGCCCCGCCTGCTTTGGCAATACAGGAGTGGGCTGAGAGGGTCGAGGAGGCCACCGGCGGCCGGGTCAAGTTCACCATCTATCCGTCCGAGAGCCTGGCGAAGGGCGGGCAGGTGCTGTGGGCGACCCAGCGTGGCATCTGTGATGTAGCGATGCTCAACCTCGCGTATGCGGGGCAGCAATTGAGTCTGAACAGCGTCTTTACCCTGGGATCCCTGGCCGTGCCCAGTGAGAGCGGCACGGAGATCTGGGATCGACTGCTGGGGAGGTTCCCCGAGATGGAGGCCGAGTTGAGTGGCGTCAGAGTCCTCGGAAAGTCCGTTTCGACGAGCACTGCGATACATGTCAGGGACAAAGAGCTACACGTGCCCGACGATGTCAGCGACATGAAGATCGCTGCTATGGGTGACCGGCTCTCGGCAGTTCAGGCCGCCGGCGCTACTCCCGTGAACATGTCTCCGGCGGGGTGGAAAGCGGCGGCCAGAAAGGGCGTGATCGTGGGCTGCATGGCGCCCATCTACGTCGTGACCGACCGAGGCATGGAGGCGGTGTTCGACAGCCATCTGGATCTGGGTCTTGGTCAGGGCGGCGAGATCGTTGTGATGAATTGCGTGGTCTGGAGCAGGCTACCCGCCGATATACGCGCGGTGATCGACGGGCTGACGCCATGGCTCAGCGAGGCGCTCCGCACTTCTAGTCTTCGCGTGGAGGCCGAGGGATGGCAGAAATGCGCGGGCCAGACGGTGACCAGACCGACTTCCGAGGAGCTGAAGCTGTGGATGGCCTGTTTTGAGCCCGCCACGCAGCAGTGGATACGGGAGAATGCCGACAAGGGACCGTCGCAGGAGATCTACGACTACCTCAGGCAACTGATTGAGGAGTACCAGAGCGAGTCTTGAGCCGGATTTCAGCGCCGGAGCTCTTGCTGGAAACGATCTGTAGCGCGGCGTCGATCGACTCAGCCCGCTCCTTCATCCCCAGGATCCCCAGCTTGCCGGACAGCGCATACCGGTGCGCGTCGTCGAACGGCTCGAAGCCTTCACCGTCATCCTGTATCAGTATCATCAGGCCCCCGGGGTCGAATGCGATGAGCACTTTGACCATCGTGGCCCCGGCGTGCTTCTTGATGTTGTTGAGGGCCTCTTGGACGATCCGGAAGACGGCCACACTCTCATCCTGTCTCAGCTCGTACTCCTCGCCCGTGAGGACGAACTGAACGTCTACCCCCGTATCCTGGTTGAGCTTGTCCAGCAGCCACTTCAGTGCTGAGATAAGCCCTAGGTGGTCCAAGATGCTCGGCCGCAGGTCCTGGCAGATGCTGCGGATCTCGTCCGCCATATCGAGACTGTTATGCTTGATCGCCTCCAGAGCCGCTTTCGTGCCTTCCGTTGCGGAGCCGTTACCCGTGAGCAGGTTGTGAGCCGTGCTCGCGTTGACCAGCAGGGTCTGGGCCACCGTGTCGTGGAGTTCCTGGGCTATGCGCCGGCGCTCGTCCTCTTGTATGGCGAATGACTGCCTCATCACCTCGGCCCTCTCGCGTGTCTTCTCGGCCCTGGCCTGCCTCTCGCGTGCGTTGGAGGCCAGAAGCATCTCGACGCTGATCACAAGGGCGGGAGGAACGACCAGCAGGCTGAAGCTTTCGAAGAGGGTCAGCGCACCATCGGAGAAATCGACGACATAGGGCGCGACACCGGCCAGGAGGGCAAGGACCACGGCCGAGGAACGCTTCCAGCCAAGCGTCAGGGCGGCATAGAGTATCGGCACCAGGATGAGTACGCCGAGGACGTGATTCCTGAACTCGAAGGAGAAGATCCCCCAGAACCAGTCCAAGTAGTGCCCGGGTGGGGTAGGAAGGGACTCCGCGTAGGCGTAGTAGAGAAAGAGTATTGTGGCGCCCGCAGCGGCCGTCACTCCATAGTGCAGCGCGCGGTGGCGACGGGGAGCGAGGAACGCGTCTGCCTCGGTAGGCGGGCCTTGGTCCGTGGCGCTATTCATGACGCGACAAGAGGCCGATCTGCTGGGCGTTGATCACTGCTCCGGTCCGGGACGTGGCCCCCAGCTTGGTGAAGATGCCCATGAGGTACTTCTTGACGGTGTTCTGGCTAAGGTCGAGCCTGCTGGCGATGAGCTTGTTGCTGGCTCCCTGCGCCACGAGCTCCAGTATCTCCGTCTCGCGCTCGGTCAAGACAGTCTCCAGTTCCTCTGGGACATGCTGCCTGGTGGGGTAGCGTAGCGCGTAGCCGAGCAGCTTCTTCAGGATCTCCTCCGACAGTATCGACTCGCCACTGATGGCGGCCCGTATGGCTGCGGGTATGTCCTTGCTGATTATGGATTTGGTCAGGTATCCGGTGGCGCCTGCCTCGAGGATGCGCAGTATGTACTCGTTGCTGCTGTGGACGGTCAGCACGAGGATGAGTACGTCGGGCAGAAGGTCTTTGATGCGCTTCGTGGCCTCGATCCCGGAAAGCTTGGGCATCTGGATGTCCATCAACACGGCATCGGGCTTGAGCTCGAGGGCCAGTGCTACGGCCTGCTCGCCGTCGGCTGCTTCGCCGACGACTTCCATGTCAGGCTCATCATCTATGACCGCGCGCAGCGCGTGACGTATCAGATCGTGGTCATCGGCGATCAGAACCCTCGTCTGTTCGCAGGTCGGGTCTCTGGGGGTGTCTGTCATCGCTCTCCGCCTCCGCGCAGCACAACGAGTATATGCCCGAACGGGGCGCATGTACGAACGAAGGTGCATACCCGAACGTTCACCCGGCGCGATGGTGGCACGTCATAGTGGCCACTGAGGGGCGGACGATCCAAAGGGGTGCTGCATGGCGTGAAAAGCCGGGGAACGAGACGGATCGTGACGTGGGTGAGGTGACATAGTCTTTCGGATGGAGGAGTGATGAAGCCTAGACGTTCGGTAGTCTCTCTTGGATGCCTCATGGCCGTCGTTCTGCTGCTGGCTCTAGCGGCATGCGGCGGCGAAGAGACTACCACCACCGCGCCGCCGACCACCGCCGGTCCGGCCACTACCGCCGGCCCGGCTACTACCGTGGCCCCCTCGACTACCGAGGCCGCCGTCCCGAGAAGCGTTCTCGAGTGTCCGCAGGGGCCGCAGAGTGATGAGACGCCCCAGTACGGTGGAGCGCTCGTGGTGCTCCACAACGCGTCGCCGGCCAACATCGGCTGTTTTTGGGGCACGACCGGCTACATCGACAGCATGCACGCTCGGTGGGCCATAGAGAACCTGGTCGGGCTGAACGAGCAGGGGGAGCCCGTCCCGCAACTGGCTACCAGTTGGGAGGTTGATGAGGGCGCAAAGACCATAACCTTCCACCTGAGACAGGGTGTCAAATTCCACGATGGCACCGACTTCAATGCGCAAGCCGCCAAGTGGAATCTCGACATGTGGAAGGACAAGACGAAGACCACGAAGCATGACCTGGATGCCGTGACGGCGATAGATGTCGTCGACGACTACACCATCCGCCTCACTATGTCGGAGATGAATCCCCTGTTCATAAAGGGCATGAGTGCCAACAACTACGGCAAGATGGTCTCTCCCACGGCCTACGAGCAAATGGGCGAGAAGGCCATGAATCTTCATCCCGTGGGGACGGGGCCCTTCAAGTTCGAGAGCTACGAGCCTGATGTCTCTATCAAGTTCACGAAGTTCGAGGGCTACTGGCAAGAGGGCCTGCCCTATCTCGACAGCGTGGAGATCAAGATCATCGCCGATCCGACTATCGCTCTGACGGCGTACAAGAGCGGAGAAGGCCAGTTGCTCTACCAGACCTCGGCGGCGGATGCTGAAGCCCTGCAGGCGGAAGGCAGCAGTGTCAACTCACGTATCCTGACCGTCTGGTCCATCGCCGGAGACAGTAAGAGCCCGGAATGCCCCTTCTCGGACCAGAAGGTCCGTGAGGCGGTCGCCTATGCCATCGACAACGAGACGATCGTGAACGGCGTGTTCCGAGGTCTCTATGCGCCGACCGACCAGTTGGCCGTGGAAGGCGGGCAGGCCTACAACCCGAGCATCGTGGGCCATCCGTACGATGTAGCCAAAGCGAAGCAACTGCTGGCCGAGTCCGCCTTTCATATCAGCACTGAAAATCCATGGAAGACAAAGATCACCTACAACGCGGGAGACGAGAACACCCAGATGTTCACCCTCATCCAAGAGGCTCTCGGCGAAATAGGGATCGAGATCGCTCTGGAGCAGGCGGCGTACCCGGCCCTGATGCAGAAGTCCAAGAAGGGTTTCAAGAACGAGCTGATCCTGATGGGTCTCTCTTACAACGGCATCGAGATGGACTACTCAACTAGTCTGAGCGCCAACTTGAGCGAGGATTCCACCTCCTGGGTGGATGTGTGGATCCCCGACGAGTTCAACGCGCTGTACAGGGAGACGTTGGCTACCACTGATCCGGGCGAACGCGAACTGAAGTACGAAGCGCTGAACAAGATGGCGGTCGACGACTATTGTCTGGTGGTCCCCTTGGCGTTGATGACCTTGGTCAGCGCTGTGTCGCCGAACGCGCACGATCTTGGTCTGGCTTCCAGGTCCATAGAGTTCCTGCCCGAGAGGGCTTGGTTGAGTGAATGAACTGGAGAGCGACCGAGGCGCCTTTGATCTGGCGATTTGGGTTGGCGAGCTGCTTCGACAGGAGAGGAAGGTGATGAGCGTGACTGACGGCGGCAATGCGCCGGCTTACCCATACCCGGTAGCCTACGGCAAAGAGAACGAAGTCGAAACGGACATCCTTGTCCTGGGTGGGGGTGTCGCCGGCTGCCACGCGGCCATCAACGCCGCTAAACGGGGAGCGCGGGTGTTGGTGGTCGACAAGGGCCCCATCATCCGAAGCGGCAGCGGCGGGGCGGGAGTGGACCACTGGCACGGCGCCTGCACGAATCCCTGCTCGAAGGTCACCCCGGAAGAGATGATCGAGCTCACCCTGCACGGCGACTACCTCCTCAACTGGGAGTTCGGGAACGGCATCACCACCTACATCCTGTTCAAGGAGAGCTATGACGCCCTCCTTGACGTGGAGCAATGGGGCGTCAAGGTGCGGGACGTCTACGACGAGTTCAAAGGGGCCGAGTTCCGGGACGAGAAGACCAAGCTGACCTTCGCCTACGATTACGATGCCTGCCATTGCATCCGCGTGGTCGGCGGCGCGGGTATCAAAGTGGCCTACTACAACGAGATGCGGCGCCTCGGGGTCGAGATGCACGACTTCGTCATGGCCACCAGCCTGCTCACGGAAGGGGGCAGGCAAGGGGGCAGGGTGATCGGCGCCACCGGGGTGAGTGTACGCACCGGGGAGTTCTACATCTTCAAAGCCAAGGCCACCATCATGACCACCGGGGTCACGGCCGGGATGTGGATCTTCTCCACCGAATTGCAGGGCTCCGCGGCTTCGCACTCGGACCCCAACAACATCGGGGACGGCACGGCCATGGCTTGGCAGGCGGGCGCTGAGCTCACGCTGGTGGAGAAGGCTTCGCTGATGCAGGTCGCTCGAGGTTTTGCCTATCCGCCGTACAGCACCGGGAACGCCCACAACACCTGGTATGCCTGCACCATGGTCGACGCGAACGGCAAGGAGATCCCCTGGGTCGATCGGGACGGCAGGGTCCTTGAGACCGTGTCGGAGCGCTACCATCACGCCCCCGGTCAGAAGGCCTTCTTCAACACCCCTGCGGTCTCGTACGAGATCCAGTGTCCACGGCTGATCGCCGACCTACCGGAGCGCATCAAGAAGGGCGAGTTCGTCCTACCCCTGTACGCCGACCTACCCTCCATGCCGGAGCATGAACGGCGGGCGATCTGGGGACTGATGGTCGGACATGAAGGCAAGACCCACATCCTCTACACCACCTACGGGAAGGCCGGGTTCGATCCCGACAAGGACATGCTCATGACCAACGTCATGCCCCCGGACCGGTACGGCATCTTCTATCCCTATTGGAACACGATGGGCCCGCGTCAATGGCGGGAGGGGCCGGGAGGCGGCGGTTTGTTCTTCGATTGGGACCTCCAGACTAATTTGGGGGGTCTGTATGTAGCCGGGACGGCCGGCTATGCCGGGGGCAACCATGCACAGGCGGCCTCCACCGGTAGATACGCCGCGAGGAAGGCCGTGGAGTATGTGAAGAACGCTGAATCGGGGCGCCCGGACCGCGAGCAGATAGAAAAGGAGAAGATCCGCGTCTACGCCCCGGTCACGCGCTCGGAGGGGGTGGGCTGGAAAGAGCTGCGGGCCGGCCTGACCCGGATCATGCAGGACTACTGTGGCGAGTACAAGAGCGAGGAGACCCTCAAGATGGGGCTGACATGGCTCGAGAGCATCCGGGAAAGCGAGGCCGCCAGAGCCTATGCCCGCAATCCGCACGAACTCGTGCGCGTTCTCGAGTGCTATTCGCGCCTGACGGCGGGCGAAGTGGTCATGCGGGCTTCGCTGGAGCGAAGAGCCAGCAGCGACTCCCTGGGCTTCATCCGCCTGGACTACCCAGAGACGGATCCGCCGGAGTGGACCAAGCTCATCACCCTACGGCTCGAGGACGGAGACATGAGGGTGGGAGAGCACCCCGTCGACTACTATCTGAAAGCGCCGAACGCAGCATCTTTTGAAGAGAACTACCGGCAGCATTGCGATCTATAGGTCGTCCGTATAACGATGGATCTGCAAGGAGCGTAGCAAGATGTACTGCCAAGCGCAGTTGGTCCCCAACCCAGCGACGCCGAACCAGGCGATCTTCATCGACGAGAAGCTCTGCACAGGCTGCAACACCTGTGTTGACGTGTGCCGCACCGATGTGCTGGTGCCCAATCCGGAGGAAGGTAGACCGCCCATCGTCATGTATCCGGACGAGTGCTGGTTCGGTGGCTGCTGTGTGGGGCACTGCCCGGTTCCGGGAGCGATCCGGATGGAGCATCCTTTGCATCAGCGGACGGGCTGGAGGCGAAAAGAAACCGGCGAGTATTTCCGCATCGGGATGAAGGACCCGCCCCCCAACACCCGGCCCCCGGTCGGCTACGATCCCGAGCAGAGGGTAGAGCTCTGCATCTAGACCGCGCAACCCGCGTGCAGCCGTGAAGGTGCGGGCATGAGCGACAGGGGGCCGGGGGCCTCCGGTCGGCCTACCCGGCCGCCGGTCCCTCGTCTGCACTCTTGGGACCGCCGCGGTTGTTCCCACAGAGG
>JAJFUK010000128.1 GCA_021372435.1 Actinomycetes bacterium | reverse complement strand
CTCCTGGTGGTCGACGACGACTACAAGCTGCGCGGCCTCATCACCATCAAGGACATCATGAAGATCATCGAGTTCCCCAACGCCTGCAAGGACGAGCTCGGCCGTCTCCGGGTAGGCGCCGCCGTGGGAGTCGCGAAGGACACGGCCGACCGGGTCCAGGCTTTGGTCGAGGCCCAGGTCGACATCATCTGCATCGACACGGCCCACGGTCACTCCAAGGGAGTGCTGGACGCGGTCGCGAAGATCCGCGAGGACTACCCCGACATCCAGCTGATGGCCGGCAATGTGGCCACGGCGGACGGGACGAAGGCCCTCATCGAGCGGGGCGTCAACAGCGTCAAGGTGGGGATCGGACCCGGATCGATCTGCACGACCCGGGTAGTCACCGGCTGTGGCGTGCCGCAGATCACCGCCGTCTCGGCCTGCGCCGCTGAAGCCTACAAGTACGGCGTGCCGATAGTGGCCGACGGAGGCATCCGCTACTCGGGCGACGTCGTGAAGGCCCTGGCCTCAGGCGCGCACAGCGTGATGATCGGGTCGCTCTTCGCCGGCACCACCGAGAGCCCCGGCGAGCGGATCCTATGGGAAGGGCGTAGCTACAAAGCCTATCGGGCCATGGGCTCCGTCGGAGCCATGAGCGTGGGACACAGCGCCGACCGCTACTTCCAGGAAGACCAGAAGAAGCTGGTGCCGGAGGGCATCGAGGGCATGGTGCCTCACAAGGGCCCGCTGGCCGACGTGGTCTTCCAGCTCGTCGGAGGGCTGCGGGCGGGCATGGGCTACACGGGCGCCGCCACCATCGAGGAGCTGCACAAGAAGGCGCGTTTCATGCGGATATCGCCGGCCGGCCTGGTGGAGAGTCATCCGCACGATGTGACCATCACCAAGGAAGCTCCCAACTACGAGCGCAGGTTGCCGTTCTCGTAGGGGCTGAGGGCGTCACCCGGCTTCGCTTGCACTTGCGAGTACGCAAAAGCCGCTCCGCCGGGTAACGCCCTCAGCTATCAGGGGATGGGGAGACGGGAGGAACGTGGATCAGCGCGAAACGCAGGTGTTCATAACGTCCCAGAGGGAATCGGTGGCCTGCTGGGTGTCGCTGCCCGGCAAAGGGCGTCGGACACCGAGGCCGCGCACAGGACCGGCTGAGTGAAACGCCTCCCGTGCGCTGAGGCCTTGGGCCTCAGCCCCCTGCCATGTGGCCGTCCGCTCTTCGAGCGTCCAAGGTCTGGTTACCGTTTTTCCTTTGCCCGGCATGGCGAGGCACGGTGACACCCCCTGGCCGGCGCGACCCCTCGCCTTAGTCCGGCCACCCTCGCGGCTGTATCGGCCTTTGCCGCCGCCCGCATCTTGTCCTGAAACGCGACCAGGTGCGGCCTCACAAGACCATCGGGTTCAGACGTCTGCCCAAGATGTTCCAGCCGGCGCCACACCTGTTTCTTGGTGAAGTTCTTGAAGACGCGTGACGGGGCATACTATGAACGAACTATGCGTGACGGGACATACTATGAACGAGCGACAAGCCTGCCGACACGAGCCGCACCCGGGAAGGAGAACCGAACCCACGCTATCCTTCTGTCTGCGTCGTCTACCATAGTCGCGCGACGGCGCCCTCCCACCTGAAGCCATGAGCGCTCACCCTGACAAGCACATAGCCATCTTAGTCGTAGACGATGATGAGAACCTGCGTCGCTTGGTTGCCGCCTACCTGGAAAGCGAGGGCTACGAGGTCGAGCAGGCCGCCGACGCGGAGGCTGCTCTTGCGAGCGTGAAGAGACACGAGCCGGATCTCATCCTTCTCGACCTCATGCTTCCCGGCCTCAGCGGCCTGGAGGTAGCCCGCCGAGTCCGAGTGAAGCGGCAGATTCCCATTCTGATGCTTACGGCACGTGGGAGCGAAGACGATATGCTGCAGGGCTTCGACGCAGGCGCTGACGATTACCTCGTCAAACCTTTCAGCCCTAAGGTCCTCGTCGCTCGGGTGCGCGCACTCCTACGCCGCTCGGGAGCCGGCCTCCAGGAAGAGGAAAAGAAGCTCACCGTGGGAGACATCAGCATCGACGACAAGACCAGAGAGGTGAGGGTCGGAGGCCGTGAGATAGAACTGACCACCACCGAGTTCGATCTGCTGCGCGTGCTGGCTGAGCACCCCGGCTGGGTGTACACCCGCGAAGAGTTGCTGGAATCGGTGTGGGGCTACAAGTACCTTGGAGATTCCCGCCTTGTGGACGTACACATCGCCAATCTTCGGAAGAAAATCGGAGACGACCCCACCGACCCTCAGTTCGTGCGCACCGTAAGGGGAGTGGGCTACAAGTTGCAGTCGCCCGGCGGCGACCACCAGAATCGGAAGGCCGGGGGCTCATGAGCACCCGCTGGAGGCTGTTCTTCTCCTATCTGGCGGTCATCGTCGTCCTGGTAGTCGCCCTCTCTCTCGCCGTTCGGAGCCTGGCCATCCATGCGGTCACCACCCACATGACCGGAATGGGCAGGGGAGGCATGCGCTACCTCATGACCGAGGAGATACAAGGGGCCATCAACGCCGGGGTCAATCAGGGCGTCCTCTGGGGAGCGTTGGCCGGCCTCGTGGCTGCCGTCATCGCAAGCTACCTTGTCTCCGGCTGGATCACGCGGCCCCTCGCCCACATGGCCGATGCCGCCGACAAGATCGCCGCGGGCGACTTCGGCCAGCGTGTCTCTCACGCGGGGCGGGACGAGATCGGCAGGTTTGCCATCGCCTTCAACAACATGGCCGGGCAACTCGAGCAGACTGAAACACTCCGGCGGGAACTGTTGGGGACCATCTCCCACGAGATACGCACCCCCCTTGCCACTATCGAGGGTTACATGCAGGGACTGATAGATGGAGTCATTCCCGAGGAGCCCGAGACCTACGAGCTGGTGAGAAGGGAGGCAGCCCGGCTCAGCCGTCTGGTGACCGATATCGAAAGACTGTCGCGCCTTGAGGCGGGGGCGGAGCCCATCAGTCCCCGGCAAATGGACGCCGCGGAAGCGGTCGAAGCGGCGGCCGCGTCCCTGAAGCCCCAGTTCGCGAACGCCGCGCTCTCTCTCGACATCGATTGTGGGGACCCCTGTCCGAAAGTGTGGGCCGATCCGGACAAGTTCACCCAGATCCTGGGGAATCTTCTCTCCAACTCACTCAGGTACACGCCGCCCGGCGGAACGGTCAAGGTCACCGTGCGTAGCGAGCACGCCATGGTCGCCTTCACCGTGGAGGACAATGGGACCGGCATTCCCGCCGCTGATCTGCCCCGCATCTTCGAGCGCTTCTACCGGGTGGACAAGTCCAGATCGAGCGCCGGCGGGGGCAGCGGCATCGGGCTGGCCGTAGCGAAGGCGCTTGTCGAGCAGATGGGCGGCTCCATCTCCGCAGAGAGCGTCCCGGGGGAGTACACGCGGGTCACCTTCCGCCTACCCCGCTGGAACTGACCGTACCGTTTCCTGGGCCCTGTACGCCCGCCATGCGGCTTCACAAGACCTTTACGTTCCGCTTACCCAACCTCAATACGGGCCGGGCACACTGTTCTCGACCCAGCAAGACCAAAGGGAACCCGAACCAATGCGGGCCCCCGGGAACAATGAGTTAGGAGAGTAAACATGAGTAGACGAAGAAAGACGATCTTGGTAGGAGTACTGGCAGCCGTCCTGGCCCTTGCAGTGGCGGTCCCAGCCTTCGCCGCTACCGGCGACACCACAGCCGCTTCACCCGCATCGACCGGATTCAGCCGTCTCGGTGAAGGTTACGGAGGCGGGCTGGGCCAAGGCGGCATGAGCGGCCTTGGCGCCGGTAGCCAGATGTCGGCAGCGATCGCGGACCTGCTGGGCATGGATACCGCCGACCTTCATGCCGCAAGGCAGGATGGCCAAAGCCTGGCCCAGATCGCTGCGGGCAAAGGGATAAGCACCGACACGCTGATCAACGCCATGCTGGAGGTTCGCAAAGCCGCGCTGGCCGACGCGGTCGCCGACGGCAGGATCACCCAAGAGCGGGCCGACCTCATGCTGCAGAACATGAGTGACCAGATCGCCGACCGGATCGATGACCCGGAAGTCGGTCCGCCCGCCGGTCGCGGTGGCCATGGCCGTGGTGGCCAGGGTGGCTACGGCGCCTGCATGGGTAGCACACAGCAGTAGCACTCGATCGCCGAGCCGAGAATATCGGCCGTAGACTGGGAGGGGCCGCAGGGCGCGGCCCCTCCCAGTCTCTCGTGAATCAACGAAAACAGCCAGACAGTCGCTTTCAGAGCGTAATCCAACACCCCGCACAAAGAAGATATCGTGAGCGGTCAGACCTTCTGCACCATGCGGAGACAGTGATCGTTTCGAGGCCGAGAGCAAGGCCTGTGTTCCTCGGAGGCAAAGGGCCTCGATACGGGCTGTACGGCTGCCGAATGACTCACGCACGGCGTCCAGACGAGCGTCGCCTGGACCTCGCAGCTGGGGCGCTGTAGGCCACCTCCGCTTCGACTGTCTGCAGCCGGCCTTCGCGACAGCGGTTTCGCGTTCTTTCTGACCGCCCGGTAGTTGGCGTCCAGCGCCGGCTGCGCCAGCAGAAGGGTCGCGATCCGCCGGGCCATGTGCGCGACCTCGCGCATCTGCTCGCGCTTGAGGCCCCGCCCCAGGAGCGGCTTCTCCCGATAGCTGAGCCACTTCTTCATCACCTGGTAGCCGCCGATGGTGTAGTTCCATATTGAGCGAGTGCCTGCTCTGCGCTGAGGCCCAGGGCCTCAGCCCCCTGCTCTATGGCCGTCCGCTCTTCAGGCGTCCAAAGTCCGGTTACTGTTCTTCCTTTGCCCGGCCTGGTGACATCCATGAGCGCAACGTGTCGATGCAACGCCGATTCATCGACACGTTATTGTGATGTGTCGACATCATCGACATGTCATCTCCGTAGGAGCTCGACCAGGGCAACGTTGAGGTAGAGATTCTCCCTGCCGAGCTTGTGGGAGGTCAAGACGCCGATCTGCTCCAGCTCCTTCAAGTACGAGGACGCCGCCTGGCGCTTCGCGATTCCGGCGTCGACGAGGAACTGCACCTTAGTGTACGGCTGGTAGAAGAGCAGTTCGATCAGGTCTTTCGAATAGACCCTCGGCGGCAGCAGCTGCTTTGCCCTGAGCGCCGTCTGCTCCATGAGATCTCGGATCGCTACGATGCGCCCCCTAGTGAACAGGGCAGTCTCTTCCACTGCGGTGAGCATATACAGTATCCACGGCTCCCACTCTTCCTTCTCGGTAACGGCGCGCAGGAGTCGGTAGTAGTCACTCGTACCGATCCAGATGAAATGGTCGATGCACTTCATGAACATCGGCCCGTGGGACTCCCCCGCCGAGAGGGCGGCGCGCCTTCGTTCTCGCTCGATGGAAGCACGACCCACCTCGTCGTCCATGATTGCCGTCCACCTGTACCGTCGACACGGAGCAACGAGTTCCGCCTCGCTACGATCCTGGTCGTCTCGACTGCTCCAGCATCAGCGCAGGGGGGGTGACAGCGCAGAGTTCCCCGGATCTCTTGCTCGATGATCACATTGGCTGTGAAGACTCGGGGCAGACGAAGCCGGACCCGATGGAAGCCGCGACGCGGCGCTTGTGTGGCGTGGCTACGAGTGAACCGCCGGAGCCCCTCAGCCCTCAAGTGAGACGGAGAGTTCGCCGGCCCAGTGATAGGAGATCATGCGCTTGGGTGCGGTCTCGGAATACGCCTTCTCGGCATGCGAAAGATCAACAAGCTCTTTAGACGTCATCCGGGCAAAGCGACTGCCAACGAACTCGAGAATACGAAGCTCAAACTCGGTAAAGACCGAGGTGTCGGCGGCCCTTGTCGACTGGAAGACATCCCCCGACTTGTGACCGTCGGTCCATTCCAGCGTGCGGATGTCTCCTCTCTCCTCCAGCGCCTCCGCTATCCAGTCATAATGCTGCGGCACGGGCCCGCGCTCGAATGCCAGGTAGCGTGCGCCGGACATGGACACGGTCGAGTACTTGAAGCTCAAGAAGTCCGCGTAGAACAGCAGCTTGTTCAGCTTCGTACGAAACATGCGAGGGAGACCGGCAAAGTAGACCACCATCTCCGAGAACTTTGCGAAATCGAAAAAGCGATAGCCGCTGTATTCATCGGCTGAGCCCCGATCTCCGAACAGCCGCTCGTACTCGTCGTGGGCGGCAGTTGCCTCCTCACGTCCACCTGATAGCGCATTCTCAAGTTGCGCTCTTTGACGTGGTGTCAGCCTACTGCCGTTCGCGGCAAGGAGAAGGGCCATATTACGAGGATCGGCGGCCATGCGAAGTTGCGCATCGTGGGCCGCGTCCTGGATGGAACCCGCTTCGTACCGGTGCACCGTGATCTCACCCCAGCCCAGTATCAGCGAAAAGGCCCGCTGGCTCAGACCATACTTTTCTCTGATCTCTCGGATCGTCTCGGGAGAACAAAGGTCGTGACGGCGGCGATACTCGGCAAACGCCCTGTGAAGCGTGACTCGATCCAGTTCCTCGACCGACATATCCTCCCCACACTCCGGGCAGACTGCCACCTGCGCCTCGACTTCGATGGTCTCTCCTCGCACCGGATATGCTTCCGTCCGCGATTCGACCACCGGTAGAACCGCCTTCCGACAAGCAGCACAGAGAGTCGTTTCCATGGTGTCCCCCTATCTTGCCCGTGCACGCAACGGATACTTCAAGGGTCTGTCGGCCAAGTGGAAAGAAATGCAGGTACAGAGCAGCGGCTCGCTCAGCACACATACCTTCACATAGACCTCCTGCCCTCCAATCTCCAAGCCAAACACCCACACTTCGTCGCCCGGCCGCTTGTCATCTGGGTCGGGACCTTCGACGTAGTCCTCCGGCGTCAAGCCCATAACCCGTTCCTTGGCGTCCCCCAGGTCGAGGCCGAGAGTCGCCAACGTCGCCAGGTTCTTCCTGCGGTGCGTGAGAACAAACTGATTGGCGGCGGCGTTCTTCATCATGATGAGAAACAGGATGACCTGGTGCCGTGCAGTCAATCGCCCTCCCGACGTTTTGTTATCCCATGATAACGCCACCGTGCAAGAAGCGCAACCGGCCGACACAATGCCGCTGTGGGTCCAGCTACCTGCTGAAGCTCAGACCCGCAAACCTCTGTCCGGAGGTTTCCCGCTGCCTGTGCGGTGGTACTCGCAGTGAGTCAGATTCATCAACACGCCGGCCCTGCTTCGGATGTCCGGTCGGCGCCGGTGACGTTCCAGGACTCGCAGGCAAACTGGAGCGTCCTCAGCAGAGGGAACTCCTCAGGGACAGCCGCGTTGCCGACACGGCGATGCATGAGTCCAAGTCTCACGTTCTCTAGGAACTCCCGGATGAACATCACACGACCGGCCTCGAACTTCTTTGCGTAGCGCCGCTCGCGCTCCTGCCAGTTGTCAGCATCCAGGAAGGCTCGATGTGAACGAGTTCACCCTTCTCCGGGTTGAACGCGACCACGTCCAGCTCACACTCATAGCCGCCCTTCGGCCGTCTTCCGACCCGTACGTTGCGGCGAACGAAGTAGCCGTTGAACTCATACCATTCGGCAACAAGCGATTCCAGATGGTTACCGGCCATTGTTGGCCTCCTCTTTAGAGTCAAGCGTAGCGAGGCGGGTGTATTACACGTCGATTTCGGTCTCCGTAGGATTCGCCGCTCTGGCTTGTGCAATTGCTGGATTAGTTTCGGAGGCTTCATGTATCGCACAACTTCTTGGGAGTGCGATCAAACGGCACGTACCACAGATCCTTCATAACCCATCGAATCCTCTCTTCATCTTCTGTCAACTCATCCGGCCATCCAAGGCTGGGGCTGCGTGACTCGAGATCGTCCGGAGAGAAGTCCCAGTCCAGAAGAACGTAGTCGTCGACTGCGAATCGAACGTGCTTGATTTGGTCAACTAAGTTCTCCGTGAGGTGAAGATGCATCGAAAGCCCATCAAACTCGGACGCAAGGATTGGTGAAACAGGAAGCCACCGCACAGCTAGGGTGATCCCGGTGATGATGCCACCGCCGACTCGTATATGCGACTTGATCCAAGAATCCTTCACCTTGCCCACCTGCTCACGCCAGAAGAACGCCTTGGTGCTGAAGTAGTATTCACCGTCATTTGTCGACCAGAAATCGTCGCGTCCGCCTAGAATCATGCTGCGCCTTTCGTAGACGACGCCCTGCAATTCGAGCGCTGCGCGGAAGTGCTCGGGATGTTTGCATCTGGATTCTCTGTACTCCTTGAAGCGAAGTTCAAGTACGACAGAGCGAATATGCCCAGCCTTCCAGCGCGAGAATTCGATGTCATCAAGCTTCTGCTCGATGCGATCGAAGCGGCCGCGAACGAGGTCTTCTAGATCTCTGCCAAAGCGTGAAAAGAAGGTCGCTTGCTCAGCTTCCGAAAGATTGACGCCCAAGTACTGGTATCGAAGCGCTAGTCCCTCAGGTCCATCTAGGGCCTGACGCAAGCGTTCACGCCAGTAGACATCGACGTGTGTGAAGCCCTCCGTTTCAGCGAATCTCTTGAGGTCTGCTATCTCGGATGGTGTCAAATCGACGTTGCAGAAGAAAACAAACGCTTTCACACTGTCGTCCGCCCGACGCGCTGCGCGAACATCATCTTTGAACTTCTTCTTGATATCCTTTTTGTCTTCTGGCGAATCGCTTACGTCGTTCTTGAACCCCACAGCGCCGAAACATTTCTCGTCCAGCCGTTTACACTCGATGTCACGTGAGCCGTCGGGCCCACCTTGTGGACGTCGTGGGCGAATGTCCGAGTAGTTGCGGTCGAGCGCAAGAACTCCCAGGCAGAGCCGTTCACGGCTCGGCTGATCGCCGTTCAGGGCGTGTCTGAGTCGTTCATCTGTTATCCGTGCTGTGTCCAAGGTGACTCTGGTTCCCCTGCGGTCGTTCGTCATCGTGATGAGCGCGGCGCAAAGGCCTGGCTGATTCCCGGGTCGGCAGCCCTGGGCCTACCCTCCACACAGGATGGCGCGTTCGTTACTGCGCAGCCAGCTGCTTGCGCACCGAACGGATGCTTTGCGCAGCCAGTTGTTCAGCCACGGCGCATATGTCTCGCTTTTCATGCGGCTGGGACGCGGCCTTGGGAAAGCAGCGCTTGCGAAACTCCTCGAGGACCGGAATCCCGGATTGCCTGGAGTAACACGCTGTACCATCGTTCCCCCCACCGATACCGAGTGAAGAAGTGCGAATTCAACTCAGGGTCAAAGTAATGCTTGCGCTTAATCCGCACGAAGCCGTTACCCTCTGATGTTACCGCAACATCGATTGGACCGCCCACGGACTTGGGCGACATGGTAACCGGGCGCTTCACCGATGTGAGATTGACCAGTGACTCAGCCATTGCCGCAAGCTCGTCCTTGGGAAGAATCGACACCGTCCCGATAACGTCGTTTCTGAACTCCCGGCCGCTCAGCTCATCGATTGCCTTCTCGAAATCCGATAGCACCGATGGCACAACCGAGACAAACTGTGGCGCAGCCCCCACTCACCGGATGCCCTGCCAACACGAACCACGCAGCGCACACAGGTCCACAGTCCACCACTGCCCTGTCCATATATCACCGAAGTCAATCATCAGTGTAGCCCCTTGTGACCGATTTCCCGCTTTCGCGGTAACCAAGATAGCTGTCGTGGCGTCGCAGATATGCAGCCTGTGTGTCACCCTAGCAGCGTCAACCCTCCGGCTTCCACTCCCACGCGTTCTCCTTCACCGCCCGGTAGTTGGCGTCCAGCGCCGGCTGCAGGAGCAGGAGCGGCGTGATCCTACGGGCCATATGCGTGACCTCGCGCATCTGCTCGCGCTTGAGGCCCCGCCCCAGGAGCGCCTTCTCCCGATAGCTCAGCCACTTCTTCATCACCTGATATCCGCCGATGGTGTAGCTCCGTGGTACCACGCCGCACAGTGCGCTCCGGCGGCCGGGATCTCGTCTCGCAGCAGCCTCTCACGGGTGGGCCCCGCCAGGCTGCGACTTTCGTATGATCTTGCCTGACGCTTCGTCCATCCCACTTGACTATCTCGATTCAAGTGACGATAATGCAGACAGCGACTAGGGATGGAGACGCGTTGCGACTCCGCCGGAACCTTTGGGTTCCGCTCTAGACGCTTTTTTCTTGCACGGGGAGGGGGCATGCACATCCTCTACATGGACGAATCCGGCATCGAGGACCTTGGGGCGGGCACGTCGCACTTCGTCTTGCTTGGACTCGCTATCCCAGCTGTCCAGTGGAAGTCCCTCGACGCGGCGCTACTCGGCATCAAGAGCGCCTATGGCCTGCGCGACACAGAGATCCACAGCGGTTGGATGCACAGGCGCTATTCAGAACAGGAGTCGATCGCCGGTTTTGAGGAGTTGGATTCCGCCGCACGCCGCTCCGCGGCGGAGGCCGCCGTTCGCAAGCGTGCGGGGACCATTGGAGTGCTCTCCGATCAGAAGAAGGTCAAGAGCTACCGCCGCGAGAGTCGGCAGATCCGGCCCTATCTCCACCTGACACGCGATGAACGGCTTGAGTGCCTCGAGAGCCTTGCACGGGAGCTTGCGAGCTGGTCTGATGTGCGCATCTTCGCCGATGCCATCAGCAAGCCGGATTTCAAGCCCGCCGGTCCAGCTACGCCTTACGAAATGGCCTTCGAGCAGGTCCTGACCAGATTCCAGGTCTTCTTGTCTGCGGTGAACAGCACGGGGATCGTCGTGCACGACAACAACGCCACCGCGGCGCCTAGGTTGACGAAGCTCGCAAGGAAGTTCCATGCCGACGGAACTCTCTATCGCAAGATCACCCACATAGTCGAGACCCCGCTGTTCGTCGACAGCGGGCTCACAAGCATGATCCAGATAGCGGATCTTTGTTCCTTCGCGTTGCGTCGCCTCCTGGAGAACGACGAGCATAGGTTGTGGGATATCGTGGAGCCGTGCGTCGACCGTCGACACGGCGTGTCGGTTGGCGTTCGTCACTACACAGGATCCAGACGCTGCAAGTGCTGTGTATGCCTCGCCCACGGCAGAAAGCCGTCTTCGTAGAGCCCGGAGACCTCTGGCCGCGAGCGTGGTGGTATGCCCAGCGCGCCGCGATCATCAACCTGCCGGCCCTGCTTCGGATGCTCCGTTAGCGCCGCTCGCGCTCCTGCCAGTTGTCAGCATCCAGTGAAGGCTCGATGTGAACGAGTGCACCCTTCTCCGGGTTGAACGCGACCACGTCCAGCTCACACTCATAGCCGCCCTTCGGCCGTCTTCCGACCCGTACGTTGCGGCAAACGAAGTAGCCGTTGAACTCATACCGTTCGGCAACAAGCGATTCGAGATGGTTACCGGCCATTGGTCTCCCCTTCCGGTGAGCGATCTGTCCATCAGCGGCGTGGCCCGCGCCTCGGGACTCGGCCTACCTTACACCGTCCGCTGGAGGTGCTTGCTAGGAGCACCGTCACTCGACATCCGCATAGGTCTCCTCATAGATTCCCTTAAGATTCCTACCCTCGTACGTCCAGTAGGGAGATGGTTGCAGTGGGTACGATACGTGGAGAAGATCCGCGGTCAGCCCCGACAGGTAGACAATCGTGCCGTTGTAGTTCACGCGGCGCTCGTCCACAACGCTGACCCTCACTTCCCCATCATTGACATACACCAACTCGGAGCCGGGTGAGATTCCCATTTCGCCAAAGTTCATGTTGGGGCGGCGATTCCGCTTCATCACATTCATCGACTGACGATCCGAGCTGTCCAATCCCTTCGACAGCTCACAGCCGACCTGAGGAGTGACATCCCCGACCGAGAGCAGTCGCAGCACGGCCACCACGCGCTCCGGTTCAATCCTGAAGAACTCGCGATTTGGATTCACACGTGTGCCGCCAAACGCCGTGTGCAGCGCCTCTTCAACCTCACGGCAATCGTTGACTTCGCACGCATATACGCACTCAAATGGCACCGGCACGCCGGCTGTGTACAGCTGCGACATTCTGCCAGCCATGTCCGCTTGCGTTGTCTTGCCGATCTTCGTCAGGCCCGGCATAGAGGCATTCGTCAGGACGTAGACGATTTCGTGTCCACTGTTGGCCGTCATAGCACCTTCTCTCCTTACTTCCGGCGACCATTGTACGGTCCGCACAAGTCCAGTAGGCGGGGCACCACGTTGCCCATCTAGCCCCGGCCGAGGGGCTCATCCTAGCCCCCCTTGACTCGGTCTGTCGGCGGCCCTCTCCAGCGAGGAAAGCGGCCGCGACGTCGTGGAGGCGTAGAGGGTGTACGCGACCCTGGCGCCCGTCAATCCCGCGCCTTCCACTCCCACGCGTTCTCCTTCACCGCCCGGTAGTTGGCGTCCAGCGCCGGCTGCAGCAGCAGAAGGGTCGCGATCCGCCGGGCCATGTGGGTGACCTCGCGCATCTCCTCGCGTTTGAGATCCCGGCCCAGGAGCGCCTTCTCCCGATAGCTCAGCCACTTCTTCACCACCTGGTAGCCACCGATGGTGTAGCTCCACACCCCGGAGGGCACACCCCGCCAGTAGGCGACGTCGTTCAGGTAGACGTCCACGGCCGTATCTCCCAGTTGAGCGAATACCTCTTTTGCGCTGAGGCCCAAGGCCTCAGACCCCTGCTCGATGGCCGTCCGCTCTTCAGGCGTCCAAGGTCTGGTTACCGTTCTCCCTTTGCCCGGCATGGTGACGCCCCCCTGGCCGGCATGACCCCACCCGGATGTTACGGCCAGATCGCCCGCCTGTTCGTTGAGGGGCAGTCCATCGACGCGCGAAGCCACCCCGATCACCCGCAGCTCAGAGCGCAGATTGCCGCAGGTGACGCCGTCGACCGGGGTCTCGGGATCGAGCAGGTCGGCCACCTTGCGCCCCAGGTCAGCCGAGGCGAGAAGCAGGTCCTTGCAGTCGGGGAGAGGAATGCGGGGCCAATCTTGGCGAAGAGCGCCCAGGTTCTCGGCCACGTAGCCAGGGGAGTGCGCGACTGACAGAACATGGAACGTAAGCGCCAACACGTCCATGTCGAGTCCTGTCAGGTAACTCAGTGCCTCCGCCGACAGGTTGGGACGCACGTTCGGCTCACGCTGCTGCTCAAGAGTCAGAGCCTGCCCAGCTCTGACGAGGGTCGGGAACATGGCGACATTCGACTCTACGAGGTGATGGTCGGCGAGCAGCCGGGTGAACTGAGGAGCATAGAACGTCTCGCGCCTGTTGCGCTGGCCGGCGCTGAACCATGCGTTCCCCTCGAAAACCTGCGCGAAGTACTCCGCCCGCTCACGATCCAGTAGCTTTGTCTCCGGCTCCCAATACAGCCAGCGTAGATCGAAGGGACGATAGCAGTACCTGACCACGTTCTCGGGAAGGAACCCGCGCCGGACAAGATAGGCACGGGTCTTCCTGGCGTCGAATCCCGCGGCATCGGTCATCGCCACCGGGGCAAGCCGCCGCATCTCCTCGTCCGAGACGTCCGGATCGAAATAGGCCTGCATCCGGGCAACGAGACGCTCCCTGTCGATGTCGACTACGAGCTCGTCCCGGCTGGTCTTCACCCCTGGGAACGACACCGGGAAGAGGTCCGGAAGAGCCGGCCACCTTGGATACTGCTCGTCGACCGTGCCCCCCATAAACGGCAGCCCCAGCGCCATCTCAGGCCTGACCATCTCGCACGCCGCGGCCGTGCCGGCCGCGGCCAAGCGGGCCAATTCCTTCCTCTTCTCCACTCCCCAGAACTGGGCCACCCTCACTTCCTGGGCCGGACGGTGGTTCTCTTTCCTTGCCAAGAGCGCCACCGCCGTTCCCACCTGGATGCCCTCGCGGTTGTGCTCGGTCGAGAAGATGCTGGGGTCGGGCCTGCCGTCCGGCGTCAACTTCCCCGTCTTGTACTTGTCACCGTTCAGGTTGTCGATCCAGATCTTGTCGAACACCTCCAGGTACCGCTCGCGCATCCCTGTGAACGACAGACCGTCCAGCCACGAGTAGTTGGAGATGAAGCAGACGATGCCCCTGCGGCTCTTCTCCACGATGCGCCGCTCGGCCATGCGAAAGAAGCGCACATACAGGTCGTTCAGGCCCTGGCCCTGCGGCGGCGGAGCCTTCTTCGTGGTGCGGTAGGCTTCGGTCAGCGCCCGCTCCTCGGCGGCCGCCATCCCCGCGTACCCGTTGTAAGGCGGATTCCCCAAGATCACCAGGATGGGCAGGTCCTGCTTGACCCGCTCCGCGGCGTCGCGCTCGGCCTCCAACTCGGGCAACACCGAGAGCTGCTGGTGCTTGTGCGGCGCCTCCCAGCCGGTGAGGGCGTTGGTCAGGAACACTCCCACCCGCTCGTTCCCGGCCAAGGGCAGGTGCATATTCTGGAGCAGCAGGCCTAACTGCATGTGCGCTATCACAAAAGGAGCAGGCAGGATCTCGAATCCAAACACCCGTTCCAGAGCCGCCTTCTTGACGTCGCCCGCCGCCAGGGCGTCGGCCTCTTTCTCGTCCAAAGTCTGGGCGATCCTCTCGAGAACCTCCACCAGATAGGCGCCGGTACCGCAGCAGGGGTCGAGCACGTACACCCGCGGGTCGGCCAGACCGTCGGACACGTCCAGCTCCTCGCGCAGCACCGTGTCCACCCGAGCCACCATGTACTCCACGATCTCCGGCGGCGTGTACCACACTCCCAGCTCCTTGCGCAGCTCAGGATCGAACGCCTCCAGGAAAGGTTCGTAGAAGTACTGGACGGCGTGATGCTGTTCGAATCTGGCGAAAAATGCGCGTCTATCTACCCGGTTAAGCGCCGCGGCCGCCCGGTCGAGAACCGTCACCAGGCCCAGCGAGCCCAACAGACGGGGCGTGGCTATCTGCGTGAAGAGCGCTTGGATCACGGGCACCTGGAGGGTCCAGGCCGCCGTCTTCCAGTCGAAACGCGCCTCGCCCCGGGCCGCTGCCCCGGGGGCTTCGTCGCCGGGCTCGTGTTCGCGACTCCACATCACCCAGGAGGCAAACAGGCCGTAGAAGAGGGTTTGCACCAGCGTCGAACGGAAGAAGTGCTCTCCTTTGGCCCCTTCGAATTTGACCCCCAAGGTGTCTTCGAGCGCCTTGCGCACGGCGTCGAGCGCCGGCAGCTCCGCCGACTCTACCAAGAACCGCGCCTCCCGCGCGTAGGAGGCCAAGAACCAGGCCAGGTCCTGCGGGCTGCCCAGCGTGGCTCCGGAGAGCAGCACCCGCTTGAGGAACTCCAAGAAGCGCCCGCCCTGCTCCTGCTCGGCCCGGCGGGGGTGCTCGGTGAGGACCCAGAACTCGGCTTCGGTGGGGGCCAGAGTGTAGCGCTCGAGGATCACGGGGGCACCGCGCTCGTCGATGCCCAGCAGCAGGAAGTCGCGCAGATTGGTCACCAGCACCTGGCGGTAGGCTTCGAGGTAGCCGAGCACCTGCGGCGTCGCGGCGATCGCCTGAGCGTCGGTGCCTGGTGCCTTGACTTCGATGGCGCCCCGGGCCGGCTTCTGCCCGCCCGGGGCGCCCTTGCGCACCTGATCAGCGGTGAACAGGCCCCCGTCGGGCAGACCGGCGCCCTCGTTCTTGAGGTTCATGAAGCAGCGGACCTTGGGCTTGAGCCCGCCGCCCACCTCCTCCAGAAGATCCCGCAGCACCGGGTAGTACGAGAGCTCCGAGACGCCCTCTCCGGAGAGCCTGATGTCCCGCAGACCGCTCAGGTACTTTTCAAGGATGCCCAACCGCCAACCTCCGTACCGAGATCGATGCCTCGCTCATGCCTCGCTCATGATAGTACGAAGGGTGGACGCCAACGACGCGGGAATGCGGAACACTGCTCAGTAGAAGACGGACCCGGGCGACGGAGATCGATTCGAGCGGCCCCAGCAGAATGGTAGTGCTAGAATGACGCCAATACAGAACCATGCCATGCGGGGGGCCACCGTGGCCGTCAGCCTGTCCATCAAGGACGTTCCGGAGGAAGTCCTAGAGCGGCTTCGCGCTCGTGCCGAGCGCAACCATCGGTCGCTCCAGGGGGAGCTGCTCGCCATCGTGGAGGCGGCTGCGTTCGAGGAGTCGGAGATCACTGTGGATGAGTTGGCCCGGTATGTAAGCCGTATCGGCCTGTCCACGCCGGATGAGTCTGCGGGGTGGATCCGCGAGCTCCGTGACAATGGTTGACGAGGCAGTCATATGTGACGCGTCGGTACTCGCCGCCATCGTGTTCGGCGAGCCCCGGTCGGCTGAAGCCCTGGCACTTACCCGCTCGCGACGACTGCTGGCCCCAACCCTGCTGCCGTATGAAATGGCCCAAACCGCCGTCGCCAAGTGCGGGTGCCGGCCGGCCGACGCCTCCCGCATCGCGCGGGCGTTTACCGAGAGCCTCAGAGTGTCCATCAGACTGCTCGCACCCTCCTGGCCCGCGGTCGTCCAAGTCGCCCAAGAGAACGGCTTGTCGGCATATGACGCGTCGTATCTACATCTGGCGTTGGCGCTCCGCGTCCCCTTGGCCACCTTCGACGTGCGACTTGCCACGACCGCGCGGGCTTGGGGGATCCTGGCTTCGCCGGGCGAATGTGAGAGAAGGACGCAGGGAGCGTGAATAGCAGCGCTATTAGCGCGACCGAGGACGCAATATCGGACCGTCCGGCGCGCACCCGGCGGCCGTGGCTTCATTTTGAAACGAGTTCTTAGCCGACCCAGACTGTGCCATTCGCCGATAGCCAGCGCACCGAGCTTTGGATACCGGCAGGCGCCGACCGGAGCCAAAGCCCGTCAGCACGCAACTTGCCGGAAGCGCGGCCCATCCCGGCCGGCCGCTCAGTGCCCGTGATGGGCCAGTGTCTGCGTCACCACCTGCTCCACCTCGGCGAGGGCCTTCTCGTCCAACTCGAAAGCGTCGATCTCCGCCAGGGGATTGTCGAGAAGGGTGCGCAGAGTCGACACGGCCCCGCCGCTGAGCGCGAAGCACGACACGGCGTTCGTCGCGGCGCACGATTCGCACACGACTCCGCCCAGACCGGGTGAGAAACCGAACAGGGAGTCGCGCGAGCCACACGTCGCGCAGCGCGATATCTCCGGAGCATATCCCAACAAGGCGAGCAACTTGAGTCGGGTGGCAAGGACTACTCCGGCCGCCGTGGCTCGATCGCGCGCATCGGCAAGACGGGCGATCCCGCGCACAAGCAGGTTGAAGGCCGGAGCGCTCTCCTCCTCCGCCGGGAACAGATGACGCACCGCCGCGAAGAGACGAGCACCCTCTTCCATTCGGAAGAGCTCGTCGCGCACTCCCTGGAAGGTCCGCAGAGTATCGACGCCGATGACCGTGTAAAGGCCGCGTCCCGTGTACAGGCTCACGCGCACGAGGCTGAAGGGTTCAAGCCGGCCGCCGACCTTGGACTTGGTGCGTCGGACACCTTTCGCCACGGCCCCCAATCGCCCTCGCTCCCGGGTGTAGAGCGTGACTATGCGGTCGGCCTCGCGGTAGCGCATGGATCCGATGACGAGCGCCTGAGTGGTGAAGGAGCGGGAGTTCACGGAAGCCTCCCCCGAACCATCAGTCTCTCTCGGAGGAGAACTCCTTGATGATGTCGACCGCGTGGGCCGTGCCTATGCGGGCCGCTCCGGCATTGATCATGAGTTCCGCCTCCTCGGCGGTGCGGATCCCTCCGGAGGCATCCACCCCCACGCTCTCGGGAAGGAGGTCACGGAACAGCTCGACATCCTTGGCCGTCGCTCCGCCTGGGGCCGCTCCTGTGGAGGTCTTGATGAAATCGGCCCCGGAGTCTTCTACGATCTTGCACACGAGCCGCTTGAGTTTCTCATCGAGGTAGTACGCCTCGACGTTGGCCTTGACCAGCACCAGACCCCGCCCGGTGTTCACGCTCGTCATGCGGACGGTGCGCACCACGCCGCGCAGCTCGTCGCGCACGTAGCGAAAGTCGCCCGAGAGCATGGCCGGGATGTTCATTACCACGTCGATCTCATCGGCCCCTAGTGCGACCGCCTGTTCGGCGCCGACGATCTTCGTGCGCTGGGAGTCGGCTCCCAACGGATGCGAGACGACCGTGCCCACCTTGACGTCGTAGCCCTGGAGCAACTGCCGGGCCACGGGGACACAATAGGGGAGAACGCAGACGGAGGCGAAGTGGTGGGAGATCGCATCGCGGCAGAGAACCTCGACTGCGGTCGTTGTGCTCGTGGCCTCGAGCATTGTGCTGTCGATGGTCTTGGCCAGCTCTTCGACTCTCACGATCCACCCACCTCCTTGTTAGGTTTTCTATCATACACCGCCATGCAAGCCCCTCCCCGGGAAGCGCCACCGCAGGATGTGACGATCCTCGCCCTCCCCGTAGAAGTGGGGGATGAAGCTTTCGTCGACGAAACCCACGCCCCTGTACAGGGCCAGGGCGGCGGTGTTCGTGGGGGCCACCGTGAGGACCATGCCCTCGCCCCCGAGCTCCTCGAGCTCCCGAGCGACGGCGAGAAGGAATGTCCTCCCCACCTTCCTGCCCTGCCATCGCGGGCGTACGTAGAAACCGACTACGTAGAAGAAACCCGGCTCGTCGAGCATGCGCAGGATCTGGCACCCGCCGACGATATCGTCGTAGAGATAGGCGAGATAGACCGCTCCCGCCTGCGCCATCACGGCCAGGTCGTATGTACGAAGACCGGTCAGGCCGAAGGCCTCGAAATCGTAGGCTTCCAAGGTCACCAACAGGTCGTGGTCGGGACGGCACACCCGGGTGACCACCAGATCTCCCGGGAAGATGGGGGATCCGCTCATCGGGCGCCTCGTGACCGAGAGCGCAGCTCGGAGAGCAGGAGGAGGACCCAACGGCCGCGATGTTTGACCACGAGCGGAAGATCCTTGTCGATGCCGGCAAGCACTTCACAAGAACCGTTACTGGGAAAGAGCGTCTGGGCCGGATCGTTCGCCACCGCCACAGCCGCGGCCACGATGTCGGTGCGTCCGGCCCGGCGCGCAAAAGCAAGCGCCGTTTCGGCCGCGCAGGCCTGCGGAAGCTCGGGGTCTTCTCCCGGATACCCGGAGTACACGCTTCCATCGCAGGCCAGCAACGCGACCCCCTCGGCACGCGCATGCGGAGAGGTCGCCGACAGAGCCGCCGCCTTGGCTCGATCGATCAAGCGACCCATCTGGGGTGTGAGCCGGTCCTCGTCCATCCCATCCTCCTTCCTTAGAACTCGTTTCAAAATGAAGCCGCGGCCGCCCAGTGCACGCCGGACGGCGCGATAGCGCGTCCTCGGTCGCGCCAATCGCGCCACTATTCACGCTCCCTGCGTCCTTCTCTCACATCCGTCCGGCTCGTCCCTTACGGCGGAGCTTCATTTTGAAACGAGCTTTTAGGCTGCTCTAGAACGTGATCGCGGTCTCAGAACCACAACTGGAAGACGAGCGTGGTCACAACGATCCCCAGCAGGGCCCCCAGGACGACCTCGAGTAGGGAATGGATGCCCGTCTCCACCCGGCTCTGTGCGACCATGACGGCCACCACCAGAGTGATCATGCTCACCAGCAGACCTTCCCGGGTCGCGCCCACCACGAAGGTCACGGCCGTCCAACCGGCGAAGGCGAGCGCCGCGTGCCCGGAGGGGAGACCACCGGAGAGGGGGGTCCCTTTGCGCTGAAAGGCCTTGACTGCGATGACCACCGCCATGACCAGCCCGAAAGCGACGATGGTCAGATGCGTCGGCGACCGCCTGATCGCGGTCAGCAGGTCAAGGGATATGTGGGCGAGACGGTCCGCGAGAACCAGGTAGGCGACGACGAGAGCGTTCATCGCGGCCACCAAGACGGCTCCGGCCGCTAGGTCCTTTGCGGCCTTCGCCAGAGGATCGAGCTCGGTAGTGGCGATGTCCACGACCTTCTCCACCGCGCTGTTCAAGAGCTCCATCGCCAGAACGAAGGTGATCGCGAACACCACGGCCACCAATTCGAGCCTACTGAGATTCAGGAAGATGCTGGCTACCAACACCACCACGCCGATGGCCAGGTGGACGCGCATGTTGCGCTGGAACCTGACCGCGTACACGAGGCCCTGAAAAGCGTAGTTGAAGCTCTGGAGCAGCGTCATCTTGCGGCCGTCACGAGCCATGGCCGGCCCTCCCGGGTGTCTCGATATCGTGACCTTCTATCAGTGGACTTTACAGCTCATTTCAAAATGAAGCCGCGGCCGCCCAGTGCACGTCGGACGGCGCGATATTGCGTCCTTGGTCGCGCAAATGGCGCCGCTATTCACGCTCCCTGCTTCCTCGCATCCGCCCAGCTCGTCCCTTGCGGCGGAGCTTCATTTTGAAGCGAGTCCTTGGAGGACGAGAACGCCTGCACCAAGGGCGCAAGCTCTTCTAGGAGCACCCTCTCCCGGCGGCGCATCTCGCCGTGGTCCTTCTCGTGGTCGTATCCTACGAGATGAAGTACTCCGTGTACGAGCGCCCACGCCAGTCGGCCGCCGAAGTCCGCTCCTTCCTCCCGAGCGTACCGATCCACCACGGCCGGGCAGACGACCACCTCCCCCAGATCGGGGGCCGGCCGGTCCTCCTCGGCGATGGCGCCCCCTCCTGGTTCCGCGACCGGTCCGTCGAGCCATTCCTCTTCGGCGTCGGCATACCGGAACGACAGAACGTCGGTCGACTCCGGCAGGCCGCGGAAGCGGCCGTTCAACTCGACCATCTCCGCTTCGCCGACCAAAGCCACCGTCACCGCTCCAGCGACCGCTTCGGTCCTTAGCACAGCCTCGATAAGAGCCATCACCGGAGCGTGAGTGTGCTGAAGCCCGACCCGGTCCACCACCTCTACCGCCGCGTTCACTCCGTGCTCCCCGCCGGACCGGTGGTGGTCGCCGAAGCGGCCGCGCTGGGGGGCACGGCCGGGCGTCCGGCGCCCGGACCGCGCCCGCCCCGCTGCGCTCCGGAGTCCTCTTTGTCAGGATAACGGATACGATGGCCCACCAGCCCAAGAAGGACCGAGTCGAACGCATCGCGGATCTTGTGCAGATCAGCCAGAGTCAAAGCCGATTCGTCGAGCTGTCCGTCCTCCACCTTCTGCTTGATGATCTCTTGGATGACCCCTTGGATCTTCCGCCGGGTAGGGTTCTCCATGGCCCGCACGGCCGCCTCGACGCTGTCGGCCAGCATGATGATGGCCGCCTCTTTCGACTGCGGTTTCTGTTCTTCGTAGCGGTAGCTCTCCTCGTACACCGGATCCTTCGCCGACTGCAGGGCCTTATGGTAGAAATAGGCGAGTACCGAGGTGCCGTGGTGCTGCTTGATGATGTCCACAACAGGCCCCGGGAGCCCGTAGAGGCGGCCCAGATGCTCGCCGTCGCGCACATGCGCGGTGATGGCGAGCTTAGAAAGGTTGGGACTCAAGTGGTCATGGGGGTTGTCCACGTAGATCTGGTTCTCGACGAAGTACTCGGGCCGCACCGTCTTACCGATGTCGTGGTAGTAGGCCCCCACGCGGGCCAGCAGAGGATTCGCCCCGATGGCCTCGGCGGCCGCCTCGGCCAGGTTACCCATCTGGATACTGTGATTGTAGGTGCCGGGAGCCACCTGCAGCAGCTTCTTGAGAAGCGGATGCGCCGGGTCGGCCAGTTCGAGCAGCCGCAGGGGCGTGGTCAGATCGAACACCGTCTCCAGCAGGTTGAGGAGCACGATGGAAAGGACGCCCGCCAGGAAACCATTGCCTAGACCCCACGCGGATTCCCGTAATGCGTGGCCGGCAGAGGAACCTGCGAAGATCTCCACGGAGAAGATCGTGAACGCGGCCAGTACCATAGCCACCAGGCCCGCGCCCAACAAGGCCATCCGCTTGGTCACCCGGGAGACCAGATACAGCGAGAGCCCCCCCACGACCATGGCCACCAAGGCGTAGCGCATATCGAGATCGGTCAGCAGACCGATGTTGAGCGAGGTCAGCACCACCATGAGCAGGGCGCTGCGCGCGTTGAGGATCACGGCCACGGCCATGCCCAGAGCCGCGACCGGTATCACATAGGCCGACAACGGTTGGATGACGAGCAGTCTGGCCACCGCCGTGGCCCCCAGCAACAAGAAGACCAGCGCCAACAGCATGTTGTTGCCGTACTCTTCAGTCGTCTTGTTGAAGCGGCCTATCAGCCGCGAGAACAACGCCACCTCGAGCACCACGAGGAGGAATATGCCCAACCAGACTCTCCACCCAGAGCGGGCGCCCACCAGACCCAGTTCTTTCAAGACCAGCATGTCCTGGGCGGTGATCCGTTCACCCTCCGCTACGACGATCTCGCCTTCACCCACCGAGACCATCACCGGTACGACTTGGTCCATCGCCGCCTGGCGACGGGCGTCGGTCTGCTCCTGGTCGATCACTTGATTCGGCCCCACGAAGCTCGCAGCCACCTCGTACACGGCATCGGCGGTGGGTGCGTCGGCCGCCAGACGGTCTACTATGGCGCGCAGGTTCGTACGGGCCGACTCGAGAGACTCCTCGGTGATCGGGTTGGCATAGACCGTCTCCAGGGCGCCGAGAGTCTGCCCCTGGATGCGTTCAAACGTGGCAAGATCCGACGTCAGCAGAAGCTGCAAGGTGGCGTCGGAGACGGTCGCGGGAGCCATCTGCTTGAGGCGAGAGAGGGCACCCGCCGGATCCGCCCCTTGGGACAGTTGTTCCCGAGTCTCTTTGACCTCCTCGAGAAAAGCCTGCAACTTCTCAGAGGCAGCGGGCAGCGCGCGGGTATCAGGCAGATAGACCGGGGCCACCAGCGCGGCCACGCGCGCCTTCAGCTCCTCGGTGGCCTCCACGTCCACGACGGTGACCGTCTCCTCGGCCACGACAGTGCGAGGCGCCGGGCTGCCTTCGGATAGACCGCGCAGCGACGGAAGGTACTGTGAGCAGATGAGCGCGGTAAGGCCCACGACCAGGCACGCCAACAGGACCAGTTCGAAACGCCAGGGGCTGCGTTTCTCGACCCATTCCCGGGAGTCTGCCAGCCGCTCGCGCAGCAGGAAACGGTATCGGCCCATGAGAGGTCGCGCGCCGTTACTCGGCCGCTGCGGCGCCTCCCCGGCCGCCACGACGCCGCTCGCCCGGACCGCGGGACGCCGCCTTGCGCGGAGGACGGTGCTGCTCGCCGTATTCCTTGTAGGCGGACACGATATCCTGCACCAATTTGTGGCGCACTACGTCCCGACTGTCGAAGTACACGAACGCGATGTCTGGGATATCGGCCAGCACCTCCCGCACGTTGACCAAGCCGGAGTGCTGACCCCTCGGCAGGTCTATCTGCGTGATGTCGCCGGTGACCACCATCTTCGCTCCAAAACCCAGGCGGGTCAGGAACATCTTCATCTGCTCGGGGCTTGTGTTCTGGGCCTCATCCAGAATGATCAGGGAATCGTTGAGCGTACGGCCGCGCATATAGGCCAAGGGAGCCACTTCGATCGTGCCGTTGGCCAGACGCTCGGTGAGCCGCTCGGTGTCCATCATGTCGTACAGGGCGTCGAACAGCGGGCGGAGATAGGGATCGACCTTCTCCATCAGCCCGCCGGGTAGAAAGCCGAGCTTCTCTCCCGCCTCCACCGCCGGACGGGTCAGTATGATGCGGGCCACCTCCCCGGAGAGCAGCGCCGACGTGGCCATGGCCATGGCCAAATAGGTCTTGCCGGTGCCCGCGGGGCCTATGCCGAAGGTGATCGTGTTGGCCCGGATGGCGTCCACATACGCCTTCTGATTGATGGTCTTGGGACGGATGCGCCGGCCGCGATGCTCCAGGATCACGTCGCTGACGATGCTGTCCAGGTCGTGCACCCAATCGCGCCGGTCGCTGAGCGACGCGGCCAGTTCGAGCGTAGAACCGTCGAGATTCTGGCCGGACCTCAGCAACGCCACCAGTTCGTCCACGAGAGCCTCCCCGCGCTCGACTTCAGCCGCCGGCCCGTCCAGGAAGAGCTGGTTGCCGCGCAGGTAGATGTCGCACCGCAGCAGGCCTTCGAGAGTCCGCAGGTGTGCGTCGTGCTCCCCGACCAACAGCGCCGCCACACGATTGTCCAGATCGATCCGTTTGGTAGAGCCTGAGCTCAGGACAGACGCTCCTTGACCAAGCGCGAAGCCGACTTGCCGTCGACGCGGACCCCGCCCTCAGTCATGACGGCACTCATGACCTTGCCTATGTCGCGCGCCGACACGGCCCCCGTCTCAATGATCATCCTCTCGACGAGGGCGGACAATTCCGTCTCGTCCATCTGATTAGGAAGTATGTCCTCGATGATCCGGACCGCGACTTCCTCGTGCGCGGCCAGGTCGTCGCGCCCACCGGCCCGGAAGGCCTCGATCGATTCCTGGCGACGCTTGAGCTCCCGGCGCAGCACCGCGAGTTCGGAGCCCTCGTCCAATTCGCGCTGGGTCCGCTTCGCTTCGTTCTGCAGTTCGCAGATGATCATGCGCAGAGCCGCCACGCGCTCCTTATCACCGGCCTTGAGCGCCGTCTTGGCCGACTCTTTCAGATCGGAGAGTATGCTCACCGGAAATCGCCCAGATCTTCCCCGCCGAGGATGTGGAAATGAAGATGCTCGACTTCCTGCCCGGCATCGGGCCCCACGTTCGTGAGAACCCGGTAACCGCTCTCCTCGACACCCACCCGCTCGGCGACCTTCACGATGAATTGAAGGAGGAGATGACCGATGTCCCCCGGCCGCCTCCCCAGGTCGTTGAGCGAGAGGATGTGCTCCCGCGGCACGACCAGCACATGCTGGGGAGCTTTGGGATGGATGTCGCGAAAAGCGACAAAACGCTCGTCTTCGAGAACGATACCGGTAGGCACGTCTCCCCTGGCGATCCTACAGAAGATGCACTCCTCCATGAAGCCGGATTATACTACCAATCACCCAGTGCGAGCCGCGCCACGGCCACCCCTACCGGTCCGGCCGTCTCCGTGCGGAGAACGCTCCGACCCAGTCTGACGGCCTGGATTCCGAGGCCTGAGAAGCGCTCCGACTCGGCGGCGGTCCAGCCGCCCTCCGGCCCCACCCAGAGGGCCAGCCGCGCGGGTGGCGCCTGCCTCTGCAGCTCCTCGCTCAACGTATGCGACGCGGCCGGCTCCAAGACCAGGGAGAGCACGCCGCTTTCCCTGGGCACTCTCAACGCATCATCCAGAGAACCCGCGAACGTGACCGACGGGACCGTGACCTGCTTACTCTGTTTGGCCGCCTCCTGGGCGATACGCTGCCAACGCGCCAGCCGTTCCCTGCCGGGCGGGCCCGGCCCTCGCGGTGACCCCGCCGCACGGACGAGCACGAAGAAGCTGGCCCCTACCTCGGTACCCTTTTCAAAGACCTGATCCATCACGGCGGGCCGGGACAGGGCCTGCACCAGACCCACCTGGAAGTGGTAGTCCGCCCCGGCTTCCGGTCCCTCGAGCCGGGCATCCAGCCTGATCGTGACCACGCCGGTGGCCTTCACCACCGAGGCCGCGTAAACGGCGGCCCCCACCACCACCTCGCACAGGTCGCCCTCCCTAAGGCGCAGGACCCGCCGGGCGTGATACGAATCCTCCGGGCTCAGGGCGACTTCGACTCCCTCCAGATGGCCCCCGGCCGGTCGGCGGGTACCCGCCGCACCTTCAGCGGGCGGGAGTCCGACGCCGCCCGCACGGGTCACGGGACTCTGAGAGACGAAGAATCGCGGGCGAAAACCGGCCATGCCGGGACCGGTCACCGCCGAGCGGTATCGCCGGAGATGAGGTCGAGAACGGTCTCAAGACCCTCGTCGACCTCGGTGGTCTCGGGATCGTCAGGAGCCTGGACGTCGGGCGTAATGCCGGTCTCATTGATATTCCGGCCGTCGGGCGTCAAGTACACGGCGCTCGTCACCTTGAGCGCCCCCCCGTTGGACAGAGGAGTGATCACCTGCACCAGGCCCTTGCCGAACGTCGTCTCGCCGACCAAGACCGCCCGCTCATGATCCTGGAGCGCGCCTGCTACGATCTCCGAGGCGCTGGCCGTGTACTCGTCGACCAGCACGTACAGCGGCACCTCGGTGAAGGCGTCTCCGTCGGCATAGTAGACCTGCTCCGGCGAGTGAAGTCCTTCGGTGCTGACTATCTCACCTTGGGAGATGAAGATGCCCGCCACCTCGACCGCCTCGTCGAGCAACCCGCCCCCGTTGCTGCGTAGGTCCAGGATGATGACGTCCGCATGGTCCTGCTCGACCGCCTGTTGCACTTCAGTCCGGAGTTGCAGGGCCGATCCATCGGAGAACGTGAAGAACATGATGTAGCCCACGTCTTCGCCGTCCACTTCGAGCGACTCTCTTTCGGTCACCGGTATGGCGATCGTCCTGCGGACCAATGTGTACTCGGTGATCACGCCGCCCGTCGGAAGTCGCGATATGTCCGCGGTGGCAGCTTCGTCGGCAGCGTCATCACTCTCCCCGGCCATCGTGGTCGTGGTGGAGGACGGAGGCCTGTACATCTCCAGTGTCACCTTCGTCCCCTCGGGACCCTTGATCTTGGCGACCACCTCGTCCAGATTCAGGCCGTCGGTGGAGGCGCCGTCGACCGAAAGGATGATGTCCCCAGACTGGATGCCGGCCGATTGCGCGGGGCTGTCCTTGAACGTGGAGACGATGGTCACCAGACCATCCTTCATCTCTACCACCATGCCCACCCCGCTGTACGACCCGGAGGACTCCTCCAGGAAGGAGGCGTATTCCTCAGGGTCCATGTACACCGTGTAAGGATCGCCCAGACCGGCCAACATGCCGTCGATCGCCTTGCCCTCGAGGCCCTCTACGTCGATATCCTTGTAGTAGGTCGACTCGAGCTTCGCAAGAACCTCCCGCTGCAACTCGAACTCCACGGTTCGGTCCGCTTCGCCGTCGCCGAAGAAGCCCTCGGGCAGGAGGTCCCGCGCCGCGCCGCCCACGCTGGGGTCCATGCCAAGGAGAAAACCACCCCAGACCAGCAGCGCGGCCGCCACGACTCCGACCGCCGCGGCGAGAGCCCACTTCATCCCGCTACGCATGTATCACAAGTATTTCAAAGGATCGACGCAGTCACCGTTCACCCGCACCTCGAAATGCAGGTGCGGTCCGGTAGAATACCCCGTGCTCCCCACCTTGCCAATGACCTGGCCCTTCTTCACCGCCTGCCCGACCGACACCTTGATCTCCGACATGTGTCCGTAAAGCGTGGCCAGACCACCGCTGTGCGCTATGACCACGCACTTCCCGTAGCCTCCTCGCCACCCGGCAGAGACGACGGTGCCGCCCGAGGCGGCCTTGATGGGATCGCCCGTGTCGGCGTCGATATCGATGCCGGTGTGCATCCTGCGCACGTTGAAGATGGGGTGGATGCGATAGCCGAAACCGGAGGTCACCTCCCCCACCACCGGCCACAAGAACACCCCGCTCCCTGCCTTTACCACTTTTGGCGCGGCGGCCGCCTTCAGCAGCTTGGTGATGCGCTCCGACTCAGCCATCAGCTCGCTTTGCTGCTTCTTCCAGGCCGCCTCGTCCTGCTCGGCCTCGGCCAGTACCTTCTTCTTCGCGGCCCGGGCGCGCTCGAGCTCGTTCAAAGCCGCCCGGCTCTGCCGGGCCGCGGCCGCCATCTGCTCGGTGACGGCCGTCTGCTCCTTCTCCAAAGCGGCCACCCGCGTCTGCTCCCGCTCGAGGGCGAGCTTCTGCTCCTCCACGGCCACTTTCAGAGCCTTGATCTGGTCGAGGGTGGCATTATCCTGCTGCATGAGGTCGGTAAGGAGGGTCATCCGTCCGACCACGTCGGCCAGCGAGTCGGCCTCGAAGACCGCCTCCAGGTATACCACGCTCCCACCGGACTTGTAGACGTTCACCAGCCGGCCGTCGAAGACCTCCTGTTGCGTCTGCAGGTCACTTTCGGTCTTGGCCAGCTCCTCTCGCTTCGCGGCCAGCTCGTCCATCAACTGGGCGAGTTCCTCCTGGAGAGCGGCCAGCCGCCCGGCCGCGGCGTTGTACGCGGCATCGGCGGCATCCACCGCCTCTTCGGCCTGGGCGATGCTCTTATCGAGGGCTACGATGTCCCCCTGGGCCGCCTTCCTGGCATTCGCGGCTTTTTCGAGGTTCGCCCGGATCTCCTGAAGCTCAGAACGAATGCCACTCAGCTCGTCGTTCAGCTCGCTGCGAGAGGCGGCCTGCGCGGTGTCGGAGGTGAGAACCGCTCCTGCCGGCCAGCCGGCCAGCAGGCCGGCGACCACGAGCACCATGGCCGCTCTTCCGGCCCGTCCGACGAACCTATGTCTGTCATGGGCGGAGCAAGCCACGCGACACGCTCCCGATCAGGGACTCAGCCCCCGCACTCCTCCGTCACCGTCTGGACGGCATCGCCTCGTCTTGAATCGAGTTCTCAGACTCTGAGGAACCGTCGTAGCCCGATGGCCGAACCGATGGCGCCGATCACCACTCCCACTCCAAGCAGAACGATCGTGACCAGGATGTACGGAACGGCGTCCACGGGTACCGACAGGAACGCAAGATTGTCGCTGACCCTGCCCAGCAGATAGTGATTCGCCGCCAGCACCGCCGCCGCGGCCAGCAGGGCCCCCACGAACCCGACGGTGATGCCCTCGATCAGAAACGGCCAGCGGATGAACCAGTTGGTCGCTCCAACGAGTTTCATGATCTCCACCTCCCTCTTTCGGGCGAAAATGGAGAGCCGGATGGTGTTCGAGATGAGCAGGATGGAGACGATGCCCAGAAGCACGATGAAGATCAGCATGAAGTTGCGGGCCTGGTCGGTGAAGGCGAACAGCTTGTCGGCGACCTCTTTGCCGTAGCGGACTTCGTCCACGATGGAATCGCCCTCGAACCGGGCCGCGACGATGTCCACGGTCTGTGGATCGACCAGGGAGATCTCAAAGGAAGCAGGCAGCGGGTTGCCGGTGAGGCTCTCGAAGATCTCCGGGCTGTCGGCATAGTCCTCTTTCATCTGCTCGAGGGCCTGCTCCTTGGTGACGTACGTCACGTTCTTCACTTCGGGCCAGGTGTTGATCTGAGCCTGCATCGCCGAGACCTCGTCGGCGGTGGGATCGGGATCGGTCTTGAGAAAGACCGTGATCTCCACCTTCTCTTCGACCTCCGCCAAGAGCGCGTCGGTGATGAAGACGAACACCAGCACTCCGCCCAGCACGACGATGGACAGAAAGACGGTCACCAGGGCGGCGATCGTCATGAAGTAGTTGCGGCGCAGCGACCCGAAGGCCTCTTTGAAGAAGAAGCTAATCTTCCCCATAGCCGCCCCGTTTCTGATCACGTACCACCCTGCCGGCTTCGAGCTGGACGACCCGGCGCCGCATGCGGTCGACCATCTCGCGATCGTGGGTGGCCATGAGCACGGTGGTCCCGGTCTTGTTGATCCGGTAGAGCAACTGCATGATGCCCATCGAGGTATCGGGGTCGAGGTTCCCGGTGGGCTCGTCGGCCACGAGAAGGGGCGGGTGGTTCACGAAAGCCCGGGCGATCGACACCCGCTGTTGCTCGCCACCCGAAAGCTCATGGGGATAACTGTCGGCCTTGTGGCCCAGACCGACCAGTGACAAGATCTCGACCGCTTTCTTCTTGGACGAGTTCGTCGCGTTGCCCGTGACGACCAGAGCGTACATGACGTTCTCAAAGGCCGTCTTGTTGCTGAGTAGCTTGAAGTCCTGGAACACACAGCCGATGTTCCGGCGCAGGTGAGGGATCTTCCAGCTATGCAGGGTGTCCAGGTCGCGGCCGCCCACGCTTATGCGGCCTCGGTCGGGCTCGATCTCACGGATGAGCAGACGGATGAACGTCGACTTTCCCGAACCGGACGGCCCGACCAAGAAGACGAACTCGCCTTTCTCGATGTGAAGGGTGACCCTTTCCAGGCCGACGGTGCTCGGGGGGTAGATCTTCGTTACGTCCTCGAACTTGATCACCTGTTGCCTGTAACCTCCATCTTCGTACCTCTATCGGGTATTCTGCGGTCCCCGGCAAAAGCCTCCCGCCCCGGCCGGTCCGTCCGTGGACACGCAGCCGGGCGCCGGTCCGGGTGGGTCAACTCCGGCGCACGCCGAGTTTCCCGGTGGACCTCTGCCAGACGTACTCTCGTATGAAATCGTCTATCGCGCCGTCAAGAACGGCCTCGACATTGCCTTTTTCGAAGTTGGTGCGGTGGTCTTTTACCAGCGTGTACGGAGCAAGCACGTACGAGCGGATCTGGCTCCCCCACGCGATCTCCTTCTGCTCGCCCTTCTCGCGGGCCATGTCTTGCTCCCGCTTCTCGTGTTCCAGGAGCAGCAGTTTGCCACGCAGCATGCGCATGGCGGTCTCTCGGTTCTGGATCTGGGAGCGTTCATTCTGGCACTGGACCACGGTCTTGGTAGGGATATGGGTGATCCGCACGGCGGAGTCGGTCTTGTTGACATGCTGGCCTCCCGCTCCCGAGGAACGGTAGGTCTCGACTCTTAGATCCTTCTCATCGATATCCAGTTCCACTTCGCCGTCGATGAGCGGCGTGACGTCGACCGAGGCGAACGAAGTGTGCCGCCGCGCGGCTGCGTCGAACGGCGAGATGCGGACCAAGCGATGCACCCCTCGTTCGGTCGAGAGCAGACCGTAGGCGTTTTCACCGTGCACGGTGAAGGTGACGCTTTTGATGCCGGCCTCGTCTCCCTCGGAAGCCTCGTTCAGCTCCACCTCGAACCCGCGGCCCTGGGCCCAGCGCAGATACATGCGGAGGAGCATCTCGGCCCAGTCCTGACTCTCGGTGCCGCCGGCGCCCGGATGGATGCTGACGATGGCATCGCCCGCGTCGAACTCCCCGGTGAAGAGACGCTGCTCCTCGAGATGCTCCAAGGTCCGGCCTACCGCCCCTGCCAAGCGCTCCGCCTCTTCCACCAGCTCCTGGGGCACCTCGTCCCCGGTGGATTCCTCGCCGGCCAGCTCCAGGACCGCCTCCAGGTCACCCATCTCCGCGGCCAAGTGCTCGTAGTCTTCCAACCGGCTGCGCACGCGGCTGTAGCGGGTGCTCACGGCCTGAGCACGGCTCTGATCGTCCCAAAAACCGGGGGCGCGCATCGTCTCCTCGAGAGCGGCGATATCGCGCTTCAGCGCATCCGGGTCAAAGATAGTCCCTTGCCCACGTGAACCTGTCGCGGAGAACCCCGAGAAGGTCGCGATATTCGGCAAGGGTGCGGGTCTGTCTCTCTGTCTTCTCAGCCATGGTCCGGGGGAGTATACACGCCGTTCGCCGGCTCGGCACCCTGGGGCGCCCGGCCGTCAGTGCCACGATCGCTCAGGCGCCGCAGCACTTCTTGTACTTCTTACCACTGCCGCACGGGCAGGGGTCGTTGCGGCCGATCTTGGTGACGCTGCGAGGAGCGACGACGGTGCGGGTAGCCTGTTGAGCGGCTTCATAGGCCTGAGCAGAGCTGTCGGCCACACCTGCCGGACGGGCGGCGGCCGCCCTTCCGGCCGCGGCGAAATCCTGCGCGAGACCGCCGTCCCCGCCCCCCGAATAGGCCAGCTTCTGCGCGGCGCCTTGCTCCTGCGGGCGTTCCTCGCGGACTATCTCCAGATGGTAGAGATATCGGACGAAGTCCTCCTGGAGGGACTCCATCATCTCTTGGAACATCTTGTAACCTTCGTTCGTGTACTCGACCAGAGGGTCGCGCTGAGCCAGCGCTCTGAGGCCGATGCCCTCCCGCAGGTAGTCCATCTCGTACAGATGATCGCGCCACTTCGAGTCGATCGTCCGGAGAAGGACCCAGCGCTCCATCTCCCGCATGGTCGCCGGCCCGAAGCGTTGTTCGCGGGCCTCGTACACCTTCATGGCGTCCTCGACTACCAGATCGGCCAGCTCTTCGGCGTCCAGCCCGGCCCGGTCCCCCAGTCCTTCGAGCGTGAGAGTGGTGGGGAAGAACGTCCGCAGGGCGGTGAGCATCTCTTCCAGGTCCCACTCCTCCGAGAAACGCGACGTCCCCGTGAATACGGCCACCTGTCCTCTCAGAATGCGCTCGATGATACCGAGCACGTCTTCCCGCAGGTCCTCGCCGGAGAGGATCCGCTGGCGCTCGCCATAGATGACCTCACGTTGTTGGTTCATCACGTTGTCGTACTGGAGGACGCGCTTGCGGATCTCGAAGTTCTGCTCTTCTACCTTCTTCTGGGCGCTCTCGACCGAGCGGGAGATGAGGTTGTGCTCGATGGGGATGTCTTCTTCCAGACCGAGACGGTCCATGAGACGGTGGATACGCTCTCCGCCGAAGATGCGGAGGAGGTCGTCCTCCAGCGAGATGATGAACTGGCTCACACCCGGGTCGCCCTGACGGCCCGAGCGCCCCCGAAGCTGGTTGTCGACCCGTCTGGCCTCATGGCGTTCGGTGCCCAGAACGAAAAGTCCGCCGGCTTCCACGACGCCTTCGCCCAATTTGATGTCGGTGCCCCGGCCCGCCATGTTGGTGGCGATGGTAATCGCTCCCGGCTGCCCAGCCTGCGCGACGATCGCGGCCTCTTTGGCGTGTTGCTTGGCGTTCAAGACCTCGTGAGGAAGGCCCCGGTGCTTCAGCATCTCCGACAGACGCTCCGACTTCTCCACCGAGATGGTGCCCACCAAGACCGGCTGGCTTCGCTCGTGGCACCCGCTGATGATGTCCACCGCCGCCTTGAACTTCGCCTTCTCGGTCTTGTAGATGAGGTCGTTGCGGTCCTCACGGATCATCGGCTCGTTGGTCGGGATGACCACCACTTCCATCTTGTAGATCTCACGGAACTCATCGGCCTCCGTGGCGGCGGTGCCGGTCATGCCGGCGATCTTCTCGTAGAGACGGAAGTAGTTCTGCAAGGTGATGGTGGCGAGCGTCTGGTTCTCTTCTTTGATCCTGACGCCCTCCTTGGCCTCGATGGCTTGGTGCAGACCCTCCGAGTAGCGCCGGCCCTCGAGGACACGCCCGGTGAACTCGTCGATGATCTTGACTTCGCCGTCCTGGACCAAGTAGTCGACGTCGCGCTTGAAGAGCGAGGCCGCCCTCAGAGCCTGCATGAGGTGGTTGACGAGTTGGCCCGACAGGTCCTCGTAGATGTTGTCTATGCCCAACTCGCGCTCGACGCGGGCCAGACCCTTCTCGGTTATGGCGACGGTGCGTTTCTTCTCGTCGACCTCGTAGTCTTCGTCCTCGCCCGGCTTCAGCCTCCGGGCGATGCGGGCGAAGTCGTAGTACGTCTTCGCCGCCCGTTCCCCCGGGCCGGAGATGATGAGCGGGGTCCTGGCCTCGTCGATGAGGATGGAGTCAACCTCGTCCACTATGCAGTAGTAATGCCCGCGCTGCACCTGCTGGTCGAGTCGAAGCACCATGTTGTCACGCAGATAGTCGAAGCCGAACTCGGTGTTGGTGCCGTAAGTGATGTCGGCCTGATACGCCGCGCGCCGCTCGGTCGCCTCCATGCTGTTTTGCAGGGCCGCCACCGACAGGCCCAGGAATTCGTATACGGGCCCCATCCAGGCCGCGTCGCGGCCGGCCAAGTAATCGTTCACCGTGACCACATGCACTCCCCGCCCGGTCAGGGCGTTGAGGTATACAGGCATGGTGGCGACGAGGGTCTTGCCTTCCCCGGTCTTCATCTCGGCAATCGAGCCTTGATGAAGGACGACCGCACCCATCACCTGAACATCGAACGGGCGCATGCCGGTGGTCCGTCGAGCCGCTTCGCGGACGACCGCGAACGCTTCAGGCATCAGGTCGTCGAGCGTCTCGCCGGCCTGGTGGCGCCGCTTGAACTCGTCGGTCTTGGCACGTAGCGCCCGGTCGGAAAGAGGGGCGATCTCGCTCTCCAGGGCGGCCACTCTGGCGACCGCAGCCTCGAGCTGTCTCAGCTTCTTGCCCTCGCCGAAGCGAAGGACTTTGTCAACGACGTTCAACATCTACCGCGCCTCTCAGGCAGGGTCGGCCCGGGACGGGCGGCAGACCGTCCCCCGGCCGGACTCTAGCTCTGAGCTTCGATAAGTCCGTAATTGCCGTCACGGCGGCGGTAGACCACCGCCGTCTCGTTGGTCTCGGAGTTCGTGAAGACGAAAAAGTCGTGGCCCACCAATTCCAGTTGGAGACAGGCCTCTTCGGGCGTCATAGGCTTGGTCATGAACTGCTTGGTCTTGACGATCGTCGGGGAGGGAGTCTCAGCTTCGGGCTCCTCGGCCTCCTCAGAGATGTTGAAGCCTTCGGAGGCCAAAGCTGCTTCTTTAGCCTCCTTACGAGCACCCTGGTAGCGGGACACGAGCTTGCCCCTGTACTTCTTGACCTGGCGCTCCAACTTGGCGAAGACCAGGTCTATGGAGGCGTAGATGTCGGGCGACGCTTCCCTGGCTCTGATCACCGGTCCCTTGGTGAAGATGGTGACTTCCACAACCTGGTTGTCGGCTATGCTGGGGTTCTTCTCGGTCCACAACTCGACCTCGCACCGGGTCCCGTTGGCAACGTACTTGCCCAACCTGCCCAACTTCTCCTCAGCATACCTGCTGATGGCGTCGGTTAGAACCAGATTCCTGCCTTTGACCGTGAGGTTCACGCCGGTCCTGCTCCTTGATTCGTCGTACGATCCCACTGTGAATACCCGGATAACCGGGGCTTCGCGTCCATTCGCGGAGCGGTCAAGATACCACATACCTCCTTCAATCGTGCCTTTCGGTCGCGCTGCTGACGGCCCGGGAAAAGGTGAACACGTACACCGGCAGGCCCGTGCCGGCACCCAGGACGGATGATACCTCCCTCGCCGTCGCCCCCGTGGTGTAGACGTCGTCGACGAGCACCAAGGCCCGGATGCGCGGCGGTATCCGGCGGACTGCCGCCTCCTCGACTTCGAAAGCGCCCCGAAGGTTGGCTTGGCGGTCCGCCCGGCCCAGTCCCTTTTGATGCTTCGTCGCCGTGCACTTGCGGGCCAAGCCCCCGTGCGCCAAGGGACGCCGCCCCGAGGCAAGCGCTTTGGCAAGCACCTCCGCCTGGTTGTACCCGCGTTTCCGCCGGGCAGTGCGGTGGCACGGCACCCACGTGACGAAGACGGACTCATCAGGAGCAATGAGGGAGAGATAGCCGGACAGCGCCGGCCATGCCAGTTCGGCCATGACGCGACCCAATACCGGATGCCCGCCGAATTTGAATTCCGCCACCATCCGGCGGGCTACGCCCCGGTGGACGAACGCCGCCCGCGCCCCGGCGTACGCCACCTCTGTGCCCATGCAGGAGACGCAGCGCCCGTCGACCAAGGGCACCGGTCCGGGTTCACCGCACCGGGGGCAGCAGTCCGGACCGATCGCTTCGAGGGTGGCGCGGCACGTGGGACAGATGTGCGACTCGAAGTCGCCGCAACCGACGCACCGCGGAGGGAAGAGGACCGAGAGTACAGGCTCGGCGAAAGATGTCTGCCACCAGTGCATGAGGCGGACCGCGTCGGGCGGGCGGCCCGGCGAGCGCCTGCCCTCGAAGGCGCGGATTGTCGACTTACTACTCGTTTCAAGATGAAGCCGCGGCCGCCCAGTGCGCCCCGGACGGCGCGACAGCGCGTCCTCGGTCGCGCGAATAGCGCTATTCACGCTCTCTGCGTCCTCCTCTCGCGCTCGCCCGGCTCGTCCCTGGCGGCGGAGCTTCATCTTCAGACAAGTCCTTGGGGCTCATTGTCGAACCGCCCCGTCCTCTGCCCGATGATCCCGTCGACCACCACAGCCCCTGGAGAGATGTGCGCGCGCCGGAGCACCAGGGTCCGGACGATGTGCGCCCCCGCCCCTACGATGCACCCGTCACCGATGACGCATGGGCCTTCGACGACCGCGTCTTCGCCAATCAGACTGCCTTCTCCGATGGCCACCGGAGGTTCCATGCGCGCGGAAGAGGCCACGGTGACTCCCTCTTCCATCCAAAGCCCGGGACGGACTTCCTGCCCGGGTATCTCGACGTCGACCCTTCCCGCGAGTGCATCGCCGTTACCCTTGATGTACTCATGCAGATTACCCACATCGCTCCAGTAGCCTCCGACCGCATGGGCCTGGAAGCGGATACCGTGCCGGAGCAGGTCGGGGAAGACCCGCCGTCCGAAGTCGTCGAATCCGCTCGGAAGGATGTGGGCCAAGATCTCCGGCTCGAAGACATATATCCCGCAGTTGCAGAGACGCGAACGGGCCTCTTCGAGCGAGGGCTTCTCCTGGAACCCGACCACGCGGTCTTCGTCGTCGGTGACGACCACCCCGTAGAGGCTGGGATCGGCGACTTCTTTGACCGCAAGAGTCGCGATGGAGCCATACCGCCGATGAGCTGCCACGAGTCCGGTCAGGTCGATGTCGGTGAGCGCGTCACCGCTCACCACCAGAAACGTGCCGGATTCGAGGAAGGAAGCATTGTTCCTCACGCCGCCGGCCGTGCCCAGCAGGTCCGGCTCGAAGGAGTACCTGATCTCCATGCCCATTCCGTTACCATCGCCGAAATAGCCGGTGATGGCCTCGGGAAGGTGGTGCAGGTTGATGATCACCTCGCGGAAACCGTGGCGGCTGAGCAGGCGCAGGATGTGATAGAGGGCCGGTCTATTGACGATGGGCGCCATCGGCTTGGGCACGAGATCGGTCAGTGGACGGAGTCTCGTACCGATCCCGGCGGCCATGATCATGACTCTCATCGTTCCTCCAATGTGTCCAGCCTCTCCAAGCTCTCCTCGTACGGCGGGAATGCCACGCCTCGCTCGGTGATGATCGCGGTCACATTCCGCGCAGGCGTCACATCGAAAGCGGGGTTACGCACCTGCACCCCCGGAGGAGCCCAGCGCACGGCATCGAAGCCTGTCACCTCGGAGGCCGCCCGCTCTTCGATGGGAACCGCGCTCCCATCGGGCAGGCAGCGGTCTACCGTCGAAAAAGGAGCCGCCACGTAGAACGGTACACCGTTCTCCCGGGCCAGGACCGACAGCGAGTAGGTCCCGATCTTGTTGGCGACATCACCGTTGGCGGTTATCCGGTCGGCGCCGACCACCACATGGGTGACCACTCCCTTGTTCAGGAAATAGCCGGCCATGTTGTCGGTGATCAACTCCATGGAGATGCCCTCGCGCATCAGTTCCCAGGCGGTCAGACGGGCCCCTTGCAGGAGCGGCCGGGTCTCGTCGACCAGTACGTGCAGCCGGGGATCGCGGGCGTGTACCGATCTGATGACCCCGAGCGCCGTCCCATATCCGGCTGTGGCCAGAGCTCCGGCATTGCAGTGCGTGAGTATCACCGGGCGCTCCTCTTGGATGAGTGCGGCCCCGTTGTCCCCGATCGCCCTGCACGAAACAAGATCGTCCTCGTAGATCTTCACTGCCAGACGCTCCATCTCTTCCGCGACCTCACTCGGAGCCAGGTCGTCCCTCGTCCAGATCCGCTCCATCTCTCGAAGCGCCCAGGGGAGGTTATAGGCAGTCGGACGAGTCTCGAATAGGCCTTTGGATGCAGCTTGGAGCTCCGCCCGGAAGCGGGCGGGCGCGCCGGCGCCGGAGCGCAGCGCGGCCCGCGCCGCCAAGGCCATGCCCATGGCGGCGGCTACGCCGAGGGCGGGAGCGCCCCGGACCGCCATCGTGCGGATGGCGTCCGCCACCTCTTCCCAGGTCCGGCAATGGATGTAGACCTCCTCGAGAGGCAGCCGACGCTGGTCGATCATGACCACCGTGCCGTCGCGCCATTCGACGGTGCGGATACCGGCGACCCCTGGAATACTCGCCGGCGAGGCGGCCCCGTCACCACGGCGGCCGCCCGCGCTCGGAGTCGCTTCCACGTCTAGGTCCCCATGCTCCAACTCGCCAGGTACTCCGCCTGTTCGGGCGTCAGGGCGTCGATGCCCGCTCCCAAGGAGGCCAGCTTCATGCGGGCGATCTCCTCGTCGATGTCGGTCGGGACCAAGTACACGCGCTTCTCCAAGGCGGCCGCGTTCTTCACCATGTACTCGGCGGCGAGGGCCTGGTTGGCGAAGCTCATGTCCATGACGCTGGACGGATGCCCTTCGGCGGCCGCCAGGTTGATCAGGCGGCCCTCGGCCAGCAGGTAGATGTTCCTTCCATCGCTGAGGGTGAACTCCTCGACGAACCCGCGCACCTGCCTCCGGGCAACGGCCAGGGCCTCCAACGCGGGGATGTCGATCTCGACGTTGAAATGCCCGGTGTTGGCCACTATGGCCCCGTCCTTCATGACCTCGAAATGCTCCTTGCGTATCACGTGGATGTCGCCGGTGGCGGTCACGAAGATGTCGGCGGCAGGAGCGACCTCGGCCATCGGCATGACCCTATAGCCGTCCATGATCGCTTCGAGCGCGCGAAGCGGATCGACTTCAAGCACCACCACATCGGCCCCGTGGCCCTTGGCCCGCATGGCCACGCCGCGCCCACACCAACCGTAGCCGGCGACGACCACGGTCTTCCCCGCGATCATCCGGTTGGTGGCTCGGATGATGCCGTCCATAGTGGACTGTCCGGTGCCGTAGCGGTTGTCGAACAGGTGTTTGGTCATCGCCTCATTGACGGCCACGATGGGGTAGCGGAGCACGCCCTGCTGCTCCATGGACTTCAGGCGGATGACCCCGGTGGTGGTCTCCTCGGTGCCGCCGATCACCCCGGCGGCCGCGTCGGCGCGCTCCGTGTGGAGCATCCCCACCACGTCGGCACCGTCGTCCATGGTGATCTGAGGCCGAGAATCGATGACGCTCTGGATGTGCCGGTAGTAGGTCTCGCGGTCTTCGCCCTTGATGGCGAACGTGGAGACCCCGTACTCGACGACAAGCGCCGCGGCCACCTCGTCTTGGGTCGACAGGGGGTTCGAAGCGCAGAGCGCCAACCGGGCCCCGCCCGCGGCCAGGGTCCGCATGAGGCTGGCGGTCTCGCTGGTCACGTGCAGACAGGCGCCCACGCGCACACCCTCCAGGGGTCTCTCTTTGGCAAAACGCTCGCGAATCAGCGCAAGCACCGGCATCTCCTTCTCCGCCCACTCGATCCGCAAGACACCGGCTGCCGCCAGGCTCGTGTCCTTCACGTCATGATCGACCACTCCGACTCCTTTACGTCTCTATGTCCCTGCTACCAGCACAGCGGCGATGCGTAGACCCAGATGAGCCGCCACGATGGCCACCGGCACCAATTCAGAACTGACCGCCGCGTGTCCCTGCGCGACGGCCATCTCGACCTCATAGGCGGTCGGCCGGGCGTCATCACGGACCCCGGCCACCACGCCGCATACTACTATCATACCTTCGACCGCAGCCACGCGGTCCCACACGGTCTGAGGACAGTAGATCCCCGTCATGCTGGGGAACCGAGGACCGGCGGAGGCGTCGTTCGGTCCTGCCAGTGGCGAGCGCCAGGTAAGATCGGCATGATCGGTCACCGCCACCAGGCGGAGTCCCCGGTCGGCCGCCACGCCGGCGGCCCGCGGAGCCGCACCTGGGGGCAGCAGAGCGCCCCGGCACAGGTAGCCTACAAGCGCCCGCTGGGCGCAGGCGGGCCGTTCACCCCCGGTCTGTGCGCCCCCCGTCCACCCGTCCGCCCGTGCGGCCGCCACCTGTCCGGCCCCCCCGCGCAGGGCTTCACGCAACAGAGCCACCTCCGCTTGGCTCAAGCAGCGAGACAGGGTGCGGACACCCCGCTCCCGAAGGGACACGACCTCTCCGTCGGGACCTGCCAGCGCGATAGCCGCGGCGGCCGCAGACGGGTCGCGCTCCGGATCCGTACGCGGACCTACCAGGACCCTCATTCAGCCGGGATGTAGATCATCGATTGGGCCACCGCCAGAAGTTCCGCCTCGCTCAGCAGATGAGAGAGGGTGTTCGAGACCCAGTAGAGCACCCCGTCGGCCTTCCACCAGATGCGCTCCACTTTGTCCCTGCTCCCCACTATGGTGTAAGTGACCCCGTCGTGCCGCACCTCCCTGCCTTCGCAGGCCGCCGGTGCGTCATGCCAAGTCGTCTCGGTGATGCCCATGTACTGGTCGGTCCACCGGCCGTTCTCTTTCAGGCGGTACAGCATCTTGAAGGCCGGCTTGGTCCCTCCGTCCACCTCGATGTCGTAGGTGGCCCCGGTGGGCGGCATCCGTTCGACGAAGAAGTATCCGTCGGGCAGGTAGGCGGGAGCTCTGACCGCATACGGGACCATCTGAGCGATCTTCTTCCAGCCGCCGGCGGACGGGATGTTGTCCGGGCTGGGGGGGAGCGCATGATCGCCGGCAAGAACGAAATCCTCACCGAGGACGACGGTCACCCGTTCGAGCGAGGCGTTCCGCTCTAAGGCGTCGACGCCGAGCGCCGCGGCCACCTGCTCGGCTTCCTCCGACATCCCTGAAGGGTATTCCACCGAGGTCTCCGGCGCCTGCCGGCCGGCGTTGGCCACCGTCACGACCGTCGCTCCCAGACGGCCGAGGAGTTCTCCGGCAGCGGCGGCTTCCCCCTTCCGGCCGTTGGCGTTGAGCACATCGACCTCGATGCCGTCGAGCTCCGGAACGACTCCGGCGGTCGTCGTGGTCGACGAAGGACCGGACGCCCCGGTCGACGCCGCAGCGCTCTCCCGCGAGGCCGTCAGAAAGTCCGCCACCGCCTCTGTGAGGGCTTCATCGTCGACGAATACGTATGCGATCCCATCGAGTTCATCGGCCGCCCCGGTCAAGGCGATGCGGCGGATGTTCTCTCCGCTCAACCCGACCGCCCAATAGGCCAGCTTCAGGATCTCATTGGCCCCCAGGTCGGTGGCGACATTCGAAAAGAGGGAGGTCACCAGCCCCGGCAGTCTGAAAGGCAGATCCCAGCCCATGGCCTGCTCCTTCACAGCGCTCAGGAAGGTCTGCTGACGCTCCATCCGCCCGAAGTCCAGATTGAGGTCATGGCGGAAGCGGACGTAGTCGAGTGCGTCTTCGCCATGCAGGAGCTGATAGCCCGGGGCCAGCTTGATCAGCTCGTATGCGGGGTTGTCGTTGTAGTACCGCCGGTCGACGTCCACGTACACTCCGCCCAGTGAATCGACGATATCGCGGAAGGCCTTGAAATCGACCTCTATGTAGTGGTCGATGTCGACGCCTGTGACCTGCTCCACCGTCTTTATCGTGAGCGCCGCTCCGCCGACCGCGAACGCGTAGTTAAGCTTGTTCAACCCATAGCCCGGAATATCCACCCGGAAATCGCGGGGCAGCGACAGCAGCGATAGATAGTCCTGGCCGGGATCGACGTGCACCAGGATGATGGTGTCGGAGCGGCTGGGTTCGTCGTCTTCCCCCTCCCGGTGATCAGACCCCAGAACCAGCAGGTTCATGGCCGAAGGCGACTCAGGGACCTCGACCGCCGGCACGAGGGTGGTGCTCGGCTCTGCGGTGAGGGCCACCCGGATCTCGGGGCTTACACGGTCGTTGGCTCCAGAGACCTGCTGGTGGAACCATGCGTAGGCGGCGCCGCCCGCGCACAGCACCAGCACCACCAGACCGACGAGCGTCCAGACGACGACACGTTTCCAGCGCCCTCCGGATCCCCCCTCGACTTCATAGAGAGTATAGGGTTTGCCGTTCAGTCGGTCGCTCCGCCGGGTATCACGATCATCGATTGGGCCACCTTCAGTAGTTCGGTCGAGTTCAAGTAGTACGACAGTGTGTTCGACACCCAATACAGGACACCGTCCTGTACCCACCAGACACGATCAGTGTTATGACTGGTTCCCACGATCGTGTAGGTTATGCCGTCCTTCTTCAATTCCCTCCCCTCACCGGCCGCCGGAGCTTCCACCCAGGTGGTCTCCATGATCCCCAGATACTGGTCTAAAGGCTCACCATCGCGGGTGAATTGGTAGACCATCTTGATCCCAGGCTTGCCCCCTTCACCCCCCTCGATGTCGTACACGCCTGGGTTCCGTCTATCCGGGTTGCTGTCCACATAGGCATATCCCTCAGGCAGGTAACCCGGGGCCCTGACCGGGAAAGGCGCCGCGGCGGCGAACTGCTTCCACAAGCGGCTGTTCGGGACCGCATCGGGATCGGTGATGAACTCCGACCCGTCGATGGCCGTGGTCGTTGTCTCGCCGCCCATGGACGATCCGGTAGTCTCCGAGCTACCGGGAGCGCTTGGAGGCGTCAAGAGCTTCTCAACCGCCTCCCCCACCGCTCCCTCTTCAGGGATGACGTAGGACACCCCATCCACTTCGCGGATGTCGCCGGTGATGCTGACCTGCCGGATCCGGTCACCGCTCAGTCCGGCCACTCCCCAGTAGGCGAGACGGATGATGTCGTTGGTCCCCAGAGTGGTGACCAGATTGTCGAAGAGGGCATCGACCAGCCCGGGAAGATCGAGGACCAGATTCCAGTCCATTGCCTGCTCCCGCAGGGCGGTCAGGAACCGTTGTTGCCTATCCATGCGCCCGAAGTCGTAGTTGAGGTCATGCCGGAAGCGCACGTAGTCGAGGGCGTCGGCGCCGTTGAGCAACTGGTATCCCGGTGAGATCTTGATCAGCTCGTAGTCGGAGCCCGCGTCGTCGTTGTAGTAGCGCCGGTCGACGTCGATGTAGACCCCGCCCAATGCGTCGGTCATGTCACTGAACGCTTGGAAGTCGACCTCCACATACTCGGTGATGTCGATCTTGGTCAGCTCCTCCACCGTCTTCACAGCGAGCTCCGTCCCGCCAAAAGCGTAAGCGGCGTTCAGCTTCTGGAGGCCCTGCCCCGGGATTTCCACCCGCAGGTCGCGCGGGAGCGACAGGATCGATAGGTAGTTCTCGTCGGGATCGGCGTGCACGAGTATCAGGGTGTCCGAGCGGGTCTCTTCGCCGGCGTTGTCCGGGTGTTTATCGCAGCCCAGCACGAGGATGTCCATGCCGGTCGGCGACCCGATGGCGCCGGCCGGCGTCGAGCTGAGAACGCTTCCCAGACCGGGATCCGTGGGGTGCGTGCCCGCCACCTGAGAATTGAGCCAGAGATAGACCCCGCCCAGGACCGCCCCGACCACAACCAGCAGTCCGACGACCGACCCCGCTACGACGCGGCGAAGCCGGCGTCTTCTCAGCTTATCGACCGTGTAGACGGTGTAAGGCTTGTCGTTCAGTACCGTGCTCCCCTCGCAGACCGATGAGGGATTTTAGCGCGGACTCGGCGTCAGACCAAAGACGACTCAGCGGACTGCCCAGGAACAGGGCTTCGGGCCCCGGAGCGCACCGGCGTCAAGACGGGGCCTCTTGGCAGCCTCAGCCGCACCTTCCTCCGTCTGCGGCCGCCAGCCTCTGGACATCGGCGCCCACAGCCCGGAGCTTTTCCTCAAAGCGCTCGTAACCGCGGTCGATGTGGTGCACGTCACGCAGCTCCGTGCTCCCTTCAGCCGCCAGCCCCGCTATCGCCAGAGCCGCGCCGGCCCGCAGATCGGGGCACCGGACGATGGCGCCGGTGAACGACCGCCCACCGCTGACCACCGCGTGATTGCCGTCGACCCGTATCTCGGCCCCCAGGCGGATCAGTTCGTCTACGAAGCCGAAGCGGTTCTCAAAGACGTTCTCCGTCACCACCGAGACCCCTTCGGCCAGCGACAGAAGGACCATCATCTGGGCCTGCAGATCGGTGGGGAAACCAGGGTAGGGCAGTGTCGCCACATCCACGGCCCGGTAAGAACCCAGTTCGCCGCTCACCCGGATGCTGTGAGGGCTTTCGTGCACCTGTACGCCGACAGATCGAAGCTTGGAGAGGAACAGGTCGAGGACGTGCGGGCTGATGCCGGCCACCTCGACCTCCCCGCCTGTGGCGGCCCCGGCGATGAGGAAGGTCCCCGCCTCGATACGGTCGCCAAGGACGGTGTGCTCGGCCTGACGCATCTCCTTCACGCCGTTCACCCGTATGGTCGAGCTCCCTGCTCCGTCGATGTCCGCACCCATGCTGATTAAGAACTTGCAGAGATCGACGATCTCGGGCTCGCGGGCGACATTCTCGAGTGTGGTGGTCCCCTCGGCCAACACCGCGGCCATGAGCAGGTTCTCGGTCGCACCCACGCTGGGGTAGTCGAGGAACAGGTCGACGGCACGCAGCTTAGGCGCGGTGACTTCGACGAAACCGTGATCGGACCGGACCACTGCGCCCATCTCCGCCAGCCCGCGCAGATGGATGTCGATCTTGCGGGGTCCTAGATTACAACCGCCGGGCATGGCCACGCGCGCATGCCCAAAGCGGGCCACCAGCGGCCCCATGATCTGGATGGAGGCCCGCATGCGCTGCACCAACTCATAGGGAGCAACGTGCGACTGCACGGCGGTGGTATCCACGGCCATCGTGCCGTCGACGAACTCCACGACCGCTCCCAGGTACTCCAGGACCTCCTGCATGGTGCGCACGTCCTGGATATCGGGGACGTTATGGAGCACACTGGTGCCCGGCGCGAGAAGAGACGCGGCCATGAGCTTGAGAGCGGAGTTCTTCGCCCCCGAGACGACCACCTGCCCACCAAGCCGGCGGCCGCCACACACAACAAGCCGCGGACCTGCAGCCCCCGCAGCGATATCCGACGTCACTTCTCAGGCACTCCGGCCACTTTGAGGCGATTGCGCGCCCGGCGCAGCGCCAGTTGTTCTCGATAGGGATCGACGTAGTCACCTTCAGGCACGGTACCCTGATGGTACATCTCCAACCGCTGAGTCGCCCGCTCTATCGACCTGCGCACGCGCTCGATGTCTATCTGGGAAGCCTCTTCGGCCGCGTCGGCGAGTACGATCACCTTGTTGAACTGGACCTTCGCGAAGCCCTCGGCCACCGCGAACGTCAGCCACTCGCCGTCTGCCCTGAGCGCGCGCAGCCGGCCGATGTTGAGCTGAGCCACCAGCGGCGCGTGCTGGGGCAGGATACCGATCTCCCCGGTGGCCGCCGGGAGCACGACCATCTCGCAATCCCCCTCGAACACCAGGCCGGCCGGAGCGACCAGCTCCAGGCGAAGATGGAGGCTCTCCTCTGAGGCCACGACCTACCTCGCTCGCTCTAGGCTTTCACGGCGGCAGGCGCGGTCTCCGCGGCGGACTCCGCGGCGGACTCCCGCGCCGCCTGGCCGGTACGCACCGCAGCGAGCACGTCGTCGATGCCGCCCTGCATACGGAAGGCCTGCTCGGGCAGGTCATCGTGCCTGCCTTCGATGATCTCCTTGAAGCTCCGCACCGTCTCCTTCAAGGGGACGAACTTGCCGGGCATGCCGGTGAACTGCTCGGCCACGAAGAAAGGCTGCGACAGGAACTGCTGGATCTTGCGGGCCCGGCGCACCGTGACCTTGTCTTCGTCGGATAGCTCGTCCATCCCGAGGATGGCGATGATGTCGCGCAGGTCCTTGTAGCGCTGGAGGATCTCCTGCACCTTGGTCGCCACGTCGTAGTGCTCGTCACCGACAACCTGGCGGCTCAAGGCCCGGCTGGTGGAGTCGAGCGGGTCCACGGCCGGGTAGATGCCCATCTCGGAGATGGCGCGGCTGAGCACCGTGGTGGCATCCAGGTGGGCGAAGGTGTTGGCCGGAGCCGGGTCGGTCAGATCGTCGGCCGGTACGTAGATGGCCTGCACCGAGGTCACCGAGCCGCGCCTGGTCGACGTGATGCGCTCCTGCAACTCGCCCATCTCTGAGGTCAAGGTGGGCTGGTAGCCTACCGCGGACGGCATACGGCCGAGCAGCGCCGAGACCTCCGATCCCGCCTGCACGAACCGGAAGATGTTGTCGATGAAGAGAAGCACGTCCTGGCCCATGACGTCGCGGAAATACTCCGCCATGGTGAGCGCGGAAAGACCCACCCGCAGACGGGCGCCGGGCGGTTCGTTCATCTGGCCGAACACCAGAGCCGTCTTGTTGATGACCCCCGACTCGCTCATCTCCAGGTAGAGGTCGTTACCCTCCCGGGTGCGCTCGCCGACGCCGCCGAACACGGAGATGCCGCCGTGATGGGTGGCGATGCTGTGGATGAGCTCCAAGATGATGACGGTCTTGCCTACTCCGGCGCCTCCGAAAAGGCCCACCTTGCCGCCCTTGACGTAGGGCGCCAGCAGATCGACCACCTTGATGCCGGTCTCGAGGATCTCGGTGGTGGGTTCCAGCTCTTCAAAGGCAGGGGAGGGACGGTGGATGGGCCACTTCTCCACGTCGTGAGGCAGGGGCTCGCCTTCGTCGATGGGGTCACCCAGCAGGTTGAAGAGCCTGCCCAGAGTGGGCTGCCCCACCGGGACTGCGATGGCTTGGCCGGTGTCCAGGACCTCCATACCCCGGGCGAGGCCGTCGGTGGAGTCCATAGCCACCGCCCGGACCTTGTTGTCACCCAGGTGCTGCTGCACTTCGGCGACCAGGTGCGTCGTACCTGAACCTGCAGCCGCGCGGATCTCAAGGGCGTTGTAGATGGCGGGCAGCGACTCGCTGAACTCCACATCGAGCACCGGCCCGATGATCTCTACGATCTTGCCTTTGTTCATCGCCTTCTCGTGTCCTCCTTCTCGGAGCTGGGGTCAGGGTCGTGTCCGGCTCGGCTATCCGGAGAGCGCGTCCGCGCCTGCCACCACTTCCAGGATCTCCTGGGTGATGGACCACTGCCGCGCCCGGTTCATGGCCAGCGTCAGATCGTCGATCATCTCGTCGGCCGCCTCGGAGGCGTTGCGCATGGCGGTCATGCGGGCCCCATGCTCGCTGGCCATGCCCTCGAGGATCGCCCGGTAGATCGTGATCTCGACATACGAGGGGAGCAAGTCGGCCAGGATGACTTCCGGGGAAGGGTCGAACAAGAAGTCCATGTGCTCCCGTGCACCGGTCGGGGTATAGAGCCCCATGATCTCTTCCTGGATGGGCAGTATCACCTGATCGGTGACGAACTGCTCCATCGGGCTCTTGAAACGGTTGAAGACCAGGTGCACCCGGTCGATCTCGTCGGCCGTGTAGCGCCGGATGACCCCGTTGGTCAGCGCCTGAGCCTCCAGGAACGCCGTGCGCTCCGTCACGTCGAGATAGGCCTTGTCGAGCCTGTACTTCTTGAGGAACCGGACCGTGCCCACGCCCTTGCGGCCCATGACGACCAGGTCATAATCCACGCCCTGGGCCGTGTAGCTGTCGACGAGATCGAGCGCCCGGCGGATTATGTTGGAGTTGAACGCCCCGCACAGCCCGCGGTCGGCAGTCAGAGCGATCACCGCTACTTTATTGATCTCAGTGCGCGGCTTGAGCAGCGGGTGCATGCTCAGGTCGACCTGCAGGTACCGAGCCAGTTGGCCGATGAACTCGAGCATGTTGAGAGCGTAGGGCCGCGTGGATTCGATGCGCATCTGGGCGCGCCGGAGGCGCGCCGCGGCCACCATCTGCATGGCTTTGGTGATCTTTCTCGTGTTCTGGACCGAGACGATCCGGCGCCGTATGTCTCGCTGCGATGCCATCTGGACCTAAAGGATGACCTTGTCCACGGCCCATAGTTCCTTGAACGCCTCGATGGCATCACGAAGCCTCGCCTCGAGCTGCGGACTTAGATCCTTGGTCGCGGCGATCTCGGCCCCGATCTCCGGAGTCTGCTGCGCGAGATACTCCCTCAACGCCGCGTTGAAACGCGGTATCTCCGTCACGGGCACGTCGTCCGCATAGCCCTGGGTGGCGGCGAAGATGACCATCACCTGCTCTTGGACCGGCCAGGGGACGTACTGGGGCTGGTTGAGCGCTTCCACCAGCCGTGCGCCTCGAGCCAAGGTCTTCTGCGTCTCCTGGTCGAGCTCCGACCCGAACTTGGCGAAAGCCTCGAGCTCCCGGAACTGGGAGAGGTCCAGACGTAGCGACCCCGCCACCTTCTTCATGGCCTTGATCTGGGCGTTGCCACCCACCCGGGATACCGAGATACCCACGTTGATCGCGGGCCGGATGCCGGAGTAGAACAGGTCGCTTTCCAAGAAGATCTGGCCGTCGGTGATGGAGATGACGTTGGTGGGGATGTAAGCCGACACGTCTCCCGCCTGGGTCTCGATGACGGGCAGGGCAGTAAGAGAGCCGCCGCCTTCCTTGTCGCTGAGCTTGCAGGCCCGTTCGAGCAGACGGCTGTGCAGATAGAAGATGTCGCCGGGGAAGGCTTCGCGGCCCGGCGGGCGCCGAAGCAGTAGCGACATCTGCCGGTAGGCGTCCGCGTGCTTGGTGAGGTCGTCGTAGATGCAAAGCGCGTGACGTCCTGAGTAGGTGAAGTACTCGCCCATAGCCGCCCCGGCGTAGGGAGCGATGTACCGCATGGGGGCCGAAGTAGACGCCGGCGCCATGATGACGATGGTGTAGTCCATGGCCCCGTGCTCTTCGAGCTTCGCGACCAAGCCGGCTACCGTGGAGGCCTTCTGGCCGATGGCCACATAGATGCAGATGACGTCCTGGCCTCTTTGATTGATGATGGTATCGACTGCGATGGCGGTCTTGCCCGTGCCGCGGTCGCCAATGATCAGCTCGCGCTGCCCGCGTCCGATGGGGATCATCGAATCGATGGCCTTGATGCCCGTTTGAAGAGGTTCTTTTACCGGCTGCCTGCGGACCACTCCCGGAGCCTTGAACTCCACCGGACGAGACTCGGCGGTCTCGATGGGGCCCTTGTCATCGAGGGGAAGGCCCAAGGGATTGACCACCCGGCCGATAAGCGCCTCGCCTACCGGCACCTGGATGACCCGGCCGGTACGCTTGACCTCGTCGCCCTCTTTGATAAGGGTGTCTTCGCCCATCAGCACGGCGCCCACGCTGTCCTCTTCAAGGTTGAGCACCAGGCCCATGACGCCGTGGGGCAGTTCGAGCATCTCCGAGGCCACCGCGTTCTCCAGTCCTTGGATGCGGGCGACCCCATCACCCACCTGGACGACGGTACCCACCTCCTGGATCTCGACGCCCGTCTCGTAGCTCTTGATGCGGGATTTAAGGACGCTGGTTATCTCCTCAGGATGCAGCTTCAACTGAACCCTCCAAGCTGGCCATAGGGGTGATCAACAATTCGCGGAGTTTGTCGAGGCGGCGCCGCACGCTGGCATCGGCGACCCGGTCGCCGATGCGCAGCCGCAGCCCGCCGAGGATCTCTGGGTCCACCGTCAGAGTGAGTTCGACGGTCTTGTGCAGCGACCCCTCTATCTTCTTCTTGAGCGTCTCCTGCAAAGACGGCGTGAGAGGCACGGCCGAGACTACTTCCACATGCACCAGACCCTGGGCCTCCTCGACCAAGTCGACGTAGGCCCGGTAGATGCCTGCCAGCTCGCCTTCCCTGCTCTTGTCGACCAAGAGACGGAGAAGATTCCGGACCAACTGGTCGGCCCCCTCGGTCAACTCCAGCAAGACCTGGATCTTGCGCGCATCGGATATCTCCTCGGCCACAAGGAACTGACGGAGCTCGTCCGAACCCTCCACCGCCTGGACGAACTCGCCCAGATCGCGTCTGACCTGCTCTATCCGCCCCTCTTCTTCAGCGGCCTGGTAAAGCGCAGTCGCATAGACTCGTGCGATCTTGCCTTCGCTCATCAGCCCCTCGGTCGTCCCCTTCTTCTAGTTCTCGCTGACCTTGCTGAGATCGATCTCGTTGATGGCTTCTTGGATCAGGCGGAGTTGATCCTGCTTCGAGAGACCGACGCGGGCCACCTTCTCCGTGGCGGCGATCGTAAGATCGGCGACTTCTTCCCGGATCTTCTGCAGGGCCCGGCTCGTGTCGCGCTCGATCTGCTGCCGAGCTTTGGCCAACATGGCTTCCGCCTGCACCCGGGCCTCCTCCAGGACCTCGGCCTTGGTGGACTCGCTCGCCTTTCGCGCCCGGTCGACGATGGCCGCCGCCTCCTCGCGGGCCTCCGCCAACTGCTTCTTATAGCTGGCGAGCAATTCCTGGGCTTCGTCGCGCAGTCTCTCCGCGTCGTGGATCGATTGGTGGATCTCTTCCTGCCTGGCCTTCTGCATCCGCATGAGCGGGTTGAAGGCGAACTTGTAGAGCAACCCGACCAGGATGAGGAAGGTGATCACCGACCAGATGAACAGCCCCGGATCTAACGCGAATATCTTCATGCCTTAACCTGTTACTCCCCTACTCGTGAGACGGGCTGCGCGGACCGTCCGCACTCGTCCATCGCAGCCTGACCGGCGTTGCTTTATCCTGACTCGAGCTCTTAGACCACGAACAGCAGGATGATGGCGATCACGAACGCGTATAGGGCCAACGCCTCGGCCAGGGCCAGGCCGATGATGAACGACGTACGGATGTCGCCCGATGCCTCAGGTTGCCGAGCAATGGCCTCAGAGGTCCGGCCGGTGAGCAGTCCGATCCCGATGCCGGGGCCCAGGGTAGCCAGCCCCATGCCGATGCCCGCGGCGAGGTTGGCGGCGGTCTGAGGGTCCATTCTTGTGTCCTCCTTCTTCCTGGATTGAGTCCTAGTGGCTGGCGTAGATAGCCGTTTCGATGTACACGACGGAAAGCAGCGAGAAGATGTAGGCCTGGATGAACGCTATGAAGATCTCGAACCCGGTCATGATGACCACGAAGAGAGCAGCCGGGATGATGACGATCGCGCTTGCGAACTCCAACATCAGGCCGATCATGACCAGGATGATCAAGTGGCCGGCGATCGTATTGCCGAAAAGTCGGACTGAGAGCGAGAGGGGCTTGAACAACTCGCCCATGAGATGCACAGGGAAGAAGATGACATTGAGCGGCATGCCCAGAGCCTTAGGCACTCCGGGAGGCGTCATCCAGGTCTTGAGATAGCCGCCGGCGCCGTGCCGCCGGAACCCCTGGTACTGCGTGACCATAAAGACCACCACGGCCATTCCCGCGGTCACGTTGATGTTGGCCGTAGGTGTGTAGGGCTTGATGCCCGCCGGCTTGGGGATGAGTCCCACCAGGTTCGTCACGAGGATGAACGAGAAGAGCGTAAGGATGAGGTAGTAGTACTTCTTGCCCTTTTCGCCGATCTGTCCCGTGAGATGGCCTGTGGCGAAGTCCAGCAGAAGCTCGGCGGTGGTCTGCAGCCCGTCGGGCTCCTTCTTCGAGCGCTTGGCCGCGATGTAGAAGAAGAGGAACACGATGACGGCCGAGACCCACATGTAGACCACGGCGTTGGTGATGGAGAAGTCGATCGGTCCCACCTTGGGGATGGACACGATGGTCTGCACGTTCAGTTCGTGCAGCGCACCGACGACCTTGCTTTCCGCTTCTTCGGCGAGCAACATCCGGGCCTCCTAGCCTGCCCCGCCGGCCTTCGCTGAAGGTGGGGTCTCACCGTGCCTAGTGGCCAGAGAGTAGAGCCAAACACCGTTGAGGATCGTGAACACAACGATGAAGGAAAGGCAGACGGCCAGGATGTTGAGTGGAGACCACAGACCGAGAGCGAAAAGGATGCCCACGATGATCACGAGGCGTCCGAAGAAGCTGAGAATGGCGAGGGCGGGTTGCATGAGAGCCCGCTTCTGGGACGCCCAACGTTGCAGGCGCACGGACAGGTACTGATACGCCGCCGCAAGAGCAAGCCCGACTACGATCGATATCAGGATCAGCGTCAGAACACCCTCCCCATCAAACGTGTCGCCCTCTACAGGGAACGCCCGGCCGGTCCGCCGTCCTTGTCTGCACTCTTCTTCCGCGGCCGGCCCCCCACTCCGCTCGTGAAGAGGATGTACACCAAGTAGGCGAATCCGACGCCCGCGCCCACGAAGACCCCAGCCACCATCAGCCATGGTCCGGTGTACAGCCACCGGTCCGCCGCGTAGCCGAGAACCGTCGCTACCACCACCAGAGCGACGAACGTGAAGCCTAGGCTTCCGGCATCCGGCGCCCCGCGCCGGGGATCGCCGCTCACAGGTATGTCCGTCGCATTATAAAACACCGTTCCCAGAGAGCGCAAGGAAAATGATATCCGATGTTCAGCCAATGTATACGAGAGTTCTTTTTCAGCCCATCTGCACGAGACGGGTGCCCGCCTCCTCGAACATCTCCATGGACAAGGCGTCGGGATAGACGCCGCAGAAGTACACCGCGACGATCCCTGCGTTGATAAGCGTCTTGGCGCAGGTCACGCACGGTTGCAGGGTCACGTATATCTCGGCGCCGTTGACGGCGACGCCGTGATAGGCGGCCTGGATGATCGCGTTTTGTTCGGCGTGTAGTCCCCGGCAGAGCTCGTGGCGCTCTCCCGATGGTATGCCGAGCCGGTCTCGAAGGCACCCTCGCTCATCGCAGTGCGCGATGCCGCGCGGGACTCCGTTGTAGCCGGTGGCGAGGATCTGCCGGTTCTTGACGAGCACGGCCCCCACCTGCCGCCGTAAGCACGTTGACCGGGTGGAAACCACCCGGGCTATCTCCATGAAGTACTCCTCCCAGCTTGGTCGATCTGCGCGCGTCGGACTCTTCATGGGAGAGGCCGTAACTCCCCCAACGCGGAGTACAGAGGGAACGCCTCGGTGAGGGCCAGGCTGCGCTGCAGCAGCCGGTCTAGAGCGGCGTCGTCCGGCTCGGTGGTGAGTGTCTCGATGATGATCCTTCCCACCTCCCGCATCTCCTCGGGACCGAAACCGCGCGTGGTCATAGCCGCCGTGCCGAGGCGCAGTCCGGAGGTGACGGTGGTCGGCCGCTCGTCATAGGGGACCGCGTTCTTGTTCGCAGTGATGCCTGCGCACCTAAGCAGCTCTTGGGCCTGCGCACCGGTCATCTCGGTGCCGGAGAAGTCGACCAGCAACAGGTGGTTGTCGGTGCCTCCCGACACCAGCCTGAGCCCCCCGTCGAGAAGGGTCTCGGCCAAGACCCGGGCATTTTCGACGGTCATGCGCTGTTTGGCCTTGAACTCCTCGGTGGAGGCCAGCAGGAAGCAGACCGCCTTGCCCGCGATGACGTGCTCCAGCGGCCCCCCTTGCAGGCCGGGAAAGACGGCCTTGTCGAGTCGGGCTGCATCCTCGGCCCGGCAGAAGCAGGCTCCCCCTCGGGGACCGGTGAGGGTCTTGTGGGTCGTGGTCGTGACCCACTCGCAGTAAGGGATGGGCGAAGGATGGACACCCGCCGCCACCAGACCGGCGATGTGGGCCATATCGGCCATCAATTCCGCGCCCACTTCATCGGCGATCTCGCGGAAGGCGGCGTAGTCGAAGACCCGCGGGTAGGCGCTCGCCCCGACCACGATCAGCTTGGGCCGGCACGCGCGGGCCTGCGCCCTCACCTCCTCAAGATCGATCCTGCCTGTCTCCCGACCGACGCCATAGTGATAGAAGGCGTATTCGCGGCCCGAGAAGTTGGTCGAGAGTCCGTGGGTAAGATGCCCGCCGTGGGCCAGGCTCATAGCCAACACCCGGTCGCCCGGTTCGAGCGCCGCGAAGTACACGGCCTGATTGGCCGTAGACCCCGAATGGGGCTGGACGTTGGCGTGCTCGGCGCCGTACAGAGCCTTGGCCCGCTTCACGGCCAGGGCCTCCACCTCGTCCACCACCTCGCAGCCGCCGTAGTAACGTCTGCCCGGGTACCCTTCGGCGTACTTGTTCGTGAGGACGCTGCCCACCGCTTCCAATACCGAGACTGCTGTGAAGTTCTCGGAAGCGATCAGCTCGATGTTGCGCCTCTGGCGGGCCAGCTCTCGCCGGATGAGCGCGCTTATCTCGGGATCGGCCTCCGCCAGCGACCGTTCGCCGTTTCTCGCCTCACGGGGAAGATCGATCAATCTGGATGGCCTCCCTCATATCCTCCGCGCATCATCGCGAGGCGCTCGGCATAACGGCCGCCTTCGAAATCCTCCGACATCCAAGCCCGCAGCAGGTCGACCGCGAGCCCGACCCCGACCACACGGGCACCCATGCACAGGATGTTGGCGTCGGTGTGACGGCGGGCCATGCGCGCCGAATAGCAGTCGCTGAGAGAGACTGCCCGGATGCCCGGGTACCTGCTCGCCGCCATCGCCATGCCCAACCCCGTGCCGCAGACGAGGACCCCTCTCTCCACCGTCCCCTCGCTCACGGCCTGCGCCACCTTGTTCGCGTAGATCGGGAAATCGGTGCGCTCCGCACTGTCGGTGCCCATGTCGACCACCTCGTGGCCGGCGGCCACCAGTTCCTTTATCAAGACGTCTTTGAGCTCGAATCCGGCATGGTCGCAGCCAAACGCGTAACGCATCGTCCTCCTCCTCCCGATCGGGGCTCAAGGATAGCAGATGGGGCCCCAGGAGCCGCTCCCTGCGAAACCCCGCCTCAACGAAGAGCGCCTATCCGCTCCATCACCGCGGCGCCCGCCACCGCCCCCTCCCGGACCACCAAAGCAGGGCCACCGAGGGCCAAGGGACGAAGGTCGACCACAGTCGAAGCGACCCCGGCGGCACTGAGACGGCCGCCTGCCCCGTCCCCGTCGGTGAAAACAATGGAACAGTGAGCGAGCACCGACGGATCCACCTCGGCAGAAGTGCCGACACCGGCGTCTCCGGACGGATTGGCGCTCGTCGCTGCAAGAGGCATGTCCAAGATGCTGAGCAGCCTGAGCAGAGAGGGATGGTCGGGGACCCGCACCCCTAGGGAGCCGGCAGTGCCGACGTACGGCGGCCGGGCGACGGTCGTGGCGACGACGAAGGTGAAGGGGCCGGGAAGGAGTGCTTCGAGCACCCGTGCGGAAGCTTCATCCAGGTCGGGAACAGCGTTCCTGATCGCCTCCACGCTGGAGAACAACACCTGCACGGGCCGTCCGGCCGGGCGGCCTTTGGCCGCGAAGAGCCTGCGGACTCCCGCCGCTGAGTCCCACCGGGCAGCTATGCCGTACACGGTATCGGTCGGGACGCCGATCACGGCTCCCGCGCGGAGCGCCTCCCTCACGACAGACGCCTGCTCGTCGTCCAGGTCTGCGCAGGACGCCCGCAGCACCCCCGGAAGGGTCGCTTCGACGATGCGGTCTTTCTGGGAGATATCCTTGTGGACGGTCACGAGAGAGAAGCCGGCGTCGCGCGCCGGCCGGGCGACGGCCTCAGCCTGCCCGTCGCCGACCTCGATGACCAGGCTCCCGCCCGGCCGCAAAGCCCGGGCGGCCTGCGGGAGAAGGCGGCGGATGACGGCCAGCCCATCGGGTCCGCCATCCAGCGCCGTCTTGGGCTCGTACAGGCGGATGTCCGCCGGCAGCGCCGCCAGGTCCCCGGAACGGACGTACGGGGGGTTGCTCACCACCAAGTGAAGGCTGTGTTCCGCCACCGTCGCTAGAAGATCGGCCTGCGCGAAGCGAACGAGGCCCGCGAGTCCCAGTAGCGCCGCATTGCGGGCGGCCACCTCGAGCGCTTCGGAGCTCGCGTCGATGGCAAGGACGGACACGCCGGCTTCCTGGGCCAGACTTAGAGCGATGGCCCCGCTCCCGGTACCGACATCCGCGACCAGGGGCGGCCGGCCGGCTTCGCCGCCGGACGCCGCGCCTATCGTCAGAGCGGGCCGGCGCCGTAAGGAGTCAAGTGCCACCTCCACCAGTTCCTCGGTCTCGGGGCGGGGGACAAGCACAGCCGGTGTCACCTCGAGACACAAGCGACGGAAGTACGCCCGGCGCGTGATATAGGCGACCGGCTCGTGGGCCGCCCGCCGGGCGATCAGTGCTCGATAGCGATCGACCTCACCGGCCGTCAGCGGGCGGTCGAACTCGATGTACAGACGCACCCGGTCGACACCGAGACACTCGGCCAACAGCAACTCGGCGTCCAGGCGGGGAGAGTCAAAGCCTTTCTCGCGCAGATAGCCGGCCGCGGTCTCAAGCAGCGACCCGATGGTCCAACGATCCACGGCGTCCACCCCGCGTCCGCGCTCAGACCTCGGCCGCCGCCAGTCGCTCCGCCCGCTCGTGGGCTTCCAGAGCCTCGGTGAACTCCTCGAGTTCGCCTTGGAGTATGGCTTCGATGCGGTGCGAGGTCAGTCCCACCCGGTGGTCGGTGACCCGGCCTTGGGGGAAGTTGTAGGTACGGATCTTCTGAGCCCGGTCCCCCGTGCCCACCTGGCTGCGTCTCTGGGCGGCGACCTGGGCGTTCTGTTCGGCCTGCGCCATGTCGTAAAGGCGCGCCCTGAGGATGCGGAAGGCACGCTCCTTGTTCTGCAACTGGGATTTCTCATCCTGACACGACACCACCAGTCCCGTGGGAAGGTGGGTGAGCCTTACCGCCGAATCGGTGGTGTTGACCGACTGGCCGCCGGGGCCGGTGGAGCGGTATACATCTACCCGCACATCCGCCGGGTCGATGTGGACTTCGACCTCCTCCGCCTCCGGGAGCACGGCGACGGTGACCGTGGACGTGTGGATGCGCCCGGTCGACTCCGTCACCGGGACACGCTGCACGCGGTGGACACCGGATTCGTACTTGAGCGCCCCGAAGGCGTTCTTGCCCTTGACCTCGAAGATGACTTCCTTCACACCGCCGAGAGCCGCTTCGGTCGTCGAGAGGACGTCGGTCTTGAGATGCATCCTCTCCGCATAGCGCATCAGCATCCGCTGCACCTCCGCTGCGAAAAGCGCGGCTTCATCGCCGCCCGCGCCCGCCCGTACCTCCACGATGGCGTTCTTCTCATCGCGCGGGTCCCTCTCCAGGACCGCCAGGCGCAACTGTTGTTCCAGCTCGTCCAGCCTCGCGCGGGCGGAGGCCTTCTCCTCGACCAGGAACTCCTTCATCTCGGGGTCGAGCCCTCCCTCTTCAAGCATGGCTTCGGCGTCCTGCAACGAGGTCCGGGCCTCCCGATAGGCCACGGCCAGCCGATACGACTCCTCCAAGTCGGAGTGGGCCTTAGACAACTCGGCGTACCGTGACTGGTCGCGGAGGACCTCCGGGTCGGCCAACTCCTCCGTGAGGGTAAGGTACTTATCCTCTATCTCGGCTGCAAGCCGTTCGATCATGTCTCGACCGCCAACTCGGTGACTGCGAACTGCTCCACTTCGTCCATCCGCATGACCTCTTCGAGCGCCGCAGCCGCGACCTCGAGCTGGTCGGGACTGGGTTCGCGAGTGGTCAACCGCTGCAACTGGAGTCCCGGCCAGAGCAGGATACGGGCGAAGAACCCATCGGGGTGCTTCCCCAGCCATTTTATGCCGATCTCGTAGGAGATGCCGATGATGAGCGGGATCCCCAACAGGCGAGACAGCACCAGCCAGGGCAGACTGGGCTTGCCCACGATTGCGAACACGAAAACAGCGATCACCATCACCAGGAGCAGGAACCCGGTGCCGCAACGCGGGTGCCGGGTGGAGAACCCGGCCGCCCTCCCGGCATCGGGCCTCCCGCAGGACTCGTACGCGTGGATGACCTTGTGCTCGGCTCCGTGATACTGGAAGACCCGCCGCAGATCGGGGAGTAGCGAGATCACCACGATGTAGAGGATGAAGATGACGATCCGGATGATGCCCTCCACCAGGTTGAAGAGGAAAGGATTGGAGAAGACATCTTCGAAGTACTTGACGATCGCCAGGGGCGCGGCCACGAACAGCCCCACCGCGAAGGCCACCGCCACGATGACGGTGACGGCCAGCTCCTTCCACCCGAAGGCCGGCTCCCCATCGGCAACCACGGCCTTGGTCGCAGCCTCGTCCGTCCCGAGGCCCCCTGCCGCGACGGCGGCTCCGTCCGCGGTCGCAGCGCCTTGCGCGGGCAGCTCGGTACCGGTATCAGCAGGAGGATCTGCATCGGGGTCCTCGAGACCGATGTTGGCCGATATCCCCAAGGCCTTGATACCCAGGGTCAGAGACTCATAGAGAGATATCACACCCCGCACGACGGGGAGCTTCATCCACCGATGGCGAGAACCGAGGGACTCCAATGGGTAGGCGATCCGCGCGACGCCGCCCGAGGGTCTGCGCACAGCCAGCCCCCAGCTGTGTTTGCCCCGCATCATCACTCCCTCGATGACCGCCTGGCCCCCGAAAGTATGCTCCCAGGTGTAGCGGCATGGTCCGTCCTCTCCGGCGGTACCCGGGTCGCCGACGACCGGCGCGTCTACGACGGCCCGTTCTATCCGGACGGCCTGGTCTTCGCCGCCTGCGGCATACGCCGCCACCTCAGTCCACGCCCCCGATGGAGCGGACGAGGTCCATGGCGAGGACCTCCTCCTCCGTATAGGGATCGCCGCACGACATCTTGCCCTCGTGACAGCCTCCGGTCATGCAGCCGGGGCCGGTATCCTCGAAGAGCAACGGCGCCACCGAGGAAGCCAGATGACGCATGGTCCAGGCCAGGCGGTTGATCTCCCACTGAGCCCGCCGGCAGCAGCGCAGCGAGAAGAAGTGCCTGAGCTCGCGGGCGTTCATAGTCACCACTATCTTGGTCTCGGCCGCGTTCGGCAGGACGAAACGCGCGTCTTCGAACACCGACTCCTTGCCCCGCCCCTCGGCCAGGCCCAGCTCCACCAATCGTTCATAGGCGCGGCGCGCATCGTCCATGGCCTCGTAGAACACGGCACGGGCCTCAGGCGAGGATGCTATGCGCGGCGGGATGACGAAGCCACCCTCGGGACCGAAGCGCACGTAGCGCTGTGACTGCTGGCTATAGGAGGCGACTCTATGCCGGACGAGTTGATGGGAGCAGGCCCTCGATATCCCGTCGACCGCGAAGGTGAAGCCGGCGTGCTCCAGTGCGCTCATATGGCCGGACCGGATCAGCCCCCGGACCAGGCGACGGACATCGTCGTCGCTCATGGTTTGCTTGAGTTCCGCGGCGCTGACCGGCGCGTAACACAGCCTCCCGGCCGAGGCCACCGCCCGCTCGGGCAGAGGGGTGTGCTGAAGAAGCGTGACCTTGAGATCTGCAGGCACGGTGCCCGAGAAAATCTACTTGCTCTTCTCGGCGCGGCGATACTTCTTGTTGAACCTCTCCACCCGGCCCGCGGTATCGACCAGCTTCTGCTTGCCCGTATAGAAGGGATGACAGGCAGAGCAGATCTCGACGTGTATCACGGGCAAAGTCGAGCGTGTCATGAACGTCTCGCCGCACGAGCAGATGACTTTGCTCTCAACGTACTTCGGATGTATATCGTCCTTCAAGGTGCCTCCAGTGACACTCCTTGGCAGCCGGTGAGCCTAAGAACTCGTTTCAAAAGGCAGGTAATGATACCACGGTGCATCCCGGCAGTCCCGGCTGCAGTGGCGGCGCCTTGTATCAGAGGGCTGCGTTCCCCCTCGCCGGTCCGCCTGCACCCGGGCACACATGCACCGCCGACGGAGGGATCCGCAGGCGCACGCTCGAACCGGCGGCGAATCCGGCCCTTTCGACGTGTGACCGCAAAACGTGCACGGTGAAGACCGCGGGAGACGCACCCCGCTTCACGGGCGGTACCTCGACCTCGATCGAGGCATGAACGGACTGGATCTGCACCAGCCTCACCCGACCCTCCAGAAGGTTGCCGGGTTCACTGGTATGACCATCAGTCCACCCGAGGGACGATACAGGACGCCGGCCGTCCAGCGACTCTATCCCTGTCTCGTCCGCCCGGACCACGGCGAACAGCCGGCCCGGCGAATCACGCGGCGTCAACCCGGCCGGTCCTGTGGGCTCAGCGAGTAGCTCCCACCCGTTTTCCAGTAGCAGACGCTTCCGGCGATCGGCCGCGAGCACGTCGCCCTCGTCCGGTATCGAGATCGGGAACACGTTCTTGAACCCCACCAGGCGCGCCACTTCGACGTCGGCCGGGAACCGGGTGACCTCCTCGGGGGTCCCCACCTGGCGAAGTCGCCCGTCGATGAGCACCGCCACCTGGTCACCAAGAGCAAGGGCCTCGTCCAGATCGTGGGTAACGTGCATCACCGTGGCCCCCAGCTCCCTTTGCACCCGCCTGAGCTCGCCCTGCAGTTCGGCCCGGGTGGGACCATCCAGGGCAGAGAGCGGCTCGTCGAGCAGCAGCACCTCCGGCCCGATGGCCAGAGCCCGGGCGAGCGCCACCCGCTGACGCTCCCCCCCGGAAAGTCCCTCCGGGTACCTCGGCAACAGGCCCTCGATCCCAAGCAGGACGGCCAGTTCTCGCACCCGGTTGTCCTCGGCGGGCGGGCCTCCTCGACCTGCGACCGGCCTGCCCCCGGCGGCCGCCACGGGTCCGCCCGCGGGGGGACCAGAGACGGCGGGCCGGGACGGGACGCCGGGACGGGACGGCGCGGCGGGCCGCGCGCAGACGCGCGCCCGCCGCAACCGTAGTCCGAAGGCGATGTTCGCCGCCACGGTCAGGTGCGGGAACAAGGCATAGTCCTGATAGACAAGTCCGGCTCCCCGCCCTTCCGGCGGTTCGGCCGTGACGTCCCGGGCGCCGAACCACACCCGGCCCTCCCGCGACCGGCGCAGGCCGGCCACCGTCTCAAGCAGCACAGTCTTCCCCGAGGCAGTGGGGCCCAGCACTATGGCATATTCCCCCCGCGCGATCGACAGGTCGTCGACGGCGAGACTGAAATCGCCGGCCTGGACCCTCAGACCCTCCAGCCGGATCATCGTCCGTCTCCCCGCTCGGGTCGGTCTCGTCTATGCCTCGGAAGAAGCACCGCCCGGGTCACCACCAAGATCGCGAGCGCCAGGAGGAGCAGCAGAGCGGTGACCGGCAGCGCGGCGTCGAGCCCGAAGCCGACGAAGCGCTCATAGATCAGCACTGAGACCGTCTTGGGGTTGTAGGCGAGGATCACTACGGCGCCGAACTCACTGATCCCCCGGGCCCACATCATCACCGACCCGGCCACGATCCCCCGCCAGGCCAGGGGCAAGGTGACCCGCCGAAAAGCCGTCCAGGGACCCGCTCCTAGAGTCCGCGCGACGCTCTCGAGGCGCCGGTCCACCAGGACGAACGACTCCCTGGCCGTGTCCACGAGAAGGGGTAGGCTGACGAAGAGCATGGCCACCACGATACCGGCGAGATTCTCCGTGAAGTAGAGACCGAGCGACGCCAGCGGCCCGCCGAGAAGGCCGCGCCGTCCGAAGACCATGAGAAGGGCCACGCCGGCAGCGGTATGAGGGATGATGATGGGAAGGTCGATGATCCCCTGGACCAGGTTCTTGCCCCAGAATTCCCTGCGGGCGAGCAGGTAGGCAAGAGGCACACCGAGGACGAGGGCGATGACCGTGGCCACGAAGGCAGCCGCGAACGTCAGTGCCAACGAGGTCACCACGCCCTTGTCGCTGACCCCCTCCACGAACTCCCCGGGGCTCGAGGCGAAGATCGTCGCCACCAGAGGCACAAGGATGAACAGAAGGAGGAGCAGGCCGACGAACGTGAAGACCCAGTCCATCCGGCTGAGCACACGTGTCCGGGTCATGTTCGAACCTCGTCAGTCGCCGGACGTGCAGAGGACCTTGATCGATTCCGGTAGTCCGTCGAGATCGTCCGTCAGGGCGGGAGTGATCATGGGTTGGTAATTCTCCGCCATGATCCTTTGCCCTTCAGGACCCAGGAGATAGGCCAGGAGCGACTCCGCGGCGCCGGGGTCCCGGGCATTGGCGGGGATGGTCACGCCGTACCTGATGGGCTCACCCCTGAACACCGGCTCTACGCTGGTAAAGCGCTGAAAATCCAGCTTGACGGTGACGGACCTGTAGAGATCGGCGCAGGCAGGATCCCCAAGATCGATCTCGGGCGGCAGGGAGACGTACTTCAGACCATGCTGTTCGATCACGCTTTCGTACTCGAACGCGTAGTCGATGTCCCCGGATTTGAGCAAAGGAAGAAGGTTGACGCTGTATGGGCGGAGCACCACGTGCGACCCGCTCTTCGTCTCCAACACCTCGGGGACGGTGATGATCGCGCCGTCTCCCGTCTCGCTCACGCGCACTGGGATCCGGAAGACCCCACCGAAGGTCTTCGTGAAGAGGTCCGGCCGTCCGTAGAAGCCCTCCGCCAACTTCACCGTCATGAGTGCACGGTATCCGTTGGCGTCAAGACGGGGATCGGAACAACCCAGGCGCACTCCGTCCCGGTTGATGATATCGAACCAGTTGTCGGCGCCGATCTCGGTGGCGAAGGCGCTGTCTGGGGAATAGGCAAGCGCCATCTTGTTGGTAGCGAAAACGACGCTCCAGCCGGCGTAGGGAAGGCCGGAATCGGGATCCTGGGTCTGATAGAGGAGCATCGGGATCAACTGATAGTCGGCGGTGACGACCAGATCGGCCAGCTCGTGGAGGTCGCTCACGATGCGGATGGCCTGGATGCTGCCGTGCCCCTCCATGTTGACGTCGATCCCGGGATGAGCGGTCTCGAACTCCTCCTCGAGCTGCGCGAAGGGAATGATCAGACTTCCCGCGAAGAGCACCCGGACACCGTCGCCGCCGTCACCCTCGCCCGGCGTCGCGCTCCCCGCCGAGTCTGAACAACCCGCGAGAACCACTGCCGCGACGACGGTCGCCGCGACGACGGTCAGTAGTAGGAGCGGCAACGTCCGTCTGCGGTCGACGGCGGCACTGTTCATGCGCCTGACGAGGCAGGATCGCGCCGGCCGGGGCGCGCCGGTGGCCGGGACTTCGTTTTTCGGCGGCCTCCCAGGCATGGCCGGCCTACTCCACCGGCACCAGAGCCTCGATCTCGGTGACCCGCCCGATCATGCCGGCCTCGTCGACCCCTTCTCCCACGAGCCTGAGCGGCCAGTACTCTTCGGGGAGGGGCTCACCGTTCAACTTGTACGCCACGATGAGCTCCTTGTTGTAGTACATGGTCTTGCTGGCCACCTCGACGCTCTTCCCGTCGGCCGTCTTCAACACCACCTGATAGCCGGCTTCGGCCAGCTCGCGGTTGTAGGCCGGACCCTCGTGGGCAACGTCGTCATCCACCCGTCCTACCAGCAGGTACAGCGGGATCCCGGTCCACTCGTCGCCATGGGCGTCGGTCCAATTCTGGCCGTGGCAGCCCTCAGCTGAGCCGCTCTCGAAGGTGGCCCGGTCCATCTCCTCGGTCAGCCTGCCTTTCAATGTCAGGATCCATTCCTGCTCGATGGCCTTCACCTGGACCTTGGTCACCCACTTCACCGACCAGTGCCCATCCGTCACCTGGTTCTGCTCCGGGCTCACGATCGCCAGACGAAGAGGGCCGTCGCTCTGGGGGTCGATGGGCTTTCCATCGTACTCATAGGCCACGACTACGGTGAGAGGCTCAGCGATCGTCTTCTCCTCACCGGTGACCATATCGTAGGTGATGAAGTCACCCGCCCTGCACTGCTCCACCGACATAGTCATCTCGTAGCCGTCCTTGGCCGCGATACCGATCGCCATGCCGTCCGGCAGCCCGCCCACCCCGGCGAACAGGTCCTCGAGGCTGACGCCTTTGACCAACACGGGCGGAGTGATACGACCGGTAGAACTCTTTATCCCCGCGTATCCTTCCGTGGTCGGAAGCTCCTTGATCTCATCGAGGGTGTAGGCCTTCGTCCCATCGAGGCCGATGACCTCGAGCACGACCTCTCCACCGTCCACGGCGGCGTCCTCCTCGCCCCCCCCGCAGGCCACCGGCAACAGCAGAATGCCCAGAACGACCAACGAGGCGGTCGCCCGCATCAAGAACCGCGAAAAGTGAGTCCTACTGGTGGCCATCTTCAAGCTCCTTGACGCCTTCTTCCCTTTGTGAGAGCGTTTCTTATACCATATGTAGCGACACATTTACCACACATACGGGGACACCGATGCCTATGCCGAAGAAGAATCACTCGATCTTGACCTTGTCGACCATCTTCCTCATCGCGTCGGTGATCGGGCTCGGACTTGGCGCGTGCGCAGATGAGGATCATGCAGGCGACCCCAGCGCCTCCACCGGCGCCGGTCCCACGGTCGCGACCGCGTCCACTGCAGCTTTTCCGGCCTCATCGTCCAGCGCCTCAAGCCTCACTACCGTTGCGGCGCCGACCACCACCACGATACTCGCGAGCACGACCGTCGCCGCGCCGGTGACAACGGTGGCCGCCTCGACCACGACCTCCGCCCCGTCGACCACGACCACGGCGAGCCCCGCCACGTCCGCGGTGCCGTCGACCACCACGACCACGGCCAAGCCCACCACGACCTCCGCCAAGGCCCCGATCGCCCTTACGATCAGTGGTCCCTCAGGTGTCAAAGAGTTGTCCATGGCCGACCTCAAGGCCATGCCGGCGACCGCAGGCTACGGAGGTTGGAAGAACCAACTGGGCAATATCACCGGTCCCATCTCGTGGACCGGCGTGACATTGCGCGCTCTGATGCGCCTCGTCGGCGGGGGAAGCTCCGTGACGGTCGTCGCTTCGGACGGCTATTCGGAGAACCTATCGGCGAACGACGTGGCGGGAGCGGTGACCACCTACGACCCCGTGACCGGTGAGGTGATCACCGGCATCGATATCATCGCGATAGTCGCGTACGCAAAAGGAGGGGGAACGCTCAGCTCCGGCGAGGGTCCTCTTCGCCTCGCGTTTGTCAGTTCGGCGCAGAATCAGGTCACCGACAGCGCGATGTGGGTGAAGAAAGTGGTCGAACTACGGATACACTAGTAAAGAAGCTGTCAGGTAGCTCTAAGATTGCGAAAGAACCTCGCGTGAAAGGAGCCTTGATGAGAAGACTGCGCGTCACAATCGGATTGGTGTTGGCGACCGTCCTGGTGCTGGCCATGGGGGTCCCAGCCTCGGCGGCCGGCTTCACCGACATCGACGACAACCCCTTCGAGGCCAGCATCAACGCGCTGGCGTGCCGGGCCTTCGTCGGCGGGTACGACGATGGCACTTTCAAACCGGACAATCTGCTTCAGAGACAACAGTTCGCCAAGATGGCGGTGCTGACTATGGGCTACGAGGTCAGCACGGCGGACGTCTCTCCGTTCACTGATACGCCGGCGACCTACGACCCTGTGAACAATCCGTTGTATCCAGGCAGCTTCGCAGCGGTGGCGGCAGAGCAAGGGATCATCAAGGGCTACCCCAGCGGCGCCTTCGGGTTTAGTGACAATCTGACCCGGCAGCAGGCCATCACCATCGTCGTCCGCGCGGCGGGCGCCGCCCTGGCGGATGCACCGGAGGACTATCAGGGAGTCCTCACCTACTCCGATCCCAACCACGGCGACAACCTTAAGAAGGCCGAGTACAACGGCCTACTGGAGGCGATCCCCGATCTGGCCGCCTGGGACACCACCGGCTATGCCACCCGGGGCGAGGCCGCTGAACTCTTGGCTCAACTCTACTACCGCACCGGCGTCGTTCTGACCCTTACCGGGCCCGCGGGAGTCCAGGAGTTCACCATGGCCGAGCTGAAGACTATGGAGGCCACAACAGGCTACGGCGGCTGGAAGAACAAGCTGGGCAACATCACAGGGCCTTGGCAGTACACCGGCGTCGCGGTGGGCGCTCTTGTCGATCTGGCGGGAGGAGGCGACGAGATCACCGTCATCGCCTCCGACGGATACAGCAAGACCTATAGTGCAGATGAGCTGGCCGGTAAGGTCGACGTGTTTGACCCGGCCACCGGCGAGAAGATCACCGATTTTTCTGATCAGGTCACCTTGGTGCTGACCTATGAGACCGCCGGCAAGCCGCTGCCGTCCGATGACGGCGCTCTACGGGCCGGCTATCTGAGCCCGAACAGTAATCAGGTGACCGACAGCAAGCTGTGGCCGAGCGAGGTCGTCGCCATCGCTGTGAGTCCGTCCATCGACCCGGTCGTCTCCACCGACTGGCTGGCGGAGAATCTGGAGATGCAGGGGCTGGTGATCGTCGACATCAGATCAGCGGAAGCCTATGCGACCGGTCACATTCCCCACTCGATCAGTATTCCTGCCGGCTTCTACACCAACACCGCCCCGGAAGACATGGCGCCCGGCCGGCTCTATATGGAGGTGCCCGCCCAAGAGGACCTCTTCAAGCTTTTGGGCGACTCCGGGATCACTTCCTCCTCCAAGGTGGTCGTGGTCGGCGGGTATGACCCGATGCCCACGTACGGGTTGGCCGATATGAACAGAGTAGCCGATACCCTCATCTACGCCGGGGTCAGGAACGTGGCCGTCCTCGATGGCGCCTATCCCAAATGGGTGGCGGATGGTAAGCCGGTCACGACCGACGTACCCACAGTCACCCCGGTGACTTACACCGGCACCGTGGCCGCCGGCATGTTCGTCTCGACGGAGTACGTGAAGAACCACATCGGCACGACGTTGATCATCGATGCCAGAGACGCGACCGTCTATTCGGGCGAGACCACCGAGCCTTGGGCCACCAAGCCGGGACACATACCGACGGCGGTATCGCTGCCGGCCCCGTTGATCTGGGCGGAGGACTGGACCTACAAGCCTGCAGAGGCACTGGCGGATCCGGTGTCCGAGGTCATGGACCGCGGCGTGTGTGGCGAGATCATCGTCTACTGTGGGGTAGGCGGTTATGAGTCATCCTGGTGGTATGTGCTCACCCAGATGCTCAACTACAACAACGTCAAGCTCTACGATGGGGCCGCGCAGGCCTGGGCGGTCGAGAACGAGATGGTGACCTCCCAGTAGCGGGACTAAACCTCCGAGACAGCCTCAGTCCGGGGGGCTCCCTGCACAAGTGCAGGGAGCCCCCCGTTCTTCGACATCCGGCCTTTGCGTGCGGCCTCCGCGTTCGTGTCGGCGGCCGGGTCTCGAAGTGCAGAACCGGCTATTCTGTTGCGAGGACGGCCCTCGCGGCCTTCGCGACGGCGAGTAGTCCGTCCCGGCTCGAGGCTTCCCCCGCTTCCCAGGCCAGCCGCAGTTCACGCAACAGCCTCCCCAGTAAGGGACCGCCCTCTATTCCCAACTCGCGCATGAGCAGATCACCGTCGAGAGGGACACGGGGAATCCCGTGGAGGAGCCGGTCGGCCCATAACGCCAACAAGGATCTTGCGGCATCAAGAACAGCGCTGGTAGCGGACACATTGTACTCCTCGCCTTGTCCGGCTCCACGCGCGGCCGCCAACAGGATCACCTCGGGCTCCCACGGGGCGGCTTCCCACATAAACAGCACTGCCGGTCGGCCTATCGCGGAGGCGGGAAGCGTACGACCCCCGGAGAGGTGTCCCGCCACCGTTCGCACCAGTGAGACCATCCGGCCGGAAAGCTTCAGCCTCGAGGCCACCGCCTCCGCTTCTGTGGCCGTCAAACGATGCAGCAGGCCTGCCAGGCGAAGCGCCACCGGCCGCCCCACCGCGCCGTCGATTGGACGGGCCAGCCGGTCGACAAGCAGGCCCGCCGTCGCCGGAAACCAGTCCGCGGGCCGGACCAGAAGGTCGTCGAGGCGTTCCAGTACGGCCAGAATCGGCCCGAGGTCTTTCTGGGCCGCGACTTCCGGCAGCACCACTTCGAGCAGCCCCAGATCGTCCCACAGACGCACCGCATCCGCGGCCCGCCCTGCTGCGAGCGTCAGTATCATCTCGGTGGCGACCCGTTCTACAGCGGCACGCGCGAGCAGGCCCGCCTGCCCTTTCACCGCCCCGGTCAAAGAGGCATCGAGCCGCAGGCCCAGCACATGGACGAAACGCGGCGCCCTCATCAGCCGCAGAGGATCGTCCCAGAAGATCCTTTCCGAGACGGGCACCAGGCGCCCCTCCCGTAGATGAGCCAGGCCGTCGAACGGGTCGACGAGCTCCCCGCCCTCCACAGGGAGGGCCATCGCGTTGACGGTAAAATCGCGTCTGGCCAGGTCATCCACGATGTCCCGACCCCGCAAGGTCGATACATCGACGTGACCTTCTCGACCAACGACCCGGTAGGCCCCGTGACGTTCAGATAGGGCGAACCAGGGAGCCCTCAGGCCGGCGGCGATATCCGCGGCGACCGTGGCCGCGTCGTCGGCCACCACCATGTCGACATCCGGGGAATAGCGGCCCAATTCGCGGTCGCGCACAGTCCCGCCGACCAACCAACCCTCGGTGCGGCGGAGCCGTAAGACATCGGATGCGGCCTGCAGGATCATCCCGGCACCTCCGCCGACCGGTCGCTTCCGGCCCGTACTAGTGGTCGTCCCCGGCCCGGCCGGCGTTGCTTGATTGGGATCGGGTTCTAAGAGGAGCCCCCCCTCTTCCGCAGGTTCCTCTGATACTTGAACCTATCGACCCAGTAAGCCACGCCCGTGAACACAACGAACGCGAGCGCCGTGATCACCAGGTTGGCGGCCGTGGTCGCCCCGCTCTTCCAGACCCATTGGATGAATATGAAGTAAAGCACGGCCACGATGACTCCCTGGATGGCCGCGCGCTTCAAGCTGGGGGGTCTGAGCGCCTGACCGGCGGACGCCCGGCCTTTGCCGCTGCGAGGGCGGGTCGCCCGCGTATCATAACGGGATCTGGCCGGCGCCGGGTTCTTGAGTTGAGGGAAGGCCTGCCGGACCGCCCTCCGTGTCTCCTTCTTAGACATGATCTTGCGTCGTGCTCCCTTTCAAGCCTTGCTCTCAGCGATCGCCCGGACGATGTCGCCTCGGGTCACGATACCCACGAGCCGCTGACCCTCTACCACCGGGAGACGGTTCACCTTGCGGTCGGCCATGAGTGTGGCCGCGTCGTGCACCGATGCATCGGGGGACACCGTGACTACCTCTCTAGTCATGATATCCGCCACCTTTGTACCGAACATCTTCTTGAGGCGTTGCTCGAACTTGTTCACGCTCTGGACATATATGATGCTGTCGAGGAGCGGGATGTAGTAGGGGAAGTGAAGGTCGGCATCCTGCAGGATGACGTCCGCCTCGGTGACCATGCCGACCACCCGCTGCCCGGTATCCACCACCGGCACGCCGCTGATCTTCTTCTGGGCGAGGAGGTCGGCCAACTCCCGGACGGTCGTATCCGGACCGACCACCTGGACGTCGGTCTGCATGATGTCTCGGACTTTCAACTCCTCCATGAGGGTCCCCTCTCGTAGACGCGATCGGCGACGACGTCCGGGATGAGCTCCACGAGGTCGCCCGCCATGATGCCTTGCGGGTCGGTGATCGCACCGAGCCTGCCTGCTTCGGCGTGTATCCAGGCACCCGCATACGCCGCTTCGAACGGCTCGAGGCCTTTGGCCAGAAGTGCCCCGATGATGCCCGACAGCACATCGCCGGTACCTGCCGACGCCAACTGGGGAGGTCCTTGTACGACCACCCGCGCGTCCCCGGTGGGGGTGGCGATGACGGTCGACGAACCTTTGAGGAGGACCACCTGGCCGGTTGCCGCCGCGGCGCGGCGCGCGGCGGGCAGCGCGGCGGCCGCCGGCTCCGCGACCGGCGCGCCCAACAGAACCGCCAGTTCGCCTACATGAGGGGTCAGGACCAGTCCGGGGCGTCGCCGAAGCTCTTCCGCACGTCCGGCGAACGCGAACAGCCCATCGGCGTCGAGCACCGCCGGGACCACGCTCTCGAGGATCGCCCGCCGTACCGCGTCGACGGTGTCCGGGTGGCGGCCCAGACCCGGACCGGCCACCAGCCCGCCGAGTCGTTCGTCGGCGAGTACCGCCAGCGCGGCGTCCGCGTCGGTGAAATGCTCGCCGGCCCCAATTTCCTGCAACACCGTCTCGACCAAGCGGCTCCGCAATCCATCTGCGGCGCCGGCCGCCATCAGCAGGCGCACATACCCGGCCCCGGTCCTGTAGGCCGCCTGCGACACCAGCCAAGCGGCGCCCGGATAGGCTCTGGAGCCGGCCAGCACCGCAACATACCCCGCGCGATACTTGTGATCATCGACCCGGCGGCCGGGCACGTTGACGTCGTCGTCGGTCACCACCCACAGGTCGGGCTCAGGTTCCAGTGATCCGGGGATGCCTATGTCCCACACCAGCACCTCACCGGCGGCCTCCGACCCTGGTGGACAGACCAAGCCGCTCTTAGCCGCGTGAAAGGTGATGGTCACGTCGGCCGCCACCGCCCCTTTCGCGACCCTGCCTGTGGTGGCATCCACCCCCGAGGGAACATCGACTGCAAGGACCGGTATGCCGCGGGCGCCGGCGGCGTTGATCAGCTTCGCCCACTCGGCCGGCCTGCCCCTGAGCTCTCCGGTGGCGCCTGTACCGAGGAGACAATCTACTACCAGTTCGGTCTCGTCCCACAGGTAGTCGGGCACAGCCCCCAGGCGTAGGTTCACGCCGGCCTTCTCGGCCGCCCTGAGGTTGAGGGCCGCGTCGGGGCTGAGTTCCGCCGGAGACCCCGCCGCCACCACGCAGGCCACCGGGTGTCCGGCCAGGTGGAGCTGGCGGGCCGCCGCAAGGCCGTCACCCCCGTTGTTGCCTGGGCCGCACACGACCAACGTGTGTTTGTCCAAAAACCGAGACCGGATCAGCCGGCTCACTCCCAGCGCCGCCCGCTCCATGAGGACCGGCCCCGGTATCCCCATGTCTTCGATGGTGGCCCGGTCCAACTCGCGCACCTGAGCCGGCGTGAAGACGGCCGGCCGCTGCGCCGGCGAGTAGGGCCCGCCGGGATCCATGTCCGCGCCCAGTTCCGGATACTCGCGGTCCGAGCGTTCGTCCATCAGCGTTCCTCCCATGGGACGTGCCATCGCCACCACGCAGGCCCCCGCGAGAGAGTCCACGTGCGAGAGCGAGACCCCCACGTCGACTATGCCTCGCTCGCCTGCCATCTGCGCCGTGCGGCCCCACAATGTGACCCGGGGCGCTCCCGTTCCCGGAGGATCCTCCTCCGATCCCGACCTCCTCCCAGTCACCTCGATCTCATGCCACGACACGACGCCGCTACCTAGAAGTTTACCAACCGCTTCCTTTGCCGCGAAACGGGCGGCCAGATGCAGCACCGGTCTTCCGCGGCTCCGACAGTACCCGATCTCGGCCTGGGTGAAGAGCCGCTCCTCCAGGCGGGGATGGCGCGCAAGCGCCCTCCGGAACCGCTCGATCTCGACCAGATCGAGACCGACCAGTGGCGCGTCCATGCCTACTCCACCGTGACGGTCTTCGCAAGGTTCCGGGGCTGATCGACCTTCTCGCCCCGCGCCTTGGCGACGTAGTAGGCGAACAACTGCAGTGGCACGACCGCAACGAGCGGAGCCAGCATCTCGTCGGTCCGCGGTACCTGGAACACCTCGTCGGCCATCTCGGCCAACCTCTCGTTGCCCTCGGACGTCACCGCGATGATCCGCGCGCCCCGCGCCCGCACCTCCTGCACGTTCGACACCAGCTTGTCGTGGACCCCGCCGTCGGTGGCCACGACGACCACCGGGGAACCTTCCTCCAGCAAGGCGATCGGGCCGTGCTTCATCTCACCGGCCGGGCAGGCCTCGGTCGGCACATAGGAGATCTCCTTCAGTTTGAGGGCTCCCTCGAGGGCCACCGGCAGGCCCACGTCCCTGCCGAGGACCATGAAGAAACGGCCGGCGGCATAACGGGCCGCGGCTTCCTCGATCTGTCCTTCCGCCCCGCCCTCCAGGTAGTCGCTGAGTAGAGCAGGGACACGGCGTAGCTCTTCCGTGAAGCTACGCACCCGTTCTCCATCCAGAAGGCCACGTCTGTCGCCCATCCACAACGCGAAAAGCAGCACAGCCAGCACCTGAGTGAGGAACGTCTTCGTCGCCGCGACGCCGATCTCCAGGCCGGCCCGTGTGAAGAGCACGCCGTCGGCCTCGCGCGTGGCCTGTGAGCCGACGATGTTGGTCAGCGCCAGCACCTGCGCACCCGCCCGGCGGGCGAGGCGCATCGCCGCCAGGGTGTCGGCCGTCTCCCCCGACTGGCTGATGGCGATGCACAGACAGTCCGGCCCGATCACCGGGTCGCGGTAGCGGAACTCCGAGGCCACCTCGACCTCCACCGGCACCCGGGCCCAGCGTTCCAAGGCGTATTCGCCGATTAGGCCTGCGTGATAGGAGGTGCCGCACGCCACGATGATGACACGCTCCAGCCGGCGGATGTCCTCGGCGCTCAGACCCAGGCCGTCCAGCGCCACGCGTCCGTCAGGCGCGATGCGCTCGGCGAGGGTGTCCGCAAGAGCCGCGGGCTGCTCATGAATCTCCTTCAGCATGAAGGTCTCGTACCCGGCTTTCTCGGCCGCCTCATCGTCCCAGTCGACCGTCTGTATCAGGCGTTCCACGCGTTTGCCGTCGAGGTCGAAGATCTCCACGGTCTCGCGACCGACCACCACCACGTCGCCGTCATCCGGGAAGACCACCGCGCGGGTCTCGGCCAAGAACGCGGGGACTGCCGACGCCACGAAGTTCTCACCCTGCCCGAGACCCACCACCAGCGGCGTCTCTTTGCGCATCCCCACGATGACGTCCGGCTCATCGGCTGCGATCGCGCAGAAGGCGAAGTGCCCCTCCATCTGCCGGTAGGTCTCCACGACAGCCTGCCGGAGCGAGCCCTGATAGGCCCGTTCGATGAGATGCGCGACTACTTCGGCATCCGTCTCGCTGGTGAACGAGTGTCCCTCATCCTGCAGCGTGGCCCGCAGGCTCAGATAGTTCTCCACGATGCCGTTGAGCACGATGGCGAAGCGGCCGGTGCAGTCGGTGTGCGGATGGGCGTTCTCGGCCGAAGGCCGCCCGTGAGTGGCCCACCGCGTGTGAGCAATCCCCAGGGTGCCCTTGTCTCCGACCTGATCCAGAATGGCCTCCAGGTTGTCCAGGTTGCCGACCGAGTGGAGGAGTTCGAGCCGGTCGTCACTTATGACGGACAGGCCCGCGGAATCGTAACCGCGGTACTCGAGCTTCCGTAGCCCCTGGAACAGGATGTCTCTGCAGGGCCGGCCCCCCGCATATCCGACGATCCCACACATCAGCGCCGTGCCTCCATGATCAGGGGTTACAGGAGCTTCAGCTCCACGTACGGAGACGTCCACGCGGCCACCAGCGCCTCGTAGGCAGGGATCATGTCGAGCATGGTCCCCACCGGGACGTTCGAGTATTCCCGTTCAGCTTCCACCACTAGGTAGTCGGCGGACCGCCCCACCTCGATAAGGCCGGCCTGTTCGAACCTGACTGCGCCCGAGCCCAGATCCTGCCGCCCCACTCCGAGCACCAGACGGTGCCCACGCCCCCCGGCGGCCGGCCTAGTATACTCCTCGACCACCTCGGCCCTCAGCACGCAGGCCTCGGTACGGCAGCCCGGCAACGGCCGGTAGTAGAGCGCGTCGTGTCCGAGCAGCAGGGCTTCGCCACAACGCAGCTCGGTCACCTGCGCCGGCAGGTCCTCGCCTTCAGTGAGCAAGTAGAGCAGGCTGGAATTGCCCCCCGACACCCGCTCGACGGGTAGTCCGGCGGCACGGAGCATGGAGGTCGCCCGGGCGACGGCCTCCACCGACTCCCGGATGTGTTCAGGCGCCCCTCTGAAACATGCATAGTTGGTGGCCACCCCTTCCAACCGCAGCCTCCGATCACCGGCGATCTCCGCCGCCAGATCCACCAGGGCGTCCGGCGGTACTCCTTCCCTTTCGTCGCCGGTCTCGACCTGAATCATGACCCGGCGCCGCCCCTCGGTCCTGCCGGCCCTCACAGCCGGCAGATCCCCCGCGGTGCCTCCGCCCGGCGCGGCCGGCACGCCGAGGGCCGCTACGGCCGACGCCCCCTCTCGCGAGGACACGTAGGTCACATCGCCCGGCTCGAAGGGCTCCACGAGCGACGGCAGATGGATCCGGTGCAGTTCGACCCCAGGCAAGGCGCTCCGCAGTCTTCGCAGGTTGGCGTCACGCGTGTCGGCCACGGCGACCGCCCCGCCTGCCACCATGGCCGCCGCCACCCGAGGCTCGCCCAGACAGGCCTTGGTGACCGCGACAAGGGCGAGACCGCGGGAACGCAGCAGAGCCGCTACCGCCTCGGTGTTGCTGCCTATGGCATCGACATCTACACGTAGCTCAGGCATGCGTTCTCCGACCAAGAAAGGGCGAGGAAGACTTCTCCCTCGCCCCGCGATTCCCTGGAACCCGGAACGCGCCGGACTAAGAAGCTACCAAAGGACACGATCCCGGCCGTCCGGATGCGCCGATGCCGGCCGAAGCCGGCCGATACTATTTCCTCCCTCAGCGGCCTCTAGCGCTTCGAGAATTGCGGGCGCTTGCGGGCCTTCTTGAGTCCGGCCTTCGTGCGCTCCACCATACGGGCATCACGGGAAAGATGCCCGGCGCGCTTGACCTCGGTCTTCAGCGAGGGATCGGCCTCCACCAAGGCCCGCGCCAGACCATGCTTCAAAGCCCCGGCCTGGCCGGACTTGCCGCCGCCGTGCA
>JAJFUK010000123.1 GCA_021372435.1 Actinomycetes bacterium | reverse complement strand
GACACCGCCGCCGTGTACTCGTAGGCGGTCTCTTCATACTCGCCGCTCTTGAGCAGGCCGTCCGACTGCGGGTATTCCCCGAAGGGGACGGAGAGGCTGGTCACCTCGTAGCCTCTACCGATCAACTCCTCGAGGATGGCCTGGGACTGGGCCAACTGCTTGGTCGCCTCGGCGGTAGACGCTTTCTTCAGGTTCAGGTGCGTGACCGTATGGCTCCCGATCTCGTAGCCCCACTCCACGAGGTTGCGCAGCTTCTCCTGCTTCCGGTCTTCCTGGCCGAATATCTCCCGTTCCTTGGGCACCACGTCGATCAGGCAGAAGAACGAGGCCCGGGAGGCCCAGCCGCCGGCGTCGACCGCCGCCTGCATGATGCCTACCGCGCAATCAGGGTCGAGGGTCCCGTCCTCAAGGATGCGGTACTGTCCGGGGCTGGAATCGTCGAAGGTGATGACCACGGGCGACTTACCCGCGGGGATGTCGATGTTGCCCGAGGCCAGATCACGCACGTTGATCGGGTAGTAGCCCTCGGACTGTAGCAGAGCCAGGTCGTTGCGGAAGTTCTCGGGAGTGCGGGTCCATTCGGCCTCTTCCACGTCTATCAAGTGGTACATGACGACGAGCACCTGCCCCATCTCGTTTGCGCCGATCATGCGGGCCCGTTCGGCGTTCATGGGCCCGGAGGGCTCGGAGGAGACGATGGAAGACCCGGACGAAGACTCGGGCGCGCCGTCTGAGGTCCCGGCCGCGGCTTCGGGCGTGCCTTTACCGGGCCCGCCGCCGAAGGCGAGTCCGCCGACCAGGCCCACAAAGGCGCCTACCGCAAAAGCGATCGTCACAAACCGAAGGACTCTATCCCGCCTCATGGTGGGGCTAGTGTACCAGAGCCCTCTGGTAAACTACCGGCACGATGGCCCAGGCGAATTCGAGCAGGAATCCCCGTGATTACCGGTCCGCCCGGCGGCGTAGGGCGGCGGGATGGAAGTTGGCCTTCGTGGCCTTCACCGGGGCGGCGGCCTTCGCGTGCGGATTCATCCTCCTCTGGTCGCTCGGGAGCTGGCTGGCCGGGGGTGAGGGTTTTCCCTGGGGCTCGGAGGAGGCCGCGGTCGGGAACCCTGCCGTACCCCCGGTGGCGACTGAGTACGAGGTCGAGCCCTTGGTCGACCTGCCGGCCTTTCGTGATCTCTCATACGTCCCGGTCAAGGGCATCTACCTGACCAGCTACACCGCCGGTTCATCGGACCGGTTGACGGGCCTGCTCGATCTGGCCGGCACCACCGAGATCAACGCCTTCGTCATCGATGTCAAGGACGACTTAGGCACGGTCACCTATGACGCCGCTGTGCCCCTGGCTCAGGAGCTGGGCCTCGTCGAGGATCGTATCCCCAATATCGATGCCCTGATGGCCCAGTTGACCGGGCAGGACATCATCCCGATCGCCCGGTTGGTCTGCTTCAAGGACAGTGCTCTGGCCCAGGCGAGACCGGATTTGGCCGTGCGCAGCAAGAAGGGGGGGATGTGGGAGGACTGGAAAGGCCTCAACTACGTGGACCCCTACAGCCATGAGGTCTGGGAATACATCGTCCAGGTGGCCGAGGATGCGGCCCGGCGTGGGTTCCGCGAGATCCAGTTCGACTACGTCCGCTTCCCCAGTGACGGACCCATCTCCGAGGCGGTGTACCCGGGAGAATACTGCAGCATGGAGGACGCCATCGCCGGGTTCCTCGCCTACGCGCGTGGGCGTCTCGAGAAGCTCGGGGTCTGGGTGTCGGCGGATGTGTTCGGGCTCACCGTGCACGTGGACAACGATGGCGGCATCGGGCAGAGGATCGAGAAGATCAGCCGGAACGTCGACATAGTCTGTCCGATGGTGTATCCGTCCCACTACGACAGCGGGTCCTACGGGCTCGACAATCCGGACGCCAATCCATATGAACTGGTCACCGCCGCCATGAAGGACACGAAGAAGCGTTTGGCGGGAACGGGCGCCATGGGACGTCCGTGGCTGAAGGATGACGACTACGGCGTGGATTACGGGGTGGAGGAAGTCAAAGCCGAGATAAAGGCCGCCGAAGAGCAGGGCTTCAGCGAATGGCTGCTGTGGAACGCCGGGAACAAATACACGAAGGGCGCTCTGCGTAGCCAAGAAGGCTGAACGGGCGGCCGGCGCTAACCGACGATCACAGGCACTAGTTCCTGCGCCTGCACGTCGAGTACCCCCTGCAGCGTCAGCCTGAGGCGGGGAACGACACTCAGCGTGATGAAGCTCAGCACCATGAAGGGTTCTTCGAAATCCACTCCCAAGGAGGCGACGGCGGCCTCCAGAGAGCGCAACTGCGCTCCGGCCTCGGTGACGGGCAGGTCGGTCATCAATCCGGCCAGCGGCAGAGGAAGGACCTGGACCGAACCCCGATCGACCACCGCCAGCCCTCCGTGGGCGTCGGCGACCGCCTGGGCGGCGCGGAGCATGTCTTCCGGGTCGATGCCTGTGACCAGGAGGTGATGAGCGTCGTGGGCGATCGTGGTCGCGATCGCGCCACGCCCGAGGCCCAGGCCGCTCACTAAGCCGCGGCCCACTGAGGGACCCCCGTCGTCGCCCAGGTTTCCGCCTGCATGTCGTTCAAGCAGGGCGACCAATCCGACGTCCTTGTCGGGATCGGCGACGAGGTGTCCGTTCCGCGCCCTGATCTCGACGACGCGCTCGTCGCTCACGATGGTCCGGGGAGCCAGATGGATCGCGCGGACGCGGTGGAGGCCATCCGGCGCCGGCGGTGCGAGGTCCTGGGGCCGGGACACGGCCAGGCGGAACGGCGTGGCCGGCAGCCCGGGGGTGGGGGGCAGTGGGCCCGTGAGCCGTCCATCGCGGGCGACCACCTCGCCGGAGCGCACCACCAGGCGTGGATGGGGGAACGACGGATCGTCGACCACCAGAAGATCGGCCCGCAGACCGGGGGTGACGCTGCCACGGTCATACAGCCTGTAGAGCGTCGCCGGGTTCACGGTGGCGGACCGGAGGGCGTCGTGCAGCGACACGCCGGCCCTCGCCAACGCGCCCACCACGCCGTCGAGGTGATGGTGTTCGGCCAAGGCGGCGGCGTTGCGGTCGTCGGTGCACAGGGCGGTCCGTTCGGTGCCGTACTGGACCAAGAAGGGCATAGCGCGCGCCAGGTCCCGGGCGGCGGAGCCTTCGCGGATGAGGATCCACATGCCCAGTCGCCGGCGCTCGAGCAGCATCTCCGGGCTGGAGGTCTCATGGTCGCTGACCGGCCCCGCGACCAGATAAGCGGCCAGATCATGGCCGGTCACATCGGGGGCGTGGCCGTCGATGACCGCGCCGCCCGGCACGTCCGCGGCCACCCGCTGCAGCAGAGCGCCGCTCTGCCCGCCGATCAAGCCCATGTAGTCCATGGCCTCTCCGAGCCCGACTACGCCTTCGCGTCGGAGAAGGGCGGCCGTCTGTTCCTCGGTCAGCCGGCCGGCCGCCTGCTCGAAAGGGGACGCGGGAACCGTGGTGGGGACCATCAGCCGCAGGTCGAGAGGCAGTCCGGCGCGGGCGCGCAGGTAGAACTCCATCCCGGCCGGTCCGAGTACGTTCACGATCTCATGAGGTTCTGAGATCGCGGTGGTGATCCCGTGGACCACAAGCGCCTCCGCGAAGCGGGGCGGAGACAGGAGCGAGGTCTCGGGATGCACGTGGGCGTCGATGAAGCCCGGCACGACGAACGCCCCCCGGGCATCGACCACCGAGCCCGCCCGGTCTGGGTACGTGCCGACGCCTGCGATCAGCGGACCGCAGACGGCGACGTCGGCGAGGAAGAACTCGCCGGTAAAGGCCGAGTAGACCCGGCCTCTCTTGATGAGAAGGGTCGGAGGATCGCGGGCAAGGGCCACCCGTCTACATTGTTCGCGCTCATGCATCCTGTGTACTAGAATATCGTCCAATCGTGTCGTTTGGGCACCGGATGCGCGGACGGGAGCGTCGGCCGGCCGCATAAAGGGAGCCGATGAGCATCAGGCAACTGTCGGTCTTCGTGGAGAACAGGCCCGGCCACCTGGCCGACGCGCGGCCCGGCGACCTGGCCGGCACGCTGAGCGGCCCGGCCGAAGGACGGGTGAACGTGTTCTCGTTCCCCACCGCCGACACCGGCGACTACGGCATCCTGCGGTTGGTGGTCGACCAGGTCGAGCACGCGAAGGACCTTCTAGAGACGGCGGGATACGCCGTGGTCGAGCCCAAGACCGTGCTTCCACGGGAGGGGTGCGCGGCCCGGGTTATCGACAGGCGGGGCGTCTGATACACTGCCGCGACGGCGGATATTCACCGGGCAAAGCCCGGTCGCGTGGCTATGAGCTTTGGAGGTCGTTGTGGATAACCGTGATTTCTTGTTCACTTCCGAGTCGGTGAGTGAAGGCCATCCCGACAAGATGGCCGATCAGATCTCCGACGCGGTGCTGGACGCGGTATTGCGGGACGACCCGCAGGGTCACGTAGCCTGCGAGACTCTGGTCACCACCGGTCTGGTCGTGGTGGCGGGAGAGATCTCGACCACGACCTATGTGGACGTGCCCTCCGTCGTCCGCAACACCGTGGAGCGCATCGGCTATACGCGGGCCAAGTACGGGTTCGATGCCTCGACCTGCGGCGTGGTGACGGCCATCCACGAACAGTCCCCCGACATCGCCCAGGGGGTGCAGGCCGCCCTCGAATGCCGGGTCGATTCTCACGATCTGGACGTCCTCGACTGCCAGGGGGCCGGCGACCAGGGGATGATGTTCGGTTACGCCTGCCGGGACACCCGGGAACTGATGCCCATGCCGATCCTCCTGGCCCACCGGCTGGTCCACCGCCTGAGCGAGGTGCGTAAAGGCGGGGTCGTCCCGTATCTCCGCCCCGACGGCAAGAGCCAGGTGACGGTCAAGTACGTCGACGGCAGGCCGGAGTTCATCACGGCCGTGGTGGTCTCCACCCAGCATAAAGAGGGCATCGATATCGACACCTTGATGCGGCCCGATCTGATCGACCACGTCATCAAACCGGTGCTGCCCGAGGGTCTCTACGACCCGGAGTTCAAGAAGACCAAGCTCTACGTGAACCCGACCGGCAAGTTCGTCATCGGCGGGCCGATGGGCGACACGGGAGTGACCGGGCGCAAGGTCATCGTCGACACCTACGGCGGCTTCGGCCGTCACGGCGGCGGGGCCTTCTCCGGCAAGGACCCGTCGAAGGTCGACCGGTCCGGGGCGTACGCGGCCCGGTGGGTGGCCAAGAACGTCGTGGCCGCGGGTCTGGCCGACCGGTGTGAGATCCAGGTAGCCTATGCCATCGGTGTCGCCCACCCGGTCAGCATCATGGTCGACTGCTTCGGGACCCAGCAGGTCGATCCCGCTCTTATCAAGGAATTGGTGCAAAGTCACTTCGACCTGCGGCCGGCGGCCATCATCCGTGATCTACGGCTGCTGAGACCCATCTACGAGAAGACCGCCGCGTACGGTCACTTTGGACGCGACGATGCCGATTTCACATGGGAGAACACCGACAAGGCCGAGATCCTGGCGAGCGAGGCCGGGCTGGCCTAGAACTCGCTTCAGGATGAAGCCGCGGCCGCCTGCCGCGCCCTGGGCGGCACGATCCCTTGTCCTCGGTGGCACGTGTAGCGCTGGTACCGGTGGTTAGGCAGCATGGCGGGCGGGTCCCCGGCGGGGCGGGTGGAGGTGCGGGTGGCGCCGGCTTCTGAGGAAAAGGTCACATGGGTGGCGCCGGCTTCTGAGGAAAAGGGCGCGCGGGTGGCGCAGTTGGTCCCGCTTCTCAAGCTGCGGCACCTGGGCGACCGGGTGTTCGATTACCTTGTCCCGCCTGGGCTGGCGGAACGGGTCGTGATCGGTTCCATGGTGACGGTCCCCTTCGGACCGAGGACGGCCCGGGCGATCGTCGTGGGTCTGGACGACCTGCATGGCCGCGAGGTCTCCGGTCTGCGGCCGATAACCGCCGTCGAAGACGGCGCCGTCCCTTCAGGGTCGCTCGACCTGGCCCGCGCCCTCTCGCAGAGGTACCTCTCCTCGTATGAATCCTGTCTTAGGCTCGTCGCTCCGCCGAGGAGAGGCTCGAAGGGCGGGGCGCCGAGCGGACCCCGGAACACCTGGGTGCTCCCGGTGGCACGCGGCGCCGCGGGGCCGGAGGGTGACGCAGGGGCGGGCCGCGGCCGGCGGCTCACCTCGAAACAGCAGGCTGTGCTGCAGGCGATCCCCGCGAGGGGAGCCTCGATCGCGGAGGTGTGCCGGGTGGCGGGCGCCGGGCCCGGAGTGGTGCGGACCCTCGTCCGCAAGGGCCTGGTGGCGATGGCGCCCGCTCCCGTGGCGGGACTCGACGGAGGCGGGTCTGCAGAGCCCGCGGGGAACGAGGTGTCGGCCCCGGCCGGGGTCGTGACCGGGGCCTTTTCGCCGGGCGCGGACACCGGTGGGCCGCTGCCTCAGCTGTGGCCCGAGCAGGAGCAGGCCGTCGCCGCTCTGCTGGCCGCCTACGAGGCGCCCGGGCTCGCCGAGCGCGTGCTATGGGGGGTCACCGGCAGCGGCAAGACCGAGGTCTACCTGCGCGTAGTGGCCCGGGTCCTAGAGAACGGAGCGGGCGCCATCCTGCTGGTGCCTGAGATCGCGCTCACGCCTCAGATGGTCAGCCGGGTACGCGACAGGTTCGGGGACCGCGTAGGCGTGCTTCACAGCGGCCTGTCGGCGGGGCAGAAGGCGCACGAGTACCGGCGGATCGCCGCGGGGGAAGCGCCGGTCGTGGTCGGGGCGCGTTCGGCCGTCTTCGCACCCGTCCCACATCTACGGTTGGTCATCATAGACGAGAGTCACGACGCCTCGTACAAGCAGGAAGAAGAACCGCGATACCACGCCCGGGTGGCGGCTGCGATGCGGTTGAGCGGGAGCGGCGGGCTGCTGCTCGAAGGCAGCGCCACACCCTCGGTCGAGAGCATGGCGCGGCCCGAGACCCGGCTCAGGCTGGTATGCCGGGCCGCGGGGGCGCCGCCGGAGTGCGAGGTCGTCGACATGCGCCGCCAGGGGGGCGGAGCCCTGCTTGCACCGGCGTCCCGCGAGGCTCTGGCCGGGGTGCTGCGCCGTGGCGAGCAGGCCATCTTGCTCCTGAACCGGCGGGGGTACGCGGGGCATGTCCATTGCGAGCTCTGTGGACATGTGATGATGTGCGGTTCGTGCGAGCTTTCTCTCACCTTCCACAGTCAGGTGCGCAGGCTGGTTTGTCATCACTGCGGAAGGACCTACGTGCAGCCGCCGGTCTGCCCGTCCTGTGGGGCGGCTCCACTCGTGCGGGCGGCGCCCGGCACGGAACGCCTCGACCGGGAACTGCGCGCGCTCGTGCCGCGGGAACAGGTCTTCCGGTTGGACTCCGACGTCCTTACCAGCGGAACGCGCGCCCGGACGGTGCTGACGGCCTTCACGGCGGCCCATCCCGCCGTTCTGGTGGGTACGCAGATGGTGGCGAAGGGGCACGACTTCGCCGATGTGACCCTGGTCGTGGTCGCCGACGCCGACACGGGGCTCTACATCCCCGATTTTCGCGCGGCCGAGCGGACCTTCCAACTACTGACGCAGGTAGCCGGCCGGGCCGGGCGGGCGGAGAGGCCCGGCCGTGTCCTGGTGCAGACCTGGAATCCCGATGTGCCCTGTATTAGAATGGCGCTGAATAGGGAAGAAACGCCATTCTACGAGCGGGAGCTCGAGTCCCGTAGACGCCTCGGGTATCCGCCCTTCACGGACCTCATCCGGGTGATGACGTCGTCGGAACATGAGGAACGCGCCCGGAAGGGCATCGGGTATGTGTTGGAGCGGCTGGGTCCTCATCTCTTCCCCGAGGAAGTGAGGGGACCGGTGCGGTTGCCGGTACTGCGGGGTCGCAGCCGGTGGCATTTCCTGATCGCCACACGCGATGGCGAGAGGGCGCGGACGCTTGTGGGGCAGGCCCTGGCGCAGCTCCAGGAACCCTACCGGCGGCGGGGGGTCGCCCTTTTGGTGGATGTGGACCCGCAGTCTTTCGGTTGATCTTGATGGAGGCAGAGACGACGACACCATGAGCGGTAATCCCATGAGCGGTAAGAAGACGTCCTTGAAGACATCGGGCCCAGGGAAGGCTCCGTTGGAACGGATCCGGACCTTCGGTGATCCCGTTCTCAGGCAGCAGACCAAGCCGGTGACGCTCTTCGACTTGCACCTACAGAGACTTGTCCAGGTGATGAAGGATGTGATGGAGCGGGAAGAAGGGGTAGGCTTGGCGGCCAACCAGATCGGGGTGTTGAGCCGGCTCATGGTGTGGCGGGATCCCGAGAACGAAGGCGAGCATCATGCGTACGTCAATCCCCGGATCGTGGAGCGGTCGGAGGCGTGCTGCACCGTATCGGAAGGATGCCTGTCGATCCCCGATTCGACCATGGACATCATGCGCGCCGAGGAAGTGGTCGTCGAGACCCAGGATGTCGAAGGGGAGCCACTGACGGTCCGGCTCACAGGCATGCCGGCCCGTATCGTCCAACACGAGATAGACCATCTGGACGGCATCCTGATCGTGGACCGCGCTTCTTCCGAGGAGCGGGCCCGAGTGCTTAAAGAGCTGCGTGAGCGGGCCTTGAAACTCGAGTCAAGATGAGGCGGCGCCGGTCGGGCTGCGACGGGCGGACGTGGGGTGACGGCACGGGGCGCACGGGGCGCGCTCGCCGGAGAAGCTGGGGCTCCAGGAGATCAAGA
>JAJFUK010000110.1 GCA_021372435.1 Actinomycetes bacterium | reverse complement strand
CGGCCACCGGGTCCGCGCCGGACGGCCCGACCGGAGTCGCCTCAGCGTGGATCGGGTTCTAAAGCGGCGGGTCCGGGCCCGAAGTAAGCGCGGCCCCTCGAGACCGTCGGCTGCAGCCCCAGGTCGGTGCTGTATATGGCCAGGCGGTCGAGGATGGCAGCGGCGTGTTCGCCGGTGACCGGGGCGGGCACCCCGGTGACCTCGTCCAGATAGATGGGCACTGCCTCGAACGATGAAGGTCCCGCCCACTGCACCCCTACCTCGTCCAGTCGGACAAACGTGTCCAGCAGGGCCTTGCCGCCGTAGTCCATACTGTGATTGTTGGCAAGGCTGATGACGTCGATGCCCGCATAGGCCAGGCCCTCGGCGAGCACCGGGCGGCCGCGGAACGTGTATTCCTTCCACGACGCGCGGGTGCCCTTGTCGGAGATGGGTCCCTCGACGTTGACGAAAGCCAGCATCGCCGTCTCGAGGAAGGGTCTGACCTCGGCGAAGACCTCCGCGCCCCCGTTCTTGTCCATGAAAAGGCCGGGACCGCGCTCCCCAAGCACGTCCCCAGCAGCGGCGACGAGGAGGGCGGGTGGCTCGGTAGTGGTCGTGGTGGAGGGCTCGGTAGTGGTCGTGGTGGGCGGCTCGGTAGTGGTCGTCGTGGAGGGCCCGGTGGTGGTGGGCGGCGCGCTGGTGGTTGTCGCCGCGTCGGTCGTCGTGGAGGTGCGCCGCTCGACGGCGGTCCTAGCCGGTACGGCCGGCCTTGTCGTCTCCCCGCCCGGCGAGAAGCGAGAGGCGACGCCGGCCGTGGGCGACAATGTGGTGTCGGACCCGGTCGCTGAGACATCGCCCTGCGCGATCCAGAGGTAGTAGGCGAGAAGCAGCAAGACCAGGGTCCACAGCGCGGCGGCGGCTGCTGCCCACGGGCGGTCAGGGGGGCGTCGACGCCGGGGTGTGTCGAAGAGGGCCATGTGGATGAGTATAATGATTAAATGCGTCCCGTAGGCAGAGGAGACATAGGCAAGCGGGTGGTCGACATCCAGACGCGCCTTGCCGCCTTGGGGTATTTCCTCGGGCGCGAGGGTGCCGACGGGTTCTTCGGGCCGCACACGGAGAACGCCATCCGAGCGTTCCAGCAGCAGCGGCTACTCTTCGCCGACGGAGTGGTCGAAGACAACACCTGGACCGAGCTCGTCGAGGCCGGGTACAAGCCGGGTGAGCGCCTGCTTTACCTGCGGGTCCCTGCCATCCGGGGCGATGACGTGCTTTACCTTCAGAAGCGGCTCGGCGACTTCGGCTTCGATTCGGGGCCTGCGGACGGGATCTTCTCCCCGGCGCTGGAGGTGGCGGTGACGGAGTTCCAGCGCAACGCCGGGCTCAACGTCGACGGCATCGTGGGCGAGACCACCTTGGACCGGCTCCGGCGCCTGCACAAGGACGGCACGCATGAGTACCTGGTCAGCATCCCCGACCGACTGAACGGCTATGTGCGCAAGAGCAGCCTTTCCGGGCTGCGGGTCAGCCTCGATCCTGCTCACGGCGGGATGGAGCACGGATCGGTAGGCGTCGGCGGCGTGCGTGAGAAGGACCCCAATCTGGGCCTTGCCGTAGAACTCGCCCGGCTTCTTGAGGGCAATGGGGCCCTCGTCCAGCTGACACGTGAAGGGGATGTCTCCCGGGCCCTGTACGACCGGACCGAGATGGCCAACGCCTGGTCGCCCGACATCCACATATGCCTCCATCACAACTGGAACCCCAGTGCGAAGGCCCAGGGTGCGGCGACCTACTTCTTTGCCAATTCCGCCTATGAATCGGCCGCGGGCCGGCGGCTGGCGGGTTACATCGTCGATGCGCTCTGTCGGGAGCTCGACCGGGTCGATCTGCACAAGCACGGCCGCAACTACGCGTGCCTACGTGAGGTGAAGCCGCTCTCGGTCATGATCGAGCCGGGCTTCCTCAGCCATCCTGAGGAGGGTCCGGCGTTGGCCGATCCCGGAGTCATGGCTCGAGAAGCGGCCGCCATCCTGCACGGCATCGAGGCATACCTGGCCCGTCTCTAGCTTCGCGCGCAGGAGGCGTCGTGTGGCCGAGTGCCCAGGAAAATGCTAGAGTGTCCCGAACGTTGAGGCGAGCGGCCCCGGCCGCTCCGGACTCGAAAACGATCAGGGAGGCACCGATCATAACCGGCAACCCAGGCGGAATCGGACGGCGTCTCATCTTCATCTTCCTCGTTCTGGCCTTTGGTGGAGTTGTGCTGGGCGGGGTCGCGTTTGCCGAACCGGCGGCCATCACCGAAGCCAAGAGCGAAGCCCAGGCCCTTCAGGAGCGTATCGACGAGCTATCTGCCCTGCTCGACGCGGCCGTCGAGGACTATAACTACGCCCAAGCCCGCCTGGCGCAGACCAAGGCGGCGGCCGAAGAGACCCGTGAGCAGCTGACCAAGACCGAGGCCGACCTCGCGGCGGCCAACGCCACCCTCACTGATAGGTTGGTCGAGATCTACAAACAAGGGCACCTGGGCATACTGGATGCCCTCACCGGCGTCTCCTCGTTCTCCGACCTGGTGAACTATCTCGACCAGATGGAGCGCCTGAGCGAGCAGGACGCAGCGATCGTGGCTGACGTCACGGGCTATCGAGAAGAGGTCGAGGCCCGCAGGGCCGAACTGGCCCGGCAGATCGAAGAGGAGAGGATCTTGGCCACGGAGGCCGAAGCGGCCAAGGTCAAGGTTGAGGAGCAGTTGGCCGCCAATCAGGAAGTCCTCGCCGGCAAAGAAGCCGAGATAGCCCAACTGGAGAAGGAAGAGGCGGCGCGTCAGGCCAGGTTGGCCGCGGAGGCGAAAAAGAGGGCCGAGGAGGCCCGCAAGAAGGCGGAAGCGGAGGCGGCTGCGCAGGCCAAAGCCACGGCCGAGGCTGAGGCAAAGGCCGAGGCTGAGGCGGCTGCTAGAACGAAGGTGACGGCCAAGTCGACTGTTGCCGCGGAGCCCAAGAGCGCTACCGTCTCTGTGCCGGAGTCGGCCGCCGGCAGCGAGGTGGTGTCTGTCGCGATGGAATACCTGGGTTGTCCGTACGTATGGGGCGGGGCCACCCCCGGCGGCTTCGACTGCTCCGGGTTCGTCATGTACGTGTATAAGAAGGTGGGTGTGAATCTGCCCCATTCGAGCCGCATGCAATACACGTGTGGGCGGCCTGTGTCACGGAGTGAACTGAGACCGGGCGATCTGGTGTTCTTCTACGACCCCATCAGTCACGTGGGCATCTACATCGGAGAGGGGCAGATGATCCACGCGGCCGGTAGCGGCAAGAACGTGCGGATCAACGACGTGTGGATCAACAACTACTACGGCGCATGCCGCATCATCTCCTAGGGCGTCCGGCATGGACCCTCTGGTCATTTATTATCATCCACTGTTCATCCAGCATGAGACCGGGGACCACGTCGAGAACAAGGTACGTCTGATAGTCGCCAATCAGGTGCTCGCCGAGAGCGGTCTCGACCTGGAATGGATCGAGCCGGAAGCCTCCCCGGTCGAAGCCATTGCGCGAGTGCACGACCCTGCCTACATCGAGTCGGTGCGGAAGCTGGCCGCTGAGGGCGGAGGCCGGCTCGACTGGGACACGACCGTATCGCCGCGTTCGTATGACGCGGCGGTCTACGCGGCCGGCGCGGGACTCATGGCGGTCGAGCGCGTCCTTTCCAGCGGCTCGAATGCCTTCCTGCTCGTGCGGCCTCCAGGCCATCACGCCTGCCACTCCCGTGGGATGGGCTTCTGCATCTTCAACAACATCGCCGTGGCGGCGGCCTACGCACTCGAAGAGCTGGGATTGGAGCGGGTCCTGATCGTCGACTGGGACGTGCACCACGGCAACGGTACGCAGGCCGCGTTCTATGGAGATCCTCGCGTGCTGTTCTTCAGCACGCACATGGCCGGTCATTTTCCCGGGACCGGCATGACCAGAGAGATAGGCAGAGGCGACGGCACCGGCTTCACCATCAATGTGCCCCTACAGGCCGGCGGGGGAGACGGCGCCGTCCGGCTCGCGTTCGACTCGCTCCTTCTTCCGGTGGCGCGTTCGTTCGAGCCGCAATTGGTGCTGGTCTCCGCCGGATACGATCCCCAGCGCGGTGATCCTCTCGGCGGGCTGTGTTTCTCCCAGGACGCGTTCCAGTGGATGGCGGCTTCCCTTGTGTGCCTCTGCCAAGAACTGGGTGCGGCGGGACCGGTGTGCTTTCTTGAGGGGGGCTATGTGCCGCAGATGATGTCGGCTTCGATCGTGGCGACCCTGAGAGGCCTGATGGGGGAATCTCCGTCTTTTGAGCCGGCCGTCTTGCCGGATGAACGCGCGGACGTACGTGAAGCTTTGGAGGAGATCAAGCCCTACTGGGGGAGCGCATTCTAGCGACTTCTGGGACCGGGCTGCTCCAACCCCTCAAGTACCGAGCCCCTTCCACCGACAAGATGAGTGGAAGAACGGCCGAGGTTGTCCTGTGGGGTCAGGAGAGGTCCATGAAGAGCATAGACGAACTGCTGGAGATCGCGACTCAGGCCGGAGCCTCCGACCTGCACGTAAAAGTCGGCAGCCCTCCCACCATCAGGGTGGACGGCGAACTGAGGACTCTGGACGAGCCGGTCTGCTCGCCCGACGATACCAAAGACTGCGCGGCCTCGCTCATGAGCGAGAAGCAGATCCGGCGCTTCAGCGAGACCAACGAGATAGACTTCGCCTACAGTTCGCCTCAAGTGGGCCGCTACCGCGTGAACGTCTACCGGCAGCGGGGGACCATCTCCATCGCCTGCCGCCAGGTCGTCACACGGGTCCCGGATTTCGCCGAACTCAACCTTCCGCCGGTGGTCCAGAAGCTGGCGCTGGAGCCTCGAGGGATGGTGCTCGTCACCGGGACGACCGGCTCAGGCAAGACCACCACGCTGGCGGCGATGATCGACCACATCAACCATCATCTCCGCCGGCATATCGTCACCGTCGAGGATCCTATCGAGATCCTCCACAGGGACCAGATGTGCATAATCAACCAGCGCGAGGTGGGGCTCGACACGGAGAACTATGGTTCGGCCCTCAAGTACGTGCTCAGGCAAGATCCCGACATCATCTTCATCGGCGAGATGCGGGACCAAGAGACGGTGCGCACGGCTCTGAGCGCCGCTCAGACCGGGCACTTCGTCCTCAGTACGCTTCACACCATCGACGCGACCGAGACCGTCAACCGCATCATCGACTTCTTCCCGCTGTATCAGCAAAAGCAGGTGCGCATCATGCTGGCCGGCTCGCTGCGCGGCATCATCTCCCAGCGGTTGCTGACGCGCTCGGACGGGCTGGGGCGGGTGCCGGCGGTGGAAGTGATGGTGGTGACGGGCCGCATACGCGACCTGATCCTCGATCCTCAGCAGACCCACCACATCCACACTGCCATGCAGGAGGGCGATTTCTACGGCATGCAGACGTTCGATCAGAGCCTGCTCGATCTGTTCGAGAGGGGAATGGTCACGCTTACAGACGCCTATCTGGTGGCCAGCAACCCCCATGATTTCCGGCTGATGGCCCAGGCCCGAGGCCACGAGATGGCGGTCATCGACTAGGAAGCCGGGGAGTCTCGCTAGAGGCTGCTGAAAAACGAAGCCACGGCCGCCAAGACACACCGGCCGGCGCGACAGAGCGTCCTCGGTCGCGCAAGTAGCGCTGCTATTCGCGCTTCCTGCGTTCTTCTCTCGCCCGCAGCCATCGCGCTGACGACGCAGCGTCGTTTTTCAGCAGCCTCTAGGTCTGCTTCCGCGACGTCCCGACCTCACGGGGGGCCGACGCGCGCGCGGCCCGGCGTTCACGCGCGGGCGCACCCGGCTTCTCCTTCTTCTTGAAGCCGATCAGCCAGTTCATGAGGCCGCCGAGGAATGTCAAGAACGTCGCCATGACCAGGACCCAGACCGGGCCGGTCGCCGCCAGGGGTGCTCCTGCCCAGATCGCGATCTGGAGCACGAGCGCGTTGAAGAGGACGGTCGACACCGCCTTACCGATGGCCACGGCCGGTTTGCTCTTCACCCGATGGAGAGGGCGGACCAGGCTGTTCACCAGCCCGAGGAAGACGGCAAGTACCACCGCCATCCACACCGCGCCCACATGGAAGCGCGGCGATATCAACGAATCCACGAGATAGAGGGCGAGATAGAAGCCCAGGGAGTCCGCCACCCAGCGGGCCAGGCCTTTCACTGGACCTCCCCAGGAGAGCCGGCCGGACGGGTGGCCGGGCGGTCCTCCTGGTAGCGGGTGAGCAGCGCGCGCGCGACTTCGGCGACCTTGCGCCGCGCCGAAGCCGGCCTTTCAAGCACGGCGTCCCCGAGAAAACGGATGACCTCGTGCGCCATCCAGCGCTCGTCCACGTAAGGCATCCTGACGACCAGGTGGCCGTCGGTCCGGCGCGTGTACTCCCGGCCCGAATCCTCAAGATAGGTGCGCCAACGAGGCCTGAAGCGCACAGTGGCCCAGGTGGCCACATCGTGCTCGAGGAAGGCCCGGCCGGCCCTGTGTGGGCTGAGGTCGACCTCAGCGCGGGGCGTGAAGGTCTCCCCGGTGCTGCGGGCGGAACGGATGCGGTCGAGCTTGAACGTACGCTGCTCCTGCGCCTTGAGGCAGTAGGCCTCTAAGTACCAGCCGTCCGGCGAGTGGAAGAGCAGATACGGCTCCACGCGCCGCTCGGAGAGCTCCTGTCTGGTGGCGCTGTAGTAATCGAGCGCGACGAGCGACCGGTCGCGAACGGCGTGGTTGAGGACCTCCACGATCCCTGGGTCGGGCGGGAAGACCTCGTCGACGATGACGGCGCCCTCGGCGCTCTCGGCCCCGATGAGCGCGTGGACCTTCTCGCGGACCGACGACAGCGACTCGAGCCCCTCCAGCGCGACGGTGTCGCCGAGGAGGTCGAGGGCGAGAAGCAACGCCCGGGCCATCCCCGGTGACAACCGGGCAGGATGGGCGAACGTGTCGGCCATGATGTCCCTCGCCACCTTGACCCCTTCGGGGCCGGCTTCAGCCATGAGGGCGAACGTCCCTCCGCCGTAATTGACGAGGTTGATCAGGGACAGGTCGCGCTCGACCTCGGCGCGGGTGAGGCCTAGGTCGTTCTCCAGGGTCTGCCACGTGATCAAAGGCGGCCGTCGTTCGTCGACCAGATAACAAAGGAGCGTGATCGCGCGGGCTATGTGCTCGGGAGCTATGGCGGCCTCCAGATCTTCGGGCTCCTGCTTTTCGGAAGGGCCGCCCGGCTCCTGCTCGCCGCGACTCTCGCCGGCCGCTGCCTCATGGGCCGCCCCGGTCACTTCGCCGTGGCCGTTCTCAACGTCATCCTCGTGCGCTCTGCAGATGGCGGTGAGGGACTCCCTCAACCCGGCCCGCAGCCCATCGGGCTCCAAGAGCTCGCCACAGCCGCCAAGGCCCACTACCCACGAGAGGAAGACCGATTCGTCGGCGTACGGCATGGCGAAGACCGCGCACCCCTCCGGCTCATCGGCCGCGCGGGTCACATGGGGCCGCAGACGTTCGACCCACCACGCGAGGTCGTCTCCGACCTTGACCAGGGCTGTTCCCTGGAGAGGACCGATCATCCACGGCGGCCGTGCGCCGTACTCGCCGGGGTCGAAATCGGGGGGGATCGAGAAATCGCGGACCTTGTCGGTAAGAAAGCGCACGGCTCCTTGGATCCTGCCCAAGCGGAACATCCGGATGCCGTCGCGCAGATGGTCGCGACCGACCACGTACCAATGGCTTTGGATCAGGTAGAGGCCGTAGGGATCGAGCGTGCGTTCCCGCAGGCCGCCATCACCCGCGGGGTAGGAGAAGCAGACCGTCTTTCCTCTCGTGACCGCCTCCTCCAAGCGGGAGAGCTGGCGCCTGGCCCGGCGGGCGTCCTCGTCCGGGGCAAGAGCCACGGGCAACTGCTCAAGCTCAGTCTGGATGGGGTCTTGCCGTCCGTGCAACACGGCCGTCAGCGCCATGCGCAGCGGGCGGGCGTACGCGAAGCGGCCGTCCAGGGCCGCGAGCGCGAGGGAGAGGGCCTGTACCTCGGCCGGCGTGAAGTCCACGAGGGGCAGACGGAAGTCCTCCTCGCTGAGCAGGTACAGTTGGGCCTCGGTGGAGTAAGCCGCCTCCGAGCCACTGAGCACCCGTACTTGGATGCCGACCCTGGCCAGGTCGGCGCGGTCGGCGTGGAACCGGCGCGTGAATGTCTCGTCGGTCATCTCAGCATAGCCTTCCACCGACTCCTGGATCTCGCGCGCGGTGAACGGCCGCGGACGGCTCAGGAGGAACGAGATGAGGGACAGCTGGCGTATGAGCTTGTCGTCGTCGCGGCTCATGGCGTAAGACTAGCGCACTACCGGGGTGATGGACAGCATCCGTCCGGACGGGGCTCTACAATAAGCCCAATCATGAGTGGATCGTCTCCCAAGCGACTGACGCTCGTTGTAGGTCCGGCCAACTCCGGCAAGCAGGGGCTGGTCCTCGACTGGTGGCAGGAGAGGCTTACCCGGCGACCTGTGGTGGTGGTTCCTACGGGACCCGACGCGCACCAGGTCTCGTTGGAGATGGCCGGGCGGCTCGGAGGATTGGTCGGGCAAGACCGGGCCCTCACTTTCGACGGCCTGGTGCGCCTCGTCCTGGGCCGGTCCCCTCGTTACGCGACCGACCTAGAACGCACGCTGATCGCAGGCCGCATTCTTCGCGAGACCCGTCTCGAGGCCCTCTCCGCGTCGATGCACCTTCCGGGCGTGGTCACGGGGCTCGTCGAGCTGCTGGAGCAGTTGTGGCAAAGCGGCAGGGACCGTGATGACCTCGACCGCGTCCTTGCCCGTTGGGCGGTGAGCGATCCCCGGTCGGGCGCCTTGGCCGGCGATATCCGGCGGCTGGCCCGGGCTCAGGAGAAGATCTACGCCGCCCTCGGCCTCACCGACCGCCCGGTCGCCGTGCGCGAAGCGAGACCCGCCGCCGGCGCCTGGGAGAGACCGGTCGCCTTCTACGGCTTCACGTCCTTCACCGCCGGACAACGGGCTCTCGTCGAGGCGCTGTCCCGCCGGGCGGAGGTGCTCGTCACGTTCACGTATGATCGCTCCCGGGCCGTCAATCTCAGCACGCCGGGGGAGATCTCCTGGTGGATCTCAAGGGCCTCCGAGGTGAAGGAGGTGGCGCCTCCGGAGCGCGCCTACACGTCTGCGGCCGTCGCTTATCTGGAGCGGTACTTCATGTGTGCGGCCGACCGGCCGCCGGCGCGCGAGGCGGCGCCGGCGTGCTCGAAGGATGACGGAGTCCGGTTCCTTCTGGCCTCCGGCCGGCGTGCCGAGGCGGAGCTGGCGGCAGAGAAGGTCGCCGACCTGATCAGGGGCGGCTGCAGACCGGGTCAGATTGCGGTCATCGTGCGGCACGTCCGCCCATGGAGCGGCCTTCTTGGGGATGTCTTCGAGTCGTGCGGCATCCCCTATCACATGGACGATCGTCCCTGCGTGCGCGAGACGGGGCTCGGCCATGCCTTCCTGCAGGCGCTGCGGGGAGTGAGCCTGGACGAGGGCGAGGCTTTGCTGGCCTATCTGCGCAGTCCCTACAGCGGTCTCTCCCTTGAGGAGACGGGTGACCTGGAGCTCGCATACCGGCGGGGGACTGCGCGGGGCGCCCGGGCCGTGGCGCGGATCGCCGCGGATGGAGGCTCGGGTCGAGTGGAGCGGCTCTGGAAGATGGTCGATTGGGTCGCCGTCGGGTCCGATGTGGGCCGCGAGCCGGGAGTGGAGGTCGCTCGCGGTCATGTTCTCACCCCGGCGGCGGTCCCCGAGGGAGCCGGGCCGTGGTTCGTGCCGGCGGCCGCCGGGAGTCTGATTCACGACATGTTGATCGCCGGGCTGCACGATTGCCGGTTGACCGACCGGACGGCGGCGGAGGATGTGCGGGTGTTCCGGGCGTTGCAGGGAGCGTTGCGGACGATGATATCCCTCGCGTCGCTGGGCGCCTCGATGGACGTGGGCGGCGCAGAAGCCGGCCGCTCCGACCGGCTCGATCCCCGGCTCGTGCTGCACTCCCTGGGCCGTGTGGCGGTGCCCGGGGAACGCTCTGAGGACGATGATGCGGTCCAGATACTCAGCGTGCAGAGAGCGCGCGCCCGCCGGTTCCAGGCGGTGGTGATACTGGGTCTGGCCGAAGGGGAGTTCCCGGGGAGCCCCGACCGGCCTTCCCTGCTCAGCGCCGGTCAACGGGCACGGCTCGACGAGGCGGGAGGAGGTCTTCTTCCCCCGGAACCCGACCAAGAGGCGGCCTTCTTCGTCAGCGCCATCTCGCGGCCATGGCGCCTGCTTCTTCTCAGCGCGCGGGACGCGGAGGACGACGGGACGGAGAGCGTCCCATCCCCTTACTGGCAGGAGGCGAGACGATTGCTGGGACTCGACGGGTCCTTCCCCGAGTACCGCACTCTGGCCGACCAGGTCTTCGCCCTCCACAAAGCTCCGTCACTGCGGCACTACCTGAGGGCGTGCGCCGCGTACGGGTGTGCGCCCCATCCGGCCGTGGTCGCGCTCGGATTCGGAGAGGCAGTGCCGCCGTGGGGCCGCCCGCCCTCCCGCCTGGCTGATCCGGCCGTCTTGGAGGAGCTCGCCTCCACCGGATGCTTCAACCCATCGGCGCTCGAGGCGTATGCGGACTGCCCCTTCAGGTGGTTCGTGGAGAGGGTCGTCGGAGCTGAGGATATCGATCTGGAACTGGACGGCCGTATGATCGGGCGATTGTTGCACGATGTGCTCAGCGAGACCTACCGCACGCTGTCGGCGGAAGGTCTTCTGCCCCTAAGGGAGCCGGGCGTCCGCCGGGCCGGGCAGGTCGCGTGCGACGTCGTCGACCGGCTCGTCTGGGAAGACCGGTGTCCGGGCTCCTTCTCAGAGCGGCGGCTGGCCGCCTGGAGGCTGAAGCGCATGGCGCGGAACCTCTTCGATATGGAGGCCGCCGCCGCGGGCCCACTGACGTTCTCGCAGTCCGAGATGTGGGTGGGAGGTAACCGGGGCGTGGACATCGGCGGGCTCAGGGTGCGGGGACGCATCGATCGCGTCGATGCCACTCCCGACGGCACGGGGGTGTTCATCCTCGATTACAAGACGGGCGCCATCCCGCCGCCGAAGGCTTTAGGGACGGGCGAAGCGCTGCAGTTGCCGCTGTATCTGCTGGCCCTTGCCGCGGAGCGGCCCCGAGCGGGCGTCATCGGCGGGGCGTACCTCTCATTGTTCGACAAGAAACGCTCCGGCGTGGTGGCGGCCGGGGCGGAGTGGGTGCTCGGCTCAGGGGCTGCCGGGATCAGGTCGCTCGATGAGCCGGGCCTGGAGGAGCTGTCTCGGCTCACGGTGCAGACCGCTATTGACGCCGCCGAAGGCATGCGGACCGGGGTCATCGCTCCGCGGGCCGACCGGCCCTGCCCGTCGTGGTGCCCGCTCGGGCCGGCCTGCCGCGCCCGGCGGGGGGAGTATCGTCCATGACCGGCGAGCAAGGCACCAGACTGTCCAAGACGCAGGAGCCGGTGGTGCTTGACCCTCGTCCGAGAATACTGGTGTCCGCCGCCGCAGGGAGCGGCAAGACCCGGCTTCTCGTGGCGTACTTCGTCCGCGCCCTCCTCGAGGAGGGCATTCCGGCCGACCGGCTGGTGGCCGTCACCTTCACCCGGAAGGCGGCCGCCGAACTGGCCGATCGCATCCGTTGCGAGCTTCGACTTCGGGGGAGGAGCGACTTGGCCTGGTCTCTGGACGCGGCCACTATCGGGACGATCCACGCTCTCTGCCGGCGTTTGATCACAGACCGGGCGCTTGAGGTGGGAGTCGATCCGGCTTGTTCGGTGCTCGAGGCGGAGGCGGCCGCTCTGGTCAAGCAAGAGACCGGCCGGGAGGCCTGGGAGCGCGTGGCCGAGGACGTCGACGAGATGGAGCTCGAAGTCCTGGCCTCCGGCCGGGACGGTCTGCGGAGGCAGATAGGGCCTCTCTACGACCGGCTGCGTGGGCTGGGCTACGACCAACCGCAGGTGACCATCGCTCCCGGACCTCCGCCGGGGTGGGCGCGCGACCGCTTGGTCGAGGCCATCGACCGGGCGCTCGCGGCCGTGCGGGTGTCGGCGCGCCCCGGTTCCTCACTGCAGGCCGATGTGGACCGGCTGCGGGCGTGCCTCCAGTGGCTCGAAGGCCGTATGTCTGACGAGGAGCGGGCCGCCAGGCTCGCTGAGACCCTTGACTTCTTCCCGAGCCGGCGGACCCGGTCGATGGAAGCCGACTTCGAGCCGGTGCGCGAAGCGCTGACACAGTATCGGTCCGCACTGGCGGAGCTGCGCCTGCGGCCGCTGGTCTCGACCGTCAACAGGCTGCTGATGGAATTCCATCAGCGGTACGAGGCCCGCAAGCGGGAACGAGGGATGCTGGATTTCACCGACCTCGAGCTCCGGGCCCGGGCGCTCGTGTCGGGCAGAGGCGGAGCGGGTGCGTCAGACCCGGTCCTGCCGGGCTGCTGGGTCCTGATCGACGAGTTCCAGGACACCAACGAGGTGCAGTGCTCGATCCTCGAGGGTCTCGGCGCGACCCGGCTTCTGATGGTGGGCGACTACCGGCAGAGCATCTATCGGTTCCGGGGGGCCGACGTCCAGGTGTTCAGGAAGCGGGAGGAGGAACTCGGCTCCAAAGCCGCGGACGACCCGGCCGGGACTCTCTACCGGCTTGACACCAACTACCGGAGTCGCAAGGAGATCCTCGACTTCGTGAACCGGCTGTTCGCGCACCCGAGCTACTTCGGAGCGGACTTCAAGCCGCTGCTTCCGCCTGATCCGGAAGAGGAGCCCGCGGAGGCGACCGACATCACGGCCCGGCCGGCGCCGCGGCCGGCGCCGAGCACCGGCGGGCCCGCGACGACGACCGTGTATCCCGGGCGGGCGCCCTCCGCTCCGGCCCGGCCGGCCGTCGCTTCCCGGGCCGGAGGGGCCGCCGTCGAAGTCCTGGTCGCGGAGCGGGGGGTGCCTACCGACCCGGCCAAGCTCCTTCTCTCCATCCCGGAGGCGGAAGCGCGGGTGGTAGCCGCACGGATCCGCTCACTCATCCACGAAGAAGGCTACCTGCAGCGCGACATCGTGGTCCTGCTGCCCGCTTACACGTACGTCGATATCTATCGCCGGGCCTTACTTGCTGCCGGTCTGCAGGTCTATGTGGTGCGGGGCAAGGGCTACTACGCGCAGGAAGAGGTCGCAGACATCGTGTCGCTACTCCGGCTCCTGGTCAGTCCTCACGACGACCTGGCCATGGTGGCCGCCCTACGGTCGCCTCTGGTCGGGATCTCCGACGACGCCCTCTATCACCTCGGTCGCCAGAAGGGCAAGGACGGGGCCTCGCTCTGGGATGTTGTCAGAAGCGGAAAGGTCGCCGCCCTGGGACACGAAGACCGGATGCTCCTAGAAGCGTTCGCCGTCCGTCTGGACGGGCTCCGGCGGCGGGTGGGCCGGCCGGGTCTGGCTCGACTGATCGACGAGGCCGTTAGTATCTGCGCCTACGATCGATGCCTGCTTGCCTCGCCGGACGGGATGCGACGGTTCGCGAACGTGGGGAAATTGATGCGCATGGCGCGCGACTTCGAGGCCCTCGAGGGACCCGATCTCGCCGGCTTCGTGAAGCTGATCGCGTCGATGGGAGACCTGAGCGACCAGGAGGGAAGCGCTCCCACGCTGGCCGAAGGCGACGACGTGGTGCGGCTGATGACCATCCATCAGGCAAAAGGCCTGGAGTTCCCCGTAGTGGTGTTGGCCGGCCTCGGGTCGGACGTGTTCCACGGTGAGACTCCGGACGTGGTCGTGGGCGACGACGGCCGGATGGCAGTCTTTCTCAAAGGCTCCAAACGGGAGAACTACGAAGCGTACGACCTTTCGTGGGGACCGGGTGCGGAGGTGGTCGCACAAGGTCGGGAAAGGGAGAACGAAGAAGATGTCAGGCTCCTGTATGTGGCGATGACGCGTGCGCAACAGCGGTTGATCCTCATCGGGGCGAGGCCGGTGGGGGAACGGCTTGACGGCTCGCGGATCGGCCGCACCATCGTCGGTCTTGGGCTGCAAGGCCTGCCGGCCGAGGGCGAGAGCGCCACCCTCGACGGTCTCGACGCGGTCGTCGCGAGCATTCCGGTCGTAGGATCGGGAGCGCCGCCGGCTCCCGCGCGGCCGCAGATGAAGGCCGGCGGCGCGCCGGACGGCGAGGGCCGCGGGATGTCGGCCGAGCTCCCGTCTGAGCCCCCGTCTGAGTCCCCGTCTGAGTCCCCACGAGAGTCAGGGCCTGAGTCCTCGCCCGAGTTCTTAGTGGCGGCGCCGCGGGCCGGCGTACCCCATCACCTGAGTTTTTCCGCGCTTGCGGCGTATCAGAGGTGCCCCCGGCGCTTCTACCTCGAGCGTATGTTGGGCCTCGATCGGGAGGGGATCGAGCGCGGCGATGACGACGAGGCAGATGATGCTCCCCCGCCGGGGGACCTGCTTCTCGACCCGGACGAGCGGCAGACGGGTCGCGACGTAGGGCTCCTGACGCACGCGCTGCTGGAGAGGCTACCGGTAGGGGATGGGCCTCCGGCCGAGGAGTCCGTGCGGAGGGAGGCCGACGCCTGGCTCCTGCAGACCGGGGTCGAGCTGTCGCCGGCCGATGTGGAGCGGGCGGTCGCCCTCACCCTGGCTTTCTGGAAGATGCCGGCGGCCGGTACGTGGTCCCACCCGGCCGCGGCCCGCGAGGCCCATTTCTTTTTCGCCCGGGGGGACGCTCTGCTCTCAGGTGTCATGGACCTGGTCCTTCGCGATGACGAGTGCTGGCGCATCATCGACTACAAGACCAACGCGCTTGCCGGCCGCGCCCCGGCCGAGCTCATGTCGAGCTACGAGCTCCAGGCGATCGTCTATTGCCTCGCGGCGCTGCTTGCCGGCGCTCCCGCAGTGCAGATGGATTTCGTGTTCTTGGAAGACCCGGCGGAGCCGCAGACCAGGCGGTTCGGTAGGGGCGACATCCCTCGCCTGGAAAGTAGTCTGGACGGCGTTCTCGGTGACCTGGGGCGGAGGGAGTTCCCTGCCAGGACAAGCGAGGAGTGCGCGCGTTGCCCGGTGGCGTGGGTCTGCGCGGCCGTGGCCCGCCCGTAGGCGATGGTATACAATAGGCCACCGTCGAAGTGGTCGATGGCAGTTGAACGGCGGGGTGTAGCGCAGCCTGGTAGCGCGCATCGTTCGGGACGATGAGGTCCCGGGTTCAAATCCCGGCACCCCGACCATCCAGGGGCCTGCTGGCGCCGGCGGCGTGTCCGCAACATAGGGCCGAGTAGATCCAAGCCCGGATCCCGGTCAGTCCTGCAGGTAGATCACCACCAGCACGTGGGTCCCCGCCTCGTCGGGTGGCGCTTCCCCCGTCACCGCCGTTCCCTCTCTGGATTTCGCCAGGGTCGAGGTGGTGAACGACCAACCGGAGACTGCCGGCTGGGGTGTGCGGTGGGCGGAGAGCTCGGGCAGGTCGCTTTTCTGCTCGAGCAGCCTGGCTGTGGCGTCCGCGGCCGCCTCCGGAGGTTGCATGTCGAGACTGACGACGACCTGCACTGAGGCGGCGATAGACCGTAGCAGGTCGACGAACTGTGTGGCATCGTCGCGCGGCACGAAAGCGGCGAACGTAGGTGCGCCGAGGGAGAGCGCGCTCTCGAGAGGCTGCAGCCCGGTGAGGGCTGTGATCTGTTCGACGATCGAGGCGGCCGCTTTCTCCGCGGAAGCTTCATCCGTCAGCGTCGCCGTGTCAAAAACGAAGAAGGCGGGACTTCCGGCGTCCTCGAGCTCGGCGATCATGGTCTTGCGATCCTGGGTGCCTGCGGCCGCGGGCTGGATCGACGCAGTACCTTGCGCGGGCTCAAGGGCGTCCGCGGCCGTGGTCATCGTTTCGCCCGCGGCCGTGGTCGTCGTTTCGCCCGCGGCCGTGGTCGTAGTCATGGGCGCAGCCGTGGTAGCGGTCTCGGACGGGGCGGCGGCGACGGTGTCTTCGCCTTCTTCGCCGCCGGAGGGCGTGTCCGATGCGCGGTAGGCGAAGGAGGTCGTCTCGACCTCACCGTAGGTGACGGAGGTCGTGGCCGCATACTGCGCCGTCTCCTCCTCGGCGCTCGGGCGCAGGAGCCCATAGCCTACGATCGCCAGGAGCACGGCCGCCACCCCCACAGTGGCGGGTATCCATGGCCTGATCGTACGACGCCACAATGCCGACCAGCCAAAGGGCTCCTTTTCTCCCTTCCGGCGGGGCGTCCGCACGGGCTTTGCGGGCATGAGCACCTCGTCCAAGACCTGGTCTTCAAGCCCGGCCGGCGCCTGCTGCAGAGGGGTCTGCCGGAGGAAGGCCAGGATGTTCTGCTGGGCCCGTAGCCGGGCGGCACAAGTGGGGCACTGCTCGAGGTGGCCCTCGATGGCGGCCGTGGTCTCCCGGTCGAGCCGCCCGTCGATGAAATCGACGGCCAGGTCCTCCCAGTCGTCCACGTGTCCGGACGGCCTGCCGTCAGGCTCAGTCCGATGATCTTCTCGGTGATCGCCCCTGGACATCACAAATCGTCCCCTAACTTGCCCTGTTGTGTGACGCTCCCTGCAGGGCCTTGGTTCCTGGGCGCGGCCTCATCTGAGCCGCGCCCGGCGGCCATCGTACTACCGTAGCCGGCCGTCGTGAGTACGGCGGCGAGCGCCTCTCTGGCTCGGAAGATGCGGGATTTGATCGTTCCTTCCTGCACCCCGAGGATGTCGGCCGCCTCGTTGTACGGAAAACCGAGCAGGTCGCAGAGCACGACCGCGAAGCGGAACCCCTCGCTCAGGCCCATCAAAGCGTGTCGGAGCGGGTCGGACAGGCCGTCGACGGCGGGATCGATGCCGTCTCTGCCCGTGGCCACCACCGACGCAGGTCCGGACGGCCCGGACAGGTCATCCAGGATCTCCGAATCCATGGGTTCGGGCTTCTGCCGGCGGAGGTGGTCGTAAGCCGCGTTCACCACGATACGGTGCAACCAGGTGCCGAAGCGGGCCTCGCCCTTGAACGAGTCCAGGTTCTTGAAGGCCTTGATGAAAGCCTCTTGGGCGACATCGGCGGCATCCCACGGATCGCCGAGCGTGCGCAACGCCAGGTTGTAGGCGCGGCGCTCATGCCGCCTGTAGAGTTGCGTCAGGGCCTCTTCGTCGCCTTCCCGCGCGCGCTTTACGAGATCGGCGTCGACATCGGCATCCCTATCGCGCACCGGTTCCGTTATGCTCACGCTGCTCCGGCTCCTTTGTCACGCCACTCCAGGTGGACCCCGCAATTCTAACAGGGGAGACTGTGATAACGTCGCTTCACGGAACATCCACGGCAGGAGGTACGGAGATCCATGGCAGAGGAGAGCAGGGACGACGAAACCACCGGAGCGAAGGCCGACGAGGGGGCGGAGAAGGTCGACGAGACCACGGCCGGGATGAGCGAGGCCGAGATGCACGAGGCCGGGATGAGCGACGCCGAGATGCGCGAGGCCGAGATGCACGAGGAAGCTGAGATGGTGGCGCGTCTGCAGGAGGAGATACGGAACCTGCCGGTCGGCGAGCACCTTCTCTATATGATGCAATCCCTGTCGACTTTGGCGGTCGGCCGGATGGGGGTGACGCCGGAGACCGCCGCGCTGCGCGACCTTGACCAGGCGCGGATGGCCATCGACGCTTTCAGGGCGCTCATGGAGATCGTGGCGCCAACACGGCCGGCGAAGGAGATGGTCGCGCACCGGGGTGTACTCTCCCAGTTGCAGTTGGCATATGTAGCGGCGTTGGATAGGGGGCCGACCGGTGAAGGCGGGGCGGAGGCGGACAGCTTGAAGGCGGAGCCCCCTGCCGGTCGAGAGGCACAGGAAGCAGGCGGCGCCGAAAAGCCGGCTGAATAGGCGGCGAGGGGAGCTTCCCGGCCGGGCGGCCGGGCGGCGTGTCCATGGTACCCTGGAGCCGGCACCGGTGGACTTTGTTCCTGCGGCCTTTGTCCCATGGACTTCCGTCCGGGCGAGTGCAGGCAATGGCGTGGCCGTGCGTCCCTGAAGGAGGAACATGGCGGTTCAGATCGGCATCATCGGGGGGAGCGGACTCTACGACATGGCGGAGTTGTCGGACCGAGAGGAGGTGCGACTCTCGACGCCGTTCGGCGATCCCAGCGGTCCCTACGTGGTGGGGACGCTCCATGGGCACCGGGTGGCCTTCTTGGCGCGGCATGGGGCCGGCCACCGGATCCCGCCGTCGGAGCTGAACTTCCGCGCCAACATCTTCGGGTTCAAGCTCCTCGGGGTGGAGCGGATCTTTTCGGCCAGCGCGGTCGGCAGTCTCAAAGAGGACTACCCGCCGCTCGACGTGGTCATTCCCGACCAGTTCTTCGATAGGACCCGGGGGCGTATCAGCACCTTCTTCTACGGCCAGGGCCTCGCCGTGCATATATCGTTCGCCCAGCCGGTCTGTCCCGAGCTGAGCCGCATCGCGTTCGAGTCGGCGCAGGCGGTGGGCGCCCGTGCTCACTTGGGCGGCACGTATGTATGCATGGAGGGACCCCAGTTCTCCACTTTGGCCGAGTCGCGTCTCTACAAGAGTTGGGGCATGGATGTCATAGGCATGACGAACCTCCAAGAGGCCAAGCTGGCCCGCGAAGCCGAGATCTGCTATGCGACCATCGCCCTGGTGACCGACTACGATTGCTGGCATCCGGAGGATGAGGACGTGACCGTGGACATGGTCGTCGCCAACCTGGCCCGCAATGCGGGCACTGCTCAGCGGCTCATCGCGGAGGCCGTGGGCCGGGTGCCGGTGGAGCGCGGTTGCTCGTGCGGAAGCGCTCTCGCGACGGCCGTCATCACGAGTCCCGACGCCATCCCGGCCGAGACGAAACGGGATCTGGCCCCCCTCATCGGCAAGTATGTAGGGTGATAGGCTCGTGGAACCTGTTCTGGCCGTAGGCTCGGTCGCGCTCGACACCATCAGGAACCCTTTCGGTGAGGTGACGCGCGTCGCCGGAGGATCAGCGGCCTATTTCTCGGTGGCGGCCTCGTTCTTCACCGACGTCAGACTGGTCGCGGTGGTGGGCGAGGACTTCGGCGACCGGGGCACCTCGTTGTTCGAAGGGCGGCGTATCGATCTATCCGGCCTGCAGACCGTTCCCGGAGAGACGTTCCGCTGGAAGGGCGAGTATGGGTTCGACCTCAACACGCGCGAGACCATCTACACCAAGCTGAACGTATTCGAACAGTTCCGGCCGGTCATCCCCGAGGCCTACCGCTCGTCTCCGTTCGTGTTCCTGGGCAACATCCATCCCCGGCTGCAGCTCGAGGTGCTCGATCAAGTGACCTCTCCCCGGCTGGTGGCCGCCGACACCATGGATTTCTGGATAGAAGGGACGCCGGATGAGCTGCGTGAGGTGTTGCGGCGCGTCGATGTGCTCATCATCAACGATGCCGAGGCGCGGCAGCTCTCTAACGAGGCCAATCTCGCCAAGGCGGCGCGTATACTGCGGGCGATGGGTCCGGGCACGGTCGTGATCAAACGGGGAGAGAACGGCGTGCTCATGACCTGCTCGGGCGACGGCGAGTTCTTCGCGGCGCCGGCCATGCCGCTTGAGGAGGTGTTCGACCCGACCGGGGCCGGTGATACGTTCGCCGGCGGCTTTGTCGGCTCGCTCGCAGCGTGCGGCGAGATCAATGACGCCGCTCTGGCGCGGGCCATCATCTACGGGAGCACGATCGCGTCGTTCGCGGTCGAGGACTTCAGCCTGGATCGTCTGCTACGTCTGACCCAGGACGAGATCGGCAAACGCTTCGACTACTTCAAGCGGCTGACCTACTTCGACTAGGAAATCGCCGAGCACAAAGGCGCGCCCGCGCCCGCGCGGGCGCCCGAGATCGTCCGTCGGCAGCCCGTCCGCCGCGCGGCCCCGTCAGTCCTCCGGCGGGGCGGGGTCGGCGGGCGCCGCAGCGGCCGGGGCCACCTTTCTGGGTGCGGTCCGCCGGGGCGCGCCCGGGCTTCGTGGCGGAGCCGGGAGGTCGCCGGTAGCCATCGCAGGCTCTGGGACAGGCGGCGCGGGTGATGCGGCGTCAGCGGCCGCCGTGCCGGCCGCGGCAGGGGGTGTCTGCGCCGGCGTGGTCTGCCCTCCGCCGGCCTCCGGCGGGGCGTCGGGTCTGGAAGCCACCTGTGCGTCATCGGCGGCGGCGGTCGAGTAGTCCACTATGACCTTGTCGCCCTCACGCCGGATCGTCGCGTACTGGATGGCCGCCAACACAGAGGACTTACGGGCGTCGTCGGTCTCGGCCGCGAGCTGCAAATCCGTCTCCAGGACCTTGCTGTAGAGCTGTTCGACCAGCCGGATCGACTCCTCCGAGGTCAACTGCAGTGGCTTGAGAAGAGCCGCCACTTTGGAGAGGATGGCCTTGAGGGCCGTCAGCGAGTCACCCTCCTGCACCTCGCTTTCGCCTGTACGGTGCTGCTGTTCGTCCTCCGGCTGGCTCTCGCGGCGTTCACCGCGGCGGTCACCGTCGCGTCGGTCTCTCTTGCTCACGTCCGTATCCTCTCGCTCTCTGTACGGTAGAACTCCACGGCCTTGGCCACGCCTTCGATAAGGTCCACCTTCCATCTCCACCCCAACTCCCTCTCCGCCTTCGAGGCGTCCAGGGCGATGTGTTCGACCTCTCCCGGTCGCACGGGGACGAATCGCGGTGTAGCGTTCGAGCCGACCGCTTCTTGGACGGTCTGGAACACCTCAAGGTCGGTCACTTCGATGCCCCGTCCCAGATTGTAGACGGCTCCACCCGGGCTGTTAAGAGCGAGGATATTCGCGTCGACTATGTCGGTCACGTAGCAGTAGTCCCGTGTCTTGCTGCCGTCTCCGAAGATGACCGGCTGCTCTCCGCTGAGAAGCTGGAGGGAGAAGATGGCCACGACCCCCGCCTCTCCGTGGGGGTCCTGGCGGGGACCGTAGACGTTGGGATAACGGAGCACTACATAGTCAAGCCCGTGGTTCTGCCGGTAGGAGTAGAGGTACTGTTCCACTGCGTGCTTGCTGACCCCGTACGGGGACACGGGGTCGATGGGATGGGCTTCGTCGGCGGGCAGGTAGCACGCCTCTCCGTAGAGGGCGCCACCGGTGCTTGCGTAGACGACCCGTTCGACGCCGTGCCTCACGCAGCATTCGAGCAGATTGAGGGAGCCCCGGATGTTCACGTCGGCATCGTAGCGGGGATCGCGTACGGACTCGGCGACGTTCGCATGGGCGGCGTGATGGATCACGACGTCCGGGCTCTCCTCCTCGAACACCCGGTCCAAGGCCTCGTCTCGGATATCGATCTCGTAAAAGGTGGCTGCTTCGGGGACGTTCTCGCGCTTGCCGGTGGATAGATCGTCCACGATCGACACCTGTTGGCCCAGGGATACCAGGCGGTCGCTCAGATGCGAGGCGATGAAGCCGGCTCCTCCAGTTACCAGTATCCGCATACGCTCTCCTTATCGAGGGCCGCGTCCCCCGGCTTGTCCGCTCGAGCGCCGCGGTCACACGGCGACCATCCTCGGCGCATACTCTCCAGTGTAATGCACAAACGGCCTGGAGGTCAGGGAAAAGGCCGATACGGTATACTTCTGCAGCCGGAACCAGAGGAGTGCGTCTGTCGGGACGTGGCGCAGCCTGGTAGCGCACCTGCTTTGGGAGCAGGGGGTCGGAGGTTCGAATCCTCTCGTCCCGACCATGGTCCGGCGGAGCAGCAGGGCATGAGCAGGCGGGTGTAGCTCAGTTGGTAGAGCTCCAGCCTTCCAAGCTGGTTGTCGCGGGTTCGAATCCCGTCGCCCGCTCCTCCGGCGGCTGTGCGCTACTGCCGCCGGGAGGAACGAGCGCCTGTAGCTCAGCTGGATAGAGCAACGGACTTCTAATCCGTGGGTCGGAGGTTCGAATCCTCTCAGGCGCGTCTCGGGCCCGGTGGTTTGCTACCGGGGTGTGGAGAACGTGGTGAACGTAGCTCAGTTGGTAGAGCACTGGGTTGTGGCCCCAGCGGTCGCGGGTTCAAGTCCCGTCGTTCACCCCTCGGGAGTCGGCGGGTGTGGCGGAATGGCAGACGCGCATGATTTAGGATCATGTGTCTTTGACGTGGAGGTTCGAGTCCTCTCACCCGCACTCGAGGCGCCCCCGGAACTGAATCGAGGAAAGGATAGATGTGAAGACGACCCTCAGTGAGCGTGATGGGAACACGGTCAAGCTCACAGTCGAGGTTTCCAGCGAGGAACTGCAGGAAGCCTTCGACGCCCGCCTAAGGCGACTGTCGCGAGAGGCGCGGCTCCCCGGCTTTCGTCCGGGCAAAGCGCCGACGGCGATGGTGCGCCGGCGGTTGGGCGACGAGACCATCCTGATAGACGCCGTGGAGGAGCGGATGTCCGGGTGGTTCAGCGGCGCGATGGCTGAGTTGGGCCTGGAAGCCGTCGACCACCCGCAGATCGACCTCGAGGGCGAGCTGCCCGAGCTGGATAGGCCCTTGGGCTTCAAGGCCACTGTGACGGTCATGCCCGAGGTGGCACTGGGCGAGTACAAAGGCCTGAAGGTGCCCAAGGAACCCGTCGTGGTCGAGGACTCGGAGGTCGATACGCAGATGGACCGGCTTCGCAACGAGTTCGCCGAGCTACGGCCGGTCACCGGCCGGGGCGTCCAAAAGGGCGACTTCATCGCCGCCGACCTGCGGGCGACCCTCGACGGGAAGCCGGTGGAGGATCTCGAGGCCGGTGATTATGTGTTCGAGGTGGGGGGCGAGCGGGTCTTCGCGGAGGTCGAGGAGCAGGTCGTGAACATGAGCATCGACGAGGAGAGGACGTTCCCCGTCGTACTGCCGGCGGCCTTCCCAGATGACCTGGGCGGCAGGACCGTGGACTTCACCGTCAGGGTCAAGGACATCAAGGAGAGGGAACTGCCGCCTCTCACCGACAAGTGGGCTTCGGAGATCAGTGAGTTCGCGACGCTGCTGGAACTACGCCAGGAGATCCGCAACCAGATCCGGGCCGGCAAGGAACGTGCTGCACAGCAGCGCTTGATCGCCGAGGCTCTGCAGGCGGCCGTCGACAACACCCAGGTCGACTTGCCCGAGGTGATGGTCCGTAACCAGGCTGAGGAGATGCTGGCTGACTTCAAGCGCTCGCTGGAGTCTCAGGGTGGCACACTCGAGGGCTACCTGCAGGCCGCAGAGACGACTGTGGAGCAGATCATCGAGACCATGAAGCCGCGGGCCGCGAACACCGTGAAGACCGGGCTCGTGCTCGACGCGGTCGCGAAGGCCGAAGGTCTCGAAGCCACCGATGAGGAGGTGTCCGCCCTCATCGCCCAGATGGCTGCCGCTACCAGGACCGACGTCAAGGCCCTTGAGAACAGGCTGCGGAAGAACGGCCGCATCGAACCTCTGCGCGAGCAGATAGTGCGCGATAAGGCGGTCGACTTCATCGCCGGGAGCGCGGTGGCTGAGGAGCCGGCGCCTCTTGACTTCAGCATCCCGGAGAGCGTGAAGGCGGCCATGGCTGCGAAGTCGGCGTCGGCAGACGCGCCGGGGGCGGACAGCCCGGCCGCCGCGGAGGCGGAAGCGCCGGCTGAGACCCCGGCCGCCGCGGAGGCGGAAGCGCCGGCCCGCGATCAGGCGGTGGGGAACGAAGATATGGCGCGCGACGCGGCCGCCGAGCAGAGCTGAGTCTACGTGGAAAGGATGACGCTGTGAGTCCACTGATCCCCATGGTGGTCGAGCAGACCGGCCGAGGCGAGCGGGCGTTCGACATCTACTCGCGTCTACTCAACGAAAGGATAATCTTCCTGGGCACCGCCATCAACGACCAGGTCGCCAATGTGGTGGTCGCGCAGCTCCTGCACTTGGAGTCGGAAGATCCCGACAAGGACGTCTCCCTTTACATCAACAGTCCTGGGGGCAACGTCTACGCGGGTCTGGCGATCTACGACACGATGCAGTTCATCAAGCCCGACGTCTCCACGATGTGTGTGGGCGTCGCCATGTCGATGGGCGCCCTCCTGTTGGCCGGGGGCGCTGGAGGTAAACGCTACGCTCTCCCGAATTCCAAGATATTGATCCACCAGTTGTCGGGAGGTTTCGAAGGGCCTGCGACCGACATCGAGATCCATGCCCGGGAGGCGCTGGGCCTGCGCAAGAGGCTCGACGAGATCCTGGCGAAGCATACCGGGCAGGAGCTCGAGAAAGTCGAGCGCGACACCGAGCGTGACTACTTCATGAACGCCGAGGAATCGCTCGCCTACGGGATCATCGACAAGATACTCGAGCATAGGTAGGGGGTCGTCTGGTGCCGAAGCCGCCGGGAGGATCCGAGCAGCTGCTCTGCAGCTTCTGTGGTAAGAGCCAGCGTCAGGTGAAGAAGCTGATCGCCGGTCCGGGGGTGTATATCTGTGACGAATGCATCGATCTCTGCAACGAGATCATCGATGAGGAATTCACGGCGCCTCCCTCGCTCGACCTGGAGAATCTGCCGAAACCGAAGGAGATCTACTCCGTCCTGTCCGATTACGTGATAGGGCAGGAGGAAGCCAAGCGGGCGCTTTCGGTGGCCGTGTACAACCACTACAAGCGCGTCCACATGGGCACGCTGCAGGACGCCGATGTCGAACTGCAGAAGTCCAACATCCTGCTACTGGGCCCCACAGGATGCGGCAAGACGCTCCTGGCGCAGACCCTGGCCCGCATCCTCAATGTCCCGTTTGCCATCGCCGACGCGACTGCGCTCACCGAGGCCGGTTACGTGGGCGAAGATGTCGAGAACATCCTTCTCAAGCTCATCCAAGCGGCGGACTTCGACATCAAGAAGGCCGAGACCGGCATCATCTACATCGACGAGGTCGACAAGATAGCGCGCAAGGCCGACAACCCTTCCATCACCCGGGACGTGTCCGGAGAGGGAGTCCAACAGGCCTTGCTCAAGATCCTAGAAGGTACGCACGCCAGCGTCCCGCCCCAGGGCGGGCGCAAGCATCCGCACCAGGAGTTCCTGACCATCGACACCACCAACATCCTCTTTATCTGTGGTGGCGCGTTCGCCGACTTGGAGAAGATCATCGAGCGGAGGATCGGTAAGAAGGGACTGGGTTTCGGGGCCGAGATCCAGGGCCGGGAAAACCGCGACGTGGGCGAGCTGTTCGCCAAGGTACTTCCCGAAGACCTCCTCGAGTTCGGGCTCATCCCTGAGTTCATCGGACGCCTGCCCGTGATATGCAACGTGCACCAACTTCATGAGGATGATCTGGTGTGTATCCTCACCGAACCGAAGAACGCGCTCACCAAACAGTATCGGAAGTTCTTCGCGTACGACGGGGTCGACCTGATCTTCGCCAAAGAGGCACTGGAGGCCATCGCCAAGCAGGCCCTGAAGCTGGAGACCGGGGCCCGCGGGCTGCGTTCCATCATCGAGGCGGCGCTCACCAATGTGATGTTCGAGCTTCCCAGCCGCCGCGACGTGACCAAGTGCGTCGTCACGCGGGAAGTGATAGAGAAGAAGATCGATCCCACGTTGGTGACGAGTTCGGCGCACGAGGACCTGGACCTGGGTCAAGAATCCGCATAGGCGGGACGGATGATGGTTGAAACGCAGCGGGCGGTCCCGCTCCTGGCCACGCGCGACCTCGTGCTCTTCCCCGGGATGCTGGCCCCGATCTTCGTCGAGAGGGACAAGGGCGTCCGCGCTCTTGAGCACACGCAGCAGTCCGGAGGCGTGCTGGTGATGGCCGCGCAGCGCTCGGCGGCGATCGATGATCCCGAACCCGACGACCTCTACCCGGTCGGGACCCTGACCAAGGTCGTGCAGTTCTCCCGCCTTGCCGACGGCACGCTCAAAGCCCTCGTCGAGGGCAAGGAACGGGTCGCTATCGACTCGTTCGAGACGCTGACCCCGTTCTTCACCGTACGCTACCATCCCCTGCCCGGTAGGACCGTGATCAAGCGGCCGAGGTTGCGGGCGCTCATGGATTCGGTCGCACGGGAATTCGCCGGCTATGTGGGGCAGACGCCGCAACTGCCCGAAGAAGCCGAGACGGCGCTCGAGGCGGTGACCGACCCGAACGAGATGGTGGACGTGGTTGCCTCGAACTTGATGATCGGCCCCGACCGCAAACAGGAGCTCCTCGAGGGGGACGAACCGGAGAAGCGCCTGCTTCTTCTGCTCGAGACCCTTATCCAGGAGAACGAGTTCATCGCGCTCGAGAACGAGATCTCCGAGCGGGTCCACGACAGTTTTGAGCGGCAGCAGCGCCGCGTCTTCCTGCATGAGCGTCTGAAGGTCCTGCAGGAAGAGCTGGGAGAAGAAGGGGAGGAAGACAGCGAACGGGGCGCCTACCTCAAGCAGTTGCAGGAGAAGAAACTGCCCGAGGCGGCCGCCGTCGCGCTGACCAAGGAGATCAAGCGTCTGAGTGATTTGCCACCCCTCTCGGCGGAGGTGGCCGTCGCCAAGACCTACCTGGATACCGCTCTGGGCCTGCCCTGGGGCGCACGCTCTGGGGCCGCCGTCCCCGACGTGGCGGCCGTCGCTCGGGTCCTCGACGAGACCCACTACGGCCTGAAGAGCGTCAAGGACCGGATCATCGAGTACCTAGCGGTCGCCTCCCTGCGGGGCGGGACGCCTCCCAACGCCATCCTGTGCCTGGTAGGGCCGCCTGGAGTGGGCAAAACCTCGGTGGCCATGGCTACCGCTAAGGGCCTGGAGCGTCCTTTGCAGCGCATCAGCCTGGGCGGCGTGCGGGACGAGGGCGAGATCCGCGGCCATCGCCGGACCTACGTGGGGGCTATGCCCGGCCGCATCATCGACGCGCTGAAGCGGGCCGGCGTGGACGACCCAGTGGTGGTGCTCGATGAGATCGACAAGATGGAGGCCGATTGGCGGGGCGATCCTGCCGCCGCCCTCATGGAGGTGCTCGACCCGGTCCAGAACCGGACCTTCCGCGACAACTACCTGGAGCTCGAGTACGACCTCTCGCACGTGTTCTTCATCGCTACGGCCAACTACGAGGAAGACATTCCCGAGACCCTGCACGATCGTCTGGAGATCATCCGGCTGCCCGGCTATACCGACCGGGAGAAGCTGGAGATCGCTCAGCGCCACCTAGTGCCCAAGATCGCCGAGGAGAGTGGCCTGGCGGACCTGGGCAACGTCTTCACCCCGGGCGCGCTGCGCACGCTCGTCCGCGAGTACACGCGCGAGGCCGGCGTACGCGAGATGGCCCGGCTCATCGGGAAGGTCTACCGGCGGTTGGCCCGTATGAGGATCGAGGGGAAGAGGATCCCACGTCGGATCGGTCCGCGGAGCTTGGCTCCTCTGGTGGGCCCGGCTCCCTTCCTGTCCGCGCGCCTGGCGACCGAGCCGCAGGTGGGCGTGAGCCTCGGCCTGGCCTACACGGGGGCAGGGGGAGACGTGCTCCGCATCGAGTGCGTGGTGACACCGGGCAAAGGCGATTTCCATCTCACCGGCCAACTGGGCGAGGTCATGCAGGAGAGCGTGACGGCGGCCTGGGGCTATCTGAAGACCTCGCTGGTGCGTGACCCGGTGCTCTCCGAGCTGTGGGCCGCTTCGCCCGGGCGGGCGTACCTGTTGGACAACTATCAGCAGCCCGACTCGGGAGATGAGGGAAGCGTAGGCCGGGCCGGCGCCGAATCACGCGCCGATTCGCGCGCCGCCCTCAGCCGGGTGGTCGACCAGGGTGCCCCGGAACCGGGCTTCTGGCCCGAAGGCCGCCCTGCGGAGTGCGAGCCGCCCGAGCCATCCGACCACGAACTGCTCTCGGCGCTCGAGGTGCGCATGCACTTCCCCGAGGGCGGTGTTCCCAAGGAGGGGCCGTCGGCCGGCATCGCGGTCGCGACGGCCTTGTTGTCGGCGCTGCTCCAGGTGCCGGTTCTTCCGAAGGTGGCGCTGTCGGGCGAGATCACCCTCACCGGGCAGATCCTTCCCGTGGGGGGCCTCAAGGAGAAGCTCCTGGCGGCACTGCGCGAGGGGGTGGAGACGGTGGTCCTGCCGCGTACGGTGGGACCCGAAGTGGAGGAGTTGCAGGCCGAGCTCAGGCGGGGCCTTGATATCGTCTACGTAGACAACTTCGTCGATGTGCTCCCGCTGGCTCTGCAGGGACTGCCGGGGCAAGAGGGAACGGACCCATCGTGACCGAGGTGAGCATGGCGGCGCGCTACGCGCCGCACGAAGTCGAGGAGCGTCTCATGAGACGCTGGCTGGATCGCTCTTCCTTCCACGCGTCGGCGGACGACCCGCGTCCTCCGTACGTCATCGCCATCCCCCCGCCGAACATCACGGGGTCGCTGCACATGGGGCACGCCCTCAACGACACCATCCAGGACATCCTCATCCGCTACCACCACCTACGGGGGTTCAACACCCTCTGGGTGGTAGGGACCGACCATGCCGGCATCGCCACTCAGAACAAGGTCGAGGGTCAGTTGGCGGCCGAGGGGCTTCGGAAGGAAGATATCGGCCGGGAAGCCTTCGAGAAGCGGGTGTGGGAGTGGCGGCGCCGGTACGGCTCCACCATCATCCATCAGCTGAAGAGCCTGGGCTGCGCCTGTGATTACGAGTCGGAGCGCTTCACCATGGACGAGGCCTACCAGAAGGCGGTGGTCAGGGTCTTCGTGGAGCTGTACGAGAAGGGTCACATCTATCGCGACGTCTATCTGGTCAACTGGTGCGTGCGTTGTGGCTCGGCCATCTCGGATCTGGAGGTGGAGCACGAGGACCGTGCTTCAAAACTGTACTATGTCCGCTACCCGGTGGCCGGCTCCGCTGAGACGCTGACTGTGGCGACCACTCGTCCCGAGACCATCCTCGGTGACACGGCCGTGGCCGTCAATCCCAAGGACCTGCGTTACGGGCGGTTCGTCGGTAAGACCGCTGTGGTGCCGATGGTAGGGCGCGAGGTCCCGATCATCGCCGATGAGCATGTGGATATCGGCTTCGGCACCGGCGCCTTGAAGATCACCCCGGGACACGACCCCGACGACTGGGAGATCGGTCTGCGGCACGGTTTGCCCAGCGTGTCGGTGATCGGGCCGGACGGGCTCATGACCGAAGAGGCCGGCGACTTCGCCGGGCTGACCGCCGCCGAGGCCCGGGAGGCGGTCATCGAGAGGTTGGAGCGGGACGGCCTCTTCGTTAAAGCCGAAGACTACAACCATGCGGTCGGTACGTGTTATCGGTGCGGCACCACCATCGAGCCGCTCCTTTCGCTGCAGTGGTTCATGGATATGAAGCGCCTGGCAGGACCCGCCATCAAGGCCGTCGAAGACGGCCGGGTCCGGTTCGTGCCGGCCCGCTGGGGCGAGGTCTACTTGGATTGGATGCGGGGCATCCGGCCGTGGTGCATCAGCCGGCAGCTCTGGTGGGGGCATCGGATCCCCGCCTACTTCTGCGAGTCCTGCGATCACGTGATGGTGGCGGCCTCGCCACCGCCGGAGTGTGAGAAGTGCGGCGGCCCGCTGCGGCAGGAGGAGGATGTGCTCGACACCTGGTTCAGTTCGGCCCTGTGGCCCTTCGCCAGTCTGGGTTGGCCCGAGCAGACGCGGGAGCTCGAGACCTTCTATCCCACCACGGTGCTCTCCACCGCCCGGGACATCATCTACCTATGGGTCGCCCGCATGATCATGATGGGGCTGGAGTTCACGGGGAAGGCGCCCTTCGCCGACGTCATCATCCATCCGACGGTCCTCGCGGCCGACGGCAGGCGCATGAGCAAGAGCCTGGGCACGGGTGTCGACCCCCTGGAGCTCATCGCCGACTATGGGGCCGACGCCACCCGGTTCGGGCTGGCCTACATGAGCTCCGTGCAGGACGTGCGCTTCAGCGCCGAGCGCATCGAGATGGGGCGGAACTTCGCGAACAAGATCTGGAACGCTTCCCGTCTGGTGCTGCAGGGGGCCCACCCTCAGGCTGAACCACAGGTCGAGCCCGCCACTCCGGCCGACCGGTGGATCTTCAGCCGGCTGACGGCCGTCGCTGAGGAGGTGGCCGGACTGTATGAGGGCTACGAGTTCGACGATGTGGCCCGGGTGCTCTACCGGTTCGTATGGAACGAGGTCTGCGACTGGTACTTGGAAGTGGCCAAGAGCCGGCTCTACAGCGAGGACGAGGCTGAGCGCCTGCAGGTGAGCGGCAATCTTCTCGTTCTTCTTGAGCAGGTGATGATCCTCCTGCACCCCATCATGCCGTTCGTGACGGAGGAGATCTACGGTCATCTTCCCCAAGTCGGCGCCGGGCGGCGCCCGGCGAGCCTTTTCGACGCGACGTATCCGGGACCCCGCCCGGAGTGGGTCGACCCTGAGGCTGAAGCGGCCATGGAGGTGTTTATCGCGGTGGTGGGGGGTCTGCGTTCGACGCGCGAGGAGTTGGGCCTGGCGCGGGACCTCATAGGCCGGGTCCGCTTGGTGGAGCTCCAACCCGGCGCGGCGTCGCCGCTCGTGGCCTTGCAGCGGCCCTTCCGGCAATTGTCGGGCTGCGACCTTGCCGGGGTCGTCCCGGAGGGCACGGAGCCGGCGGGGCGTTTCGCCTCCGTCGTGTCGGCCGGGGTCAAAGCCCTCCTGGACCTCGAGGGGCTGGTCGACGTGGGACGGGAGCGCGACCGGCTGGTCGGCAAGGCCCGCAAAGCTGAGGCGGAAGCCGCGAAGGCTCGGGCCAAATTGGATAATCCGGGGTTCTTGGCCAAGGCGCCCGAGGCGGTGGTGGCTGAGGAGCGGAGTCGTCTGGCCGCCGCCGAGGCGGTGCTCGACGAAGTAAGGCTGCAGTATCGGGAGCGCATCGGGGGAGAACTCCCGTCGGTGGAAAGGATGCGGTCTTGAGCGGTTCCGACTGCGGCCCCGCGGGGGTCTGGGAGTACATCAACGGGCTTGAGCGGCTGGGCTGGCGTCTGGGTCTGGAACGGGTCACCCGGCTGGTGGAAGCTCTGGGCTCGCCTCACCAGGCTTACCGGACCATCCACGTGGTCGGGACCAATGGAAAGAGCTCCACGACCCGCTTCATCTCGTCGCTTCTACAGGCCCGGGGTCTTCGAGTGGGAGCGTATGTCTCGCCTCATCTGATCAGCCTGGCCGAGCGGCAGATGGTCGACTCCATCCCGTCCAGCGAGGAGGAGTTCTGCGACCTTGTGGCCCGCATCCGTCCCGTGGCGGATGAGCTCGAAAGGACCTTCTCTCCCGGGGAGCGTCTTACCCAGTTCGAGGTGCTGACCGCCGCGGCGTTCTTGTATTTCAAAGAGCAGGGGTGTGACGTGGCTGTGATCGAGGCGGGACTGGGCGGGCGCCTCGACGCCACCTCGGTGATCTCGTCCGAGGTCCAGGTCATCACGACCATCGGAAGGGAACACATCGAGCTGCTGGGAGACACTCCTTCGGCCATCCTCCGCGAGAAGGCCGCCGTCATCCCGCGCAACGGCAAGGTCGTCAGCGGGATCCTCGACCGGGCCCTTAAGTCCGAGCTCAAGGAGATATGCACGGCCAGGGAAGCCGTGTGCCACTTCCTGGGCGAGGAGTTCGTGGTGTTGGCGGACGCGCGGGCCGACACCTTCGACGTCTTCGGACTGTACGGCAGCTACACCGACCTGAGCCTCAGGGTCCTCGGCAGCTACCAGCGGGCGAACGCCGCCTGCGCCGTGGCCGCGGCGGAGCTGTTCGTGGGCGCAGAGCTGGACGGTGGGGCCGTGCGCTCGGCCCTTGGTTTGACCGTGGTCCCCGGGCGCTTGGAGGTCATCAGCACGCAGCCGCTCTGCATCTTCGACGGTTCGCACAACCCGCCCGGCATGGAAGAGACCATGCGCTCTCTCGAACAGATCCTGGAGAGGCGCCGGCTGATCGCGGTCGTCTCCATCCTGAAGGACAAGGAGGCTGAAGAGATGGCGCGCCACCTGGCTCCCTCTTGCGACATCATCTTCGCCACCCAGAGCTCCAGCCCCCGGGCGCGCCCGGCGGACGAACTGGCCGCCCTCATCTCGAAGGTGGGCAAAGGCCCGGAGGTCTTCGTCGACCCCGACCCGCGCTCGGCGATGGTCAGCGCGTACCGGTTGGCCACCTCGAACCAGGTGATTCTGGTGACCGGGTCGTTCACGCTCATATCCGATCTCAAGAGGGGGCTCAACTAGACCGTGCCGCTGCGTGCGGTACAGAGGGGGCCATGCCGTCCGTCGGTCCTTGTCGCGGCGCTCGTGCCGCTCGGCATCGTGGTGGTATCCTTTACGGTCGGCTACGTTCTCGCCCGGCTCGTGATCTAGGAGTGGGAGTTGGACAGTCTCTTCGAGACCATCAACAAGATCATCAACTCCCCTGTCTGGACGCTCGCCCTGTACGTCCTCGCTTTCTGCGTGGTGGTCCTCTGGTTGGCGCTCGTCCTCTGGACGTACAAGGACGCGCGCAAGCGGATCGAAGACCCGGTCGTCGTAGCGGTGGCGGTGCTCACCTCGCTGGTGTTGCCGTTCATGGGGACCGTGGTCTACGCCATCCTTCGTCCGGCGGAGTACCTGGCCGAGGTACGGGAGCGGGAGTTGGAGGTGCGGGCCATGGAGCAGGAGTTGCAGATCATGCGCGCCTGTCCCTCATGCGGGGAGCTCATCAAGCCCGAGTACGTGGCCTGTCCGAACTGCCGGAGAACACTGCGCACGACCTGCCCTTCCTGTGAACGGGTCCAGGAACCGAGCTGGAAGCTCTGCCCCTATTGCGGATACGATCCGAGAACGAGGCGGGTCCCGCCTCCGGTCGACGCGGTCCCCGAGTTTCACGCCGTCGAGGGTCGTGAGTGATCTTTTTCGCTGGTGTGTGAAGCGCAGAACCGCGCCGGAGCCATGGAGGGCACAGTGATCGAGCGAACGTTGGTGTTGGTCAAGCCGAGCGGTGTCGCCCGCGGGCTTATCGGAGAAGTCATCAGCAGGATGGAGCGGCGCGGACTGACCATCAAGGTCGCCCGGCTGCTGGTGGTCACCCCTGAGATGGCCGCCAGGCACTACGCCGAGCACGAGGGCAAGAGCTTCTACGATGAGCTTGTGGAGCACATCACCTCGGGTCCCATCTTTGCCATGGTGGTGGAGGGCCCATCGGCGGTAAAGGTGGTCCGGCGGATGATGGGAGCGACGAACCCGCTCGAAGCCGATCCCGGCACCGTGCGCGGGGACTTCGGACTCGACATGCGCCGGAACGTGGTGCACAGCGCCGACAGCCTGGAGAGCGCCGAACGTGAGATCGCCATCTTCTTTCCGGAGGGTGGAGAGCTGAAGCCTTGATAAAGGTACGGAGACGGGGGGGCGCGCGCTTGTGAGCCGGCGCGCGGAGTCCAAGTACTTGTGGTCGTCCCTACCGGGTCCCTCCATGGAACATCTACCCTCGTTCCCCGCGGACTTCCGTCTGATCCTGGCCTCCCAGTCTCCCCGCCGGCATTCACTCCTGCGCGACATGGGCGTGCCGTTCACGGTGGTGCCCTCGGACGCCGAGGAGGTCACCACGGGCGGGACGGCCGTGGCTCTGGCGGAGAGGAACGCTCTGGCCAAGGTCTGCGGTGCTTTTTTGCCGGACGACCTGCAGGCGGGTGTGTTCGTTCTGGGGACGGACACCCTTGTGACCCTCGATGGCGTGGTGATGGGCAAGCCCGCGTCCGAGGCCGAAGCGGCCCGGATGATGGCCTCGCTGTCGGGCCGCACTCATCAGGTGGTCTCTGCCGTCGCTCTGGTCCGCACGGGACACTCCCGGCCCCGGCTCCGAGCGGACGAGGTCCGGGTGGCGAGCACGACGACCGAGGTCACGTTCCTACCGCTCGAGGCCGCTCAGCTCGCTGCCTACCTGGCCTCGGGAGAATGGAGAGGCAAAGCCGGAGCGTATGCCGTGCAGGGCTTGGCGGCGCTGTTCGTTTCCGAGGTGCGCGGTGAGTACAGTAACGTGGTCGGCCTTCCTCTGTGTCTGCTGGCCGGTCTGTTCAGGGAGCTGGGCTTCGACCTTCTACGCAGGCAGTGGCTGCCGGGAGCCCGAGTGACATGAAGCGGCAGAGCGTCGCCGCAGTAGGTATAATACCGGGACCCGAGGCCCTTGGGGCCCAAGGCGAGTGATCGGTCGCAGGGAGGGAGAGCAATAGCCTTCACCGAGTTCATCACCGGCTTCGCCGGACGAGACATGGCCGTGGATCTGGGTACCGCTACGACGCTGGTATACGTGCGGGGCCGGGGTATCGTTCTTTCCGAGCCCTCGGTAGTGGCCATCGACTCTCGTACCGGGGACGTGCTGGCGGTCGGCACCGACGCGAAGCGCATGCTCGGACGCACGCCGGGCACCATCACGGCCATCAGACCCCTCAAAGACGGGGTCATCGCCGACTTCGACGTCACCGAGCAGATGCTGCGGCACTTCATCCAGCGGGTGCATCAGAATCGCTGGGCACACCCGCGGGTGGTGGTCTGCGTGCCTTCGGGAGTCACGGGGGTCGAGCGCCGGGCGGTCGAGGAGGCCACCATCAGCGCGGGCGCCCGGGCTGCATATCTGATCGAGGAGCCTATGGCCGCGGCCATCGGAGCCGGTCTGCCGGTCGCCGAGGCCACGGGCAGCATGATCGTCGATATCGGCGGCGGCACGAGCGAGGTCGCGGTCATCTCGTTGGCCGGCATCGTGGTCGCGCAGTCGGTGCGCATCGGGGGGGACGAGCTGGACGAGGCGATCATCGCCTACGTTAAGAAGGAGTACAAGCTCATGATCGGCAGCCAGACCGCCGAAGAGCTCAAGCTCGAGATCGGCTCGGCGTTCCCGCTCGAGCAGGAGGAACAGGCCGAGATCCGCGGGCGTGACCTGGTGACCGGGCTTCCCAAGACTCTGGTCGTCTCTTCTGAGGAGATCAGAGAGGCCATCGAGGAGCCCGTGGCGGCCATCATCGATGCCATCAAGGCGACGCTGGACAAGACCCCTCCTGAGTTGGCTTCCGACATCATGGACCGAGGCATCATGATGGCCGGTGGCGGATCTCTGCTGCGGGGCATGTGCGAGCGCGTACGGGATGAGACCCAGATGCCGGTGAACCTGGCCGAGTCGCCGCTCACCTGCGTGGCCGTCGGATCCGGGCGCTCCCTGGAAGAGTTCGATACCCTCCATCAACTGTCACAGAGGGCGAAGAGACGCCGCTACTAGGTAGCGGGGGTCATTATGCCGCGTAACAAGGTAGCTTGGCGAAGGCCCGTCTTCGTCATCCTGATCCTGGCTTCGTTGGCGCTGCTGACGGTGTCGTTCCGCGAGGCAGAGTCGGGCCCGGTGCATGCCATACAGGACGCCGGGGCCGGTCTGTTGTCTCCTCTTCAATCGTGGGGCGCCGAGATAGCCGAACCGTTCCAGGACGGTTACCAGTGGCTCAAGACCCTGTGGTCGGCTCATCAGAGGGCCCAGAAGCTGGAGGAAGAACTGCAGGCGCTGCAGGGAGAGGCCATCAAACTGGAGGAACAGGCGGAAGAGAACCAGCGCCTCCGGGCCCTACTCGATCTGCATCCTGACAAAGGGATCTACCCGGAAGGGACGGAGTTCACGTCGGCCCGAGTCATCGGCAAATCTCCGACACGCTGGCAGGCGTGGGTACAGATAGACAAGGGCTCCGTCGACGGGATCCGGGTGGGGTCGCCGGTGGTAGGGGCCACCCCGACGGCCGGCGAGTCCCTGGCGGGCAAAGGGTTGGTGGGCAAGGTCGTGTCGGTCACGGAACACACGGCCCAAGTGCAACTCATCACCGATGCCGAGTCCGCTGTAGCCGCTAAGATCCAGGGGTCACGCGCGGAGGGGATCGTAGAGGGATCGGTGTCGGGTGATTTGATCATGGACTACGTGGACCGCGACATAGCGGTCGACCCCAAGCTGGTCATCGTCACGTCCGGCTACGGCGGCGTCTATCCGGCCGACATCCCCATCGGCATCGTCGCCAGCGTGGGCGAAGAGGACGTCAACATCTACAAAGAGATCGAAGTGCAGCCCTTCGTCGACTTCCGCGTCCTTGAGGAAGTCATGGTCCTGATCCTGCCGGTCGAGACGCCCACCACCGGCGCCGTCACCTCGACCACCACGACCTCGACCACCACGACCATCACCCTGGGAAGCGCAGGGCGATAGACGTGGGTCGTAAGCAGTTGATAGCGATCGGCAAGGCGGCTCTGCTGGTGGTGATCGCCGTCGCGTTGCAGGTGTTGGTCGTTTCGCGGGTGAGCGTTCTCGGCGTCACCGCCGACCTGTTCCTCATCTTCACCGTGGTCGTGGCGATCAGCCTGGGCTCCATGCATGGAGCGGTGTTCGGTTTTCTGGCGGGCGTGGTCGCCGATATCGCCTTCGTGGAGACTCTGGGGCTCCGCTCGCTGATCTACGTCCTCTCGGGGTACTTCGTGGGCATGATCGTGCGCCGTTTCGGGACGGTGAACCTGTGGGGAGTCTTCCTCATCGCCGGAGGGGCGTCCTTCGTGGCTCAGTTCCTCTACGGGTTGGCCCAGTATGCCATGGGTCCGCAGGCGGGCTTCTTCACGATCGTGGGAACCCAGATCCTGCCGGAGACCGTCCTCGACGCTCTGGTGACCATGCCGGTGTATCTGCTCTTGGTGCGTCTGCGGGTGATCCCCGCTCCTCGTGTCGACACAGGAACGGCGGGGAGCGGAGCGAGATGATCCTTGAGCCCGGCAAGGAGAGACGGCCGTCCGGGGATGACTCCTTTCTCGGCATCCGGGTCGGCGTGTTGTTGCTCATTGCCTTCTTTCTCTTCGGCGTGCTCGGGTTCCGGCTGTGGTACCTCCAGATCCTCTCGGGGGACCGCTATGTCGAGTCTGCTACGGTGAACCGGGTGCGGACCGTGGTGGTGGAAGCTCCGAGAGGGGTGATATACGACTGCAACGGAGAGGTGCTCGTGGACAACCGCGCGGGACTGAGCGTGGGGATGCTGCCCATGGATATGTACGACCCGAAGGACGAACCCGAGGAGTTCCAGGCCGAGATAGCGCGACTGGCGCAGCTTCTCGGGACGTCCGAGGCTGATCTCCTGAAAGATTACGAGCGGGCCAAGAGAGATCCGTACATAACGTACGCCGTGGAGGAAGACGTGCCTGAGGAGACCGTGGTCGCGTACCTCAAGGAACACGCTCAGGACTTCCCAGGCATCGAGGTCGAGAAGACATACCTACGTCAGTACCCCTACAAAGCCCTTGCCACTCATCTGCTTGGTTTTGTGGGAGAGATCTCCGAGGCCGACCTGGATCAGGAGGAATTCACCGACCTGACGGCCGGGGTCCATGTGGGCAAGGATGGGGTGGAGAGGACCTACGACTCGTATCTGCGCGGTACCGACGGCTGGAAGACGGTCGAGGTCGATGCCCGCGGGCGCCCCGTCGAGTTCGTCGAAGACGTCGCCGCCGAGTCGGGATACAACCTGATCCTGACCATCGACGCTGAATTGCAGCAGGCGGCGGAGAAGGCTATCGTAGAGGGCATCCAACGGGCGCACGTCGACGGCTACACCAACGCGGCCGGGGGGGCGGTGGTGGCCCTCGACCCGCGTACAGGCGAGGTGCTGGCCATGGCCTCGTACCCGGACTACGACCCATCTCTTTGGGTCGGGGGCATCGAGGCCGACAAATACGCCGAACTCCTCGAACCTGAGGCGAACTCCCCTCTGTTCAACCGGGCGGTCAACGGGCTCTACCCGGCGGGGTCGACCTTCAAGCCCTTTGTGGCCACGGCGGCCCTCGACGCCGGCGTGGTCACCTGGGACACCATCATCAACTGCAACGGCAGGTACTCGGTGGCGGGGCAGACCTGGAAAGACTGGACAGAGTATGGGCACGGCGACGTCAACCTCGTCGCGGCCATAGCGCAATCGTGCGACGTCTACTTCTACAACCTCGGTTACCTGCTCTGGGAACAGGCCGGTCAGCCGCTTCAAGAGGGCCTGCGCAGGTTCGGTTTCGGCGACCGGACCGGTATAGACCTTCCGGGGGAGACCACGGGGAGCAGGGTCCCCGACAAGATCTGGAAGAGAGAGACCGGGCAGACGGACGAAGAACAGGCTTGGAAGCCCGGCGACGAGATCAACTTGGCCATCGGCCAGGGCGACCTGCTCGTGACCCCGCTGCAGCTGGCCGTCGGGCTCTCGGCCATCGTGAACGGCGGGGACGTCTGGGTACCACACCTGGCCCTGCAGATCACCGACTCCTCAGGAAGGATCATCCACCAGTTCACCGACGAGAAGGACGGAGAACTCGGCGTGGCCGCCGACATCCTGAACAAAGTGCGCAGGGGCCTACGCCTGGTCACGTCCGATCCCTCGGGCACGGCCTATGATGCGTTCCGGGGTTTCCCCAGAGCCGTGGGAGGGAAGACGGGCACGGCGCAAAAGGCCCCGGATGACGACTATGCCCTCTTCATGGGCTATGCCCCTGCCGACGGCAACGGTGACCCTGAGATCGTCGTGGTGGCGCTGATCGAGGAGGGCGGGCATGGGAGCTCAGTGGCGGCCCCGGTCGTCCGCAGGGTCATGGAGGCATACTTCGGGTACGAGCCCGGCGGGTCTGAGATTGTGCCGGTGACGGAATAGGGCAGTTTCATGGAACAGCCGACAAGAGTCCTGCAACCCGCTCGGGAGCGTAGGCAGCCGCTGGGTTTCTCCCTGGGCGCCTACTTGAAGAGCATGGACTGGATCCTGCTCGCGGCCACCCTCTGCTTGGTGGTGTACGGCCTGTTCATGCTGTATTCGGCCACCCATGAGGACCCCACCCTGTCCACTCCGTTCTGGTACGTGCAGTCGCAGGCCATCGGTCTTGCTCTGGGGTCGGTTTTCCTGATCACGCTCAGCATCGCCAACTACAAGTGGTTCGCGCGATGGCAGGTGTACATATACGGAGCCGGCCTACTTCTACTGGTGTTGACCCTGCTCGTCGGGCAGGGAGAGGAGACGGTGGGGGCCAACCGGTGGCTCGGAGTGAGGTCGTTCCGGTTGCAGACCGCGGAACTCGTCAAGTTCATGTTGATCGTCTCTTTGGGGGCCGTGCTGGTCGAGGGCGCAGAATTGCGCCACAGGTTCCGCTTTGTCATCCTGTGCGTCGTGTATGTGGCCATTCCCGGGGTTCTCATCTTTCTGCAGCCCGACCTGGGGACTTCGCTGGTGCTCGTATCGATCCTTGTGGTGATGTTGGTGGTCTGGGGGATCCGCCTCACCCATCTGGGGATATTGGCGGGGGCGGCGGCGGCGGCGGGCGTGCTGGCGCTTCGCGTGCTTCCTTCGGTTTTCGGGGTGCACCTGCTCAAGGACTGGCAGCTCGCGCGGCTCGAGGTGTTCCTAGACCCGGAGAAGGACGCCCTGGGCGATGGATACCAGCTGATCCAAAGCAAGATCGCTGTGGGCAGCGGCATGTTCTCCGGCAAGGGTTATCTGCAGGGGACCCAGCACAATCTGAACTTCCTGCCCGAACGGCACACCGACTTCATCTTCGCGGTGATAGGCGAGGAGCTCGGGTTCTTGGGAGCCGCGCTGTTGATCGGCCTGTTCGCCGTCATCGTATGGAGGGCGTTCCGGATCGCCCGGATGTCGCGCGACCTCTACGGCACGCTCATCGCCGCCGGAGTCGCCGGAGTTATCGTCTTCCAGGTGTTCGTGAACATCGGGATGACCATTGGGATAATGCCCATCACCGGACTACCTCTGCCGTTTGTGAGTTTCGGCAGCAGCTCCCTGGTAGTATTCTTGATGGCCATCGGGCTGCTGGAGAGCGTACACGTACACTCGGTGGCCGGCCGGCCCAAGTGAGTACGGTACGGCGGACCGCAGGGGGACTGTGAGTGGCCAAGTTGCCGTTGAACCTGAACAAGATCGTGGAAGCGTGGAAGGAGGCGTCTTCGCAGGCCACGGAGTCCGCCGGCATCACGCTGGCGGGTGACCCGCGGCTTGTGGGTCTCGCACAGCGGCGGTTCTCGTCGGGAGGCACCGTACCGGCCACCTGGGTCGGCCCGGTCACGCAACCGGCCGGCCCGGCACCGATGGCCGGCCCGGCGCCGATGGCCGGCGAAGTCCTAGTGGTCTTTGTCGAGCCCGCGCAGGAATCGCAGGTCCGTTCAGCCCTCCCGCAGGTCAAGACCGGGGGCGCGGTCCTGGTCGTCGATGAAGGCCCGGGGGCCACCGGCAAGATCACGCCTCTGGGCGAGGGCTACCTACGCGTCTCGTTCTCGAACACGCCCTCCGGCTGGCAGCGGGTTTTTGAGGCATGCGCCCGGGCGGCGGGCAGTCATGTGGTGGCCCTGGGCCGCCGGTATCCGGTGCTGAGAGATGCCGCAGCGCGCCAGGTCGTCTACCGGACCGCCGGACAGAACGCCCTCATCGGCCTGGCCTTTTTCGTGCCCGGTGCCGACATGCCGGTCATGACTCTCAATCAGATCAAGATGGCCCTCTCGATCGCGAATGTCTATGGCGAATCGATCGACAGGGAACGGGCGCTCGAATTGGCGGCGGTCGCCGGCATGGGCTTCGGTCTGCGGGCTCTGGCCCGCTCCTTGGTTCGCTCGACCTCGGGGATCGGCTGGGCGATCAAAGGGGCCACCGGCTTCGCGGCCACCCTGGCCATGGGCATGGCGGCCATCCGGTATTTCGAGAAGGGTGCTCCCGCTTCCACCGGCAAGGTGGCGGCGCTCGCCGGTTCGCGGAAGCGTTGAGCGGAACGGTCGACCCCCGGCGTTTCGAAGACGTCCTGGTGCAGATCCGGCAGCCTGCCCGCCTGATAGGCGAGGAGGCCGGCGCCGGTCCCGGTTTCGGGTGCGATCCTGCGGAACTCCGCGTCGTGCTGGGCTTTCCCGACACCTATGAGATCGGGATCTCCAACCAGGCTTTGCAGATCCTCTATCACCTGGCCGGTAACACGGCCGGGGTGGGGGTCGAGCGCACGTACCTGCCGTGGACCGACGCCATCAGCGCGATGCGCCGGGAAGGGATCCCGCTGCTGACGATGGAGACGTGGACGCCGGTGGTGCAGGCTCATCTGTTCGGACTGACGCTTCAGCACGAGTTCAACTACACCAACATCCTCGAGATGCTGGATCTGGCGGGCATCCCGCTGCACGCGGAGGAACGGACCGGGAAGCATCCTCTGCTGCTGGCGGGCGGACCGGCCTGCGCCGACTTCCTGCCCCTCAGCCGCTTCTTCGACGCGGTGGCGGTCGGCGACGGGGAGGAGCTGTTCCCCGAGATCTTGACCGTGCTGGTGGAGGCCGGGCGGCAGGGGCTGTCGCGGGAGGCGACGAAGCGGCGGCTGAGCACGGTCGAGGGGGTGTTCGTGCCGGGTATCAGCGAATGGGTGAGGCGAAGGACGATCGCCCGGCTGGCAGGGGCGCCCTACCCCGACTCGAGCCTGGTGCCGCTTACCGCGGGGGTGCACGACCGAGCGTGGGTGGAGATCATGCGGGGCTGCACGCGGGGCTGCCGTTTCTGCCAGGCCGGCATGTGGTACCGGCCGGTCCGCGAGCGGCCCCCGGATGAGGTGATGGCGATGGCCGAGGCTCAGTTGCGGGCGACCGGCCATCAGGAGCTGGCCTTGGCTTCGCTCTCCACCACCGACTATTCGTGCGTCGAGAGTCTCCTCGCGAGGGTAGGTCAGGACCACCCCGAGGTGCGGGTCTCCTTGCCCTCCCTGCGGGTGGACAGCGCGGCGGTCCGTCTTGCTCGTCTGGTGTCGCCGACCGGTCCGTCCCTGACCCTCGCTCCAGAGGCCGGCAGCAGGCGCATGCACGCCGTCATCAACAAGAACGTGACCGACGAGGATGTGCTGGCGGCGGCCGAAGAGGCCTTCATCGCGGGAATGACCACCCTCAAGCTGTACTTCATGATCGGACTGCCGCTCGAAGAGGACGCCGATGTGACCGGCATCGCGGAGTTGTGCCTGCGGGTGCGGGACCTGGGCCGTCGTATCCTGGGTCCCCGGGCCGGGAGACTGCGACTCAACATCTCCGTCAACAACTTCGTGCCCAAGCCGTTCACGCCGTTCCAGTGGGCAGGCATGGCCGATCGGGCCACCCTCCGCCGCCGTCAGGAAGTACTGCGCTCTCGTCTGCGCAGGCCGGGTGTCCGCTTGACCCTCCACGATGTCGACAAGAGCTACCTGGAAGCCGCGTTGGCCCGGGGGGACGAAGGACTCAGCGCCGTGATCGAGGGAGCGTGGGGCCGCGGAGCCCGCTTCGATTCATGGACCGAGGAGTTCAGGGGCGACGCCTGGAGGGAGGCGTTCGCGGCGGCGGGCACATCGGCTGAGGAACTGGCCACGGCCACCATCCCTAGAGACGTCCCTCTACCGTGGGAGGTGATCCACGGAGTGGTCGATCGTGAGTTCCTGTGGTCGGAGTGGGAGAAGGCGCATCGCGGCGGGCGTACCGGTGACTGCCGGTGGGAGGGCTGCACCGGCTGCGGGGCCTGTGAGGGGCCGCAGCGGAACGACCTGGCGGCAGAGCGGGCGGCGGAGGCAGGTCTCGGCGCGGACGCCGGCCGGGCCCCTACGCCTGTCGGGTCCCCGCCTGGCGTCCGGGCTCGGACGGCCGCTGCCTGTGGCGCCGCCGCGGCGGCCGGCGGCGCCGCGGGAGTCACTGCGCGCTCCGGAGCCGTGCGGGTCGCGGATGCCGCTCGGCCGGGGCCCCGCCTGCGCTACGTAGCCACCTTCTCGGTCACAGGACGAGGCCGTTTCGTCGGCCACCTGGACCGGTTGGAACTGCTCCGCCGGGCGGTCCGTAAAGCGGGAGGCCGGCCGGCCCTCTCCGCGGGCATGCGGCCCAAGCCCGTCCTCTGCTTCGCTCTTCCTCTGCCGGTGGGAGTCGAGGGGTTGCGCGAGCTCTGCGAGTTCGCCCTGGCGGAAGAACCGGGGCCGGATTTCAGTACCCGGTTGGCGGGCGTCCTCCCGGCCCACATGCGGTTGCTGGCCCTGGAACCGTACAGGGGCGCACGGTCGCTGCCCGCCCGGGTGGTGGGAGCCTCATACGAGGTCCAGGTCGGCGCGGCGGGCGGGGGTCCCGGGGGTGTTCATATCGCCTCCGTGCTTGCCGGTGCGGCGGACCGTTTCAGCGCGGCGGACGGACTGCCGGTGGAGGAGTTCCGGGAGGGGAGGGCGCGTCGTGTCGACGTCAAACGCTACGTGGAGCACGTATCGGTACGGGAGGGACCCGACCCGGCCTGTACGATATCGTTCAGTGCATCGGTGACTCCGGCCGGCACGGCCCGCCCCGAACGGGTCATCGAGGCGCTTGGCCGGCTGGCGGGGACGCCGTTGTCCATCCAGCGGATCCAACGAACCGAGATCCACTTGTCATGAGGTGGTCATGAGGGTCCGAAGCCGATGAAGCAGATCATCATCTCGCGGGATGGTCTCGAGACCCGGGTGGCGGTGATGGAGGAAGGCCGTCCGGCCGAGCTGTACGTGGAGCGTCCCGGGTGCCGGTCGCTGGTGGGGAACATCTACAAGGGCCGGGTGGAGAACGTACTCGCCGGTATGGATGCCGCCTTTGTCGACATCGGACTGGACAGAAACGGCTTTCTTTACGTCGACGAGGTGTCGATGTCTGAGGGGCGGCGGACGCAGACGCGGAAGATCACCGATCTGCTACAGGGCGGCAAAGAAGTGCTGGTGCAGGTGGCACGGGATGCGATGGGGAGCAAGGGCCCTCGGCTGACCACCCAACTGACGCTCGCCGGACGCTACCTCGTGTATCTGCCCCGGACGGCCGTTCTGGGAGTGTCGCGCCGGCTGGACGACGCGGAACGGGACAGGCTGCGGTCGATCTGCAAGACGCTTGATCCTGCTCCGGGAGGAATGATCATCCGGACCGCGGCTGAAGGCGCGGACGAGGAGGCCCTCGGTCGCGACCTCCGCTTCCTGCAGCGGGTATGGGAGGGCGTCGAGCGCCGGATAAGGGTGGCGGGCGCCCCCTCTCTGGTCTACACCGAGGCCGACCTGGCGATGCGGGCCGTGCGCGACCTGCTCGGTCCCGAGTTCGACGCCGTGCTGGTGGATGACATGAAGCTTCACCGGCGCTTGGCCGGCTATCTCCGTGCCGTCAGCCCCGACCTTGCCGGGCGGGTCGAGCTGCGTGAGGGCGATATCCCCCTGTTCGAGCGACTCGGTCTCGACGAAGAGGTCGGGAAGGCTCTTCGGCGCCGGGTGGAGCTTCCCTCGGGCGGGTACATCGTCATCGACCATACCGAGGCCATGACCGTCATCGATGTGAATACCGGCCGTTATGTGGGCAGGCGGTTTCTGGAGGACACGATCTTGAGGACCAACGTGGACGCCTGTCGCGAGATCGTCCGTCAACTCCGCCTGCGTGACATAGGCGGGATCATCGTCGTCGATTTCATCGATATGGCCTCCCGGTCCAACCGTGACGCGGTCCTCATGGCCCTGGAGGCGGAGCTGGCCCAGGACCGCACCAAGACCTACGTCGTGGAGGTGTCGCCGTTGGGACTGGTGGAGATGACGCGTCAGAACGTCGCCCGAGGGTTGAGCGAGGTGCTCACGATGCCTTGCCCCTGCTGTCACGGGGACGGCCGCGTCGTCTCCGAGGAGTCGGCGCTTATCACGGTGGAGCGCCGTCTGCGCGCCCTTGTCCTAACGTCGACTTCACCCGGCCTGCGTGTCGAGGTCCATCCTCGCATCGCGGCGCGCCTGCTCGGAGGTAGGAATCCACTACTCCGGCAGGTCGAACAGGAGACCGGACACCGCATCTTCCTGCAGGCGGCCGATGAGAAGGCCGCCTTGGACCATCTCGCCGTGGTGCCGGACTAGTGGCGGGCCGCTGGGAACCCTGCTATACTGCCTTGCTCGTGGCCGCCGCCTGCGCGGCCTTTGTTACCGGGATGAAAGCGTACGAGGAGTCCGGATGTTCGCCATCGTCGAAGTCGGCGGTAAGCAGTACCGCGTAGAGGAGGGCCGGGAGGTCGTCGTCGACCGTCTCGATGCCGCCGGGGGAGCGACTGTGCAGCTCCGTGCCCTGCTCGTCTCCGACGGGGGTGATCTGCGTCTGGCGGCGGAGGGTGCCAAGGCCGAGGTGACGGCCCGCGTGGTCGAGCATTTCCGGGGGCCCAAGATCACCATCTCGAGGTTCAAGCCCAAGCGGGGCTGGCGTAAGAAGGCCGGTTTCCGCTCAGCGCTCACCCGTCTCGAGGTGCAGAAGATCACCTAGGAAGGACGAATAAGCCATGGCTCACAAGAAAGGCGGCGGGAGCTCCCGCAACGGACGAGATTCCAATGCCCAGCGTCTGGGCGTCAAGGCCTTCGCCGGTGAGGACGTCAAGGCAGGCGAGATCCTGGTGCGCCAGCGCGGCACCAAGTTCCGGCCCGGCGTCAACGTGGGCATAGGCTCCGACGACACGTTGTTCGCGAAAGCCGCCGGTCACGTGGTTTTTTCCACGGGCAAGGCGGGGCGCATCGTCAGCGTCGTGACCGAGTAACCCTCGATAGGCGGTCCGTGGCCGGGCCCGCCTGTCCCCGGAGCCGCCCATGTTCTTCGATCAAGCAAAGATCCATGTGGCGGCGGGGAAGGGTGGCAACGGCTGCGTATCTTTTCGCAGGGAGAAGTATGTCCCCCAAGGAGGGCCCGACGGGGGTGACGGCGGCCGGGGCGGAGACGTGGTGCTGGTGGCCGATCCACAGATGCGCGACCTGCAACCCTTCACATACAAGATCCACTTCCGGGCCGGCGTTGGCCGGGCCGGTCAAGGGGCCCGCAAACACGGAGCCAACGGTGAGACCATCAGGATACCGGTACCGTTGGGCACCCAGGTATGGACCGTCGGCGAAACCGGCGCCGGCGGGGAAGAGGAAGTCGGGGAACGGTTGCTGGCCGATCTTGTGCAGGCCGGCCAAGAGGTGACTGTGGTCCGAGGTGGAGCGGGGGGACACGGCAACGCCCGCTTCGTCAACTCGGTGCGCCAGGCCCCGAGGTTCGCTGAACTGGGCGAAGAAGGGGAGAGCCGGTGGTTGCGGTTGTCACTCAAGCTGATGGCCGACGCCGGGCTGGCCGGGCTGCCCAACGCCGGCAAGTCCTCGCTCCTCCGCCGTCTCTCGAACGCCAAGCCCAAGGTGGCCGCCTATCCTTTCACGACGATCGAGCCCCTGTTGGGCGTGGTCGAGTGGTCCGACGAAGGCGAGTCGTTCACGCTGGCCGACGTACCGGGGCTGCTCGAGGGGGCCGGCGCAGGAGTGGGGCTGGGGCACGAGTTCCTCGCGCACTTGGAGCGATGCCGGCTGTTGCTGCACGTGGTCGATCTGACCGGGTCCTACGGCGGCGACCCTCTCAAGGGCTTCCACATCATCCTTGGGGAATTGGGCGCCCACGCATCGATCTTGGCTGCAAAGCCCCAGGTCGTCGTGCTGAACAAGACCGACGCGGTGCCGGCAGCGATGGTCGAGGAACAACGGACACTGTTCGTGACGGAGGTCGAACGCCTGCGGCGGAGCGGTCACCCCGCCTTCACCTATTCGATGATGGGACAGGATCCGCCTCTCGTCGACCACCTGGTCCGGCCGGTCTCGGCCGTGACCGGAGCGGGTCTGGACGATCTGGTACGTTGGGTAGGGCCACTGATCTCCCGTTTGCGGGAGTCGGAAAAGGGGGAGGCGGACGCCTACGCCGGCACCGTGGCGCGGGCCGCGGAAAGGCCTGAGACGGCAGCCGGGGGGAGCCGTCATGTCATCTACAGACCGGCGGGTGACGAGGAGACGGCCTTCGTCGTCCGTCGCGAGAAGAACGGCTTTGTCGTGCGGGGACGGGCCGTCCGTCGTCTGGTGAGCAGGTTCGATCTGACCGATGAAGAAGCTATCAGGTATCTTGGGGAACGGCTCGACCGGCTGGGGGTGTATGCGGCGCTCCGCGCGCAGGGAGCCCGGCCGGGTGATGACGTGGACATAGAAGGCTACGCCTTCGAGTTTCAATAGGGGTTGAGCGGTGGCAGGCAGACGGGCGGACATGACGGTGGTCGTCAAGATAGGGTCCAGTACCCTCACCAGCGAGCGCGGGACCTTCCGGCTGAACCCCGTAGCGGGCCTGGTGGCCGAGATCTGTGATCTGCACGCTCAGGGGCACAGGTTGCTGCTCGTGTCCTCGGGAGCGGTCTCCTCGGGGATGGGTGTGCTCCGTTTCAAGCAGCGTCCGACCGAGGTCGTCGATCTCCAGGCGGCGGCGGCGGTGGGCCAAGGCCGCTTGTTCCACATATATACCGAGCTGTTCTCCCACGAGAACGTCGTGACCGCCCAGGTGCTGTTGACCGCGTTCGACGTGGCGGCGCGCACGCAGTACCTCAATGCCCGCAACACGCTCAAACGCCTCCTTGATTGGAGGGTCGTGCCCATCATCAACGAGAACGACACCACCGCCACCGATGAGTTGTGTTTCGGCGACAACGACGCTTTGGCGGCGCAGGTGGCACTGCTCGTCAAGGCCGACCTGCTGGTGTTGCTGACCGATACCGACGGGCTCTACACGGCCGACCCACGGGAAGACCCACAGGCCCGGCTGATCACGCGGGTCGAGGATCTCAGCCGGCTGGAGTGCGTCCATATAGGGGCCACCGGCGCGCTGGGTTCGGGAGGGATGGGCAGCAAGGTGAACAGCGCTCGGATCGCCACGAGCGGAGGAGTAGAGACCATCATAGCCCGGGGGACGTACCCCGGAGTGCTGCAGGCCTGTGTCGCGGGGGAAGAGGTGGGCACCCGCTTCGCTCCCCGGCCTCTAGGCCTGCCTGACTACAAGCTCTGGCTTCTATACGGCAAGCCGGCGCAAGGCAGGGTGATCGTGGACGCGGGCGCCGTGAAGGCGTTGCGCGGCAGGGGCAGTCTCCTGCCGGTTGGTGTGATCGGGGTGGAGGGTGACTTTGCCGCCGGAGACGCGGTGATGATCGTCGACGAGGATGGTGTCGACTTGGCCAAGGGTCTGGTCAGCTACGCGAGGAAGGACCTGGACCGCGTGAAGGGGCTCCACAGTAGCCGGGTGGCGGAACTGCTACCCGAAGCCGCGCCGGAGGTCGTTCACCGGGACCACATGGTACTGGTCTGCTAGCCGAGTGGGAGGAGATGTGAAGGTCAAAGACTATGCGAGTCACGCCAAGCAGGCTTCATACCGTCTGGCGACGGCCGACGCCGCCAGCAAGAACCGGGCTCTACTGGCCATGTCCGAGGCCATCGAGCGGCGCGCTGAGGAGATCCTCGTCGAGAATGCCCACGATGTGGCTGAGGGACGCAGGAACGGGCTGTCGCCCGCCCTTATCGACCGCCTTCTCCTGGATGAAGGGCGTCTCCGCGGCATCGCCGGCAGTCTGAGAGACATAGCGGCCTTGGCCGATCCGGTGGGCGAGGTGGTGGCAGGGTGGAAAACGCCGGAAGGTCTGGAGATCGAGAAGGTGCGTGTGCCGTTCGGAGTGATCCTTGTCGTGTACGAGGCGCGGCCGAACGTCACCGTCGATGCCGTCGCCCTCTGCCTGAAGACGGGCAACTCGGTCATCCTCCGCGGGGGGACCGACGCCTACCGCTCCAACCGCATCCTTGCCGAAGTCATCACGGGCGCCGCCATCGAAGCCGGTCTCCCCGGGGACTGCATCCAATTCATAGGCGAGAAGGAACGGAGCGCCCTGATCGAGCTGCTGCAGTTGCGGGATCTTATCGATCTCGTGATCCCTCGGGGAGGCGAGGCCCTCAAAGAGTTGCTGCTCGAGCACTCGAAGATCCCCGTCATCTATGCGGCCGGCGGGAATTGCCACATCTACGTCGACGAGACGGCCGACCTCAAACAGGCGCTGGCCATCACTATCAACGCCAAGTGCCAAAGACCGGGAGTGTGCAACGCAGCCGAGACCCTGCTGGTGCACCGGGCGGTAGCAGCGGAGTTCATCCCCGTCGTCGTGGAGGCCCTCACTGAGCGCAAAGTCAAGCTGTACGTCGACTCCAGGACCCGGGAGCTTGCGGGCGACTCCGGCGCCAAACTGCTGCGGGCGACCGATAAGCACTACAACACCGAGTTCCTGTCCATGGAGATGGCCATCAAGGTGGTAGAAGACCTGGAAGAGGCCATCGCGCACATCACGCAGTATGGGACCGGGCACTCGGAAGCCATCATCACCCGCGACCTGGAGGCGAGCCGGCGGTTCGCGCAGGGCGTCGACGCCGCCGTGGTCTACATAAACGCGTCGACCCGCTTCACCGATGGGGGGGTCTTCGGACTGGGGGCCGAGATCGGTATCTCCACTCAGAAGCTGCACGCGCGGGGGCCGCTGGCGCTCAAAGAGCTCACCTCGGTCAAGTACGTAGTGACCGGAAGGGGTCATGTCCGCTAGCGTGTTGCCCAAGTCGGCTGTCTTGTCGCCCGGGGCTGTTCTGAAGCAGCCTGCGAGGGCGTCTACCGGTGGGCGCTGAGGGTCGGGAGGAGACATGGATCAAGACGGTCTTATCTCCGGGCTGCGGGACCTCCCCGGTCTACGATTGGGGATCATGGGCGGCGCCTTCGATCCTATCCACATCGCACACCTGGTCACCGCCCAGGAAGCCCTGGCTGAGTTCAACTTGGATCAGGTGCTGTTCATGCCGGCCGGGGATCCTCCCCACAAGAGCCGTAAGATGGCGCCTGCGGAGTTCCGGTATCTTCTGACCGAAGTGGCCACCGCCGGCAATCCCAGGTTCTCGGTGTCGCGCTACGAGATCTCGAGAGAAGAAGTGAGCTATACCGTCGACACGCTGGAACACTTGGCCGGTGTCGTCCCCCCAGGAACGGAGATGTTCTTCATCACGGGGGCCGACGCGGTGCTCGACATCCTTGGCTGGAAGGACCCGGCTCGAGTCCTGGAGCTGTCCACGTTCATCGCGGCCACCCGGCCGGGCTACGACCTATCCCGCCTGGCCGGGCTTCTGGAGAAGCTCAGATCCACCACGGTGGGCCTCGTACCCGAAGCCCGCGTCAAGATCTTGGAGGTGCCGGCCCTATCGATCTCCTCCAGCATGATCAGGGAACGGCTGATGGCCGGGAAGACCGTACGGTACCTAGTCCCGGATCCTGTGGCCTATCTTATCGAGAAGAGTGGGTACTATGCGGCGACGGGGCCGGCCTCCGGCTAAGCGCATGACGGACGTGGACGAGGAGCAGAGACCCGATAGAACGCCGAAGCGGCCTTCCCCGCTGGAGCGGCTGTCCGCTTGGGATCGTTCTGTCGGCGTGGAACCGTCCGAACGTGCCGCCTCGGCATCCGGGGGCCGGCGGAGCGAGTACGCCTCCCGCTCCGAGCGGCGCATGAGCCGTAGGGCGAAACACAGACGCAAGACGATGGTCCGGACGGCGATCGTGGTCGGCCCTACGTTGGTCGTGATCGCGGCGATAGTTGCGTTGTTCGCGCTGCTGGGCGGACGGGAGGTCGAGGGCGAGGCGGTGACGACTCTCCCGGCCGCCGAGGTCGATGACGAGAGGGCGCGGACCGCGCTGCTCGTGATCGAGCAGGGGGACGCCGTACCCGTCTTGGTCTTCTTCTACCCGCGGGATGCGGGGGGGACCGTTCTCGCCATGCCTGGAGCGACACTGCTCAAGACCGCCGAAGGCTTCGAGACCCTTGCCGAACTCCATCTTAGCGGCCGGGATGAGGCCCTGCAGACGGCGCTTTCCGAGGCTCTAGGAGTGCTGAGCGAATGTGTGGCTTCGGTGGAATGGCCGGCCCTGCGCACCGTCGTGCAGAACGCCGGCGTAGCCGATCTGCCGCCGGCGGTCCTCGCCGCCGGAGGGGGGGAGCCGGCGCAGGTCGCCCGAGCCCTCCTCGCGCTCGCCGGCGGGGATGCTCCGGAGACCGACGAGAACTTGTGGGCCGGCCTCGCGCTGGAGGGCGACGCCGACGAGTTCCGTGAGGTGATGGGCGATCTGGTCGCCGCGGTGCCGGGAGGCGGATGGATGGCGGCTGAGCTCAGCGGCAGGCTGGTGGAAGGCGTCGGTTTCAAGTACGTGGAACCGGACGTGGAGGCCGCCAAGGCTGCTCTGGCCGGAAGGTCAGCGGAGGTGAACGTGACCCTTCAGGTGCAGAACGGTTCGGGAGTAGTAGGGATCGCGCAAGAGGCCGGCGAAGTCCTCGCGCCCTTGGGGTATATCATGCTGCCTGCCGGCAATTCAGCGGATTTCCCCGATGTGGAGCGGACGCGCATCCAGGTGGCTCCTGACGTAGCGGACCTGGGTGGGCGGGTGCGCGCTCTTCTCGGAGTCGGTGCCATCGAGGTGGATGAGACGCTCAAGCCCGGGTACATCATCGTCGTCATTGGGAAGGACTACATACCGCCGGCCACGACCGCCACCAAGCCCGCCGGGTAGGAGGGGACTGTGAGCGCCGGCGATCCTCTCGAGCGCTATCGCAGACAGATGCTGGTCCCGCAGATCGGTCGAGACGGGCAGGAGAAACTGGCCCGAGCGCGGGTCGGCCTGGTCGGCTGTGGCGCATTGGGGTGCGTGATCTGCACCCATTTGGTCCGCGCAGGCGTAGGCCTTGTGCGCATCGTCGACAGGGATTGCCCCGATCTTGAGAACCTCCACCGGCAGATCCTCTTCACCGAGGATGACGTGGCCCGTCGTGTCCCCAAGGCGGAGGCTGCGGCCGCCTTCTTGAAGAAGGCCAACAGCCAGGTGACGGTCGAACCGGTGGTGACCACCATAGATCAGGGCAACCTGCCCGGTTTCGCGGACGATTTGGACCTCCTGGTGGACGGCACCGACAACTTCCCCACCCGGTTCGTCATCAACGACTATGCCGTCGCGCGGGGGATGCCTTGGGTGTATGGGGGCGTCATCCGGACCAGTGGCATGTCGATGACCATCGTACCCGGCGAAGGTCCCTGTCTGCGCTGCCTGGTCCGGGATCTCCCTTCTCCCGACCACTCCCCGACCGCGGCGACGGCGGGGGTGTTGAACACGGTGGTGGCCGTCATCGGCAGCGTAGAAGCGGGCGAGGCGATCAAGCTGGTGGTAGATCCGGCCGCGAGGAACCAGGGGTTGCTCGTGGTAGACGTCTGGGATCTCACCATGGATAGGCTCGAAGTGCCTCGTGATGCCGGCTGCCTGTGCTGCGGTGTGGCGGCGGCCCGATCCTTATGGACGGTCTCGCAGACAGAGTAGAGCGGCTCCGCACCCTCCTGCGGGAGGCGGCCCCCCTTCTGGTCGCGTTCTCAGGGGGCGTCGATTCCACCCTGCTGCTGAAGCTGGCACTCGATGAAGTGGGGCCGCAGGCTATCCTGGCCGTCACGGCCCACGGCGACGTGCACACGGCGGAGGAACTGGAGGCGGCGCGCGCAGCCGCCGCCCGGCTGGGGGTCCGTCACCTCGTCATCCGCACCAACGAGCTGGCCATCCCCGGCTTTGCCACCAACCCTCCGGAGCGTTGTTTCCTCTGCCGCAGTGAGATGTACGGCATGCTGGTCGAGCTGGCCGCGGCGGAAGGCATGGCCACGGTAGTCGACGGAGTGAACCGTGATGACGGGGCCGATTACCGGCCGGGCATGCGGGCGGCGGCGGCGCTGGGAGTCCGCAGTCCTCTGGCTGAAGCCGGCATCGGGAAGGCCGAGGTGCGTGAGCTGGCCCGCCGATCGGCGCTGACCAACTGGGACCTGCCTGCGTCGCCCTGTCTGGCCAGCCGGTTCCCCTACGGTGAGCCGATCACGGCGGCTAAGCTCCAAGTGGTGGCTGAGGGGGAACGTTTCCTACGGACCCTGGGGTTCTCCGCAGTGCGACTGCGCCACCACGGAGACGTCGCCCGTATCGAGGTGCCCGGACCCGAGATATCCCGTGCCGCCGACGAATCCGTCCGGCGTGCTATCGTTAAGCGCCTACGCGAGTTGGGGTATCTGTATGTGACCCTCGACCTGAGCGGTTTCAGAAGCGGGAGCCTCAACGAGGTCTTTCCGCCCGCCGCCGGCCGGGAGGAGACCTGAGCGCGTGGTGCGGCGCAAAGGACGGCACGCGGTCGGTCTCGAGGTCTCCGCGACCCAGGCGCCGGCCGGCGGGTGATCCGTGTCTGAGGCCATGAGGTGTCCGGCCCATGAAGTGTTCGGTGGGTGGAGTGATGCGATGGCAGAGTGAGTCTGAAGAGCCGCGGGCGACGGGCCCGGGGTCGCGAAGGGCCGAGCCCCTTGGTCCTCGCGCGCAGCGGTGCCTAAAAGCGGTGTCTCCCGGCCGTCGGGGCGCGCTGTGACTCCCTGCGGCTCCATACGGCTCTATGACGCGCCCGGCCGCTGACGCGGGCGTGGCCCGGCCGGTCGAAGACCTGAACGAGCGGCAACGCGAGGCGGTCTTCCACTGCGGAGGGCCGCTGCTCGTGCTGGCCGGCGCGGGCTCCGGCAAGACCCGGGTGCTGACCTACCGTCTTGCCCACCTCATACGAAGCGGGCAGGTGCGACCGCACCAGACCTTGGCCATCACTTTCACCAACAAGGCGGCCGGGGAGATGAAGGCCCGGGTGGCCGGGCTCCTGGGACCTGTCTCCGGGTGGATGTGGGTCTGCACCTTCCACTCGGCGTGCGCCCGCATGTTACGCCAGGACGCTCCTCTGCTCGGATACCGCTCCAACTTCACCATCTACGATGAGGACGACTCGACCCGGCTCGTCAAGCACTGCCTGGAGGACCTTCGCCTCGACCCCAAGCGTTTTCCGCCCCGGGGGGTGCAGAGCCTTATCTCCGATGCCAAGAACAGGCTCATCGACGTGGACGAGTTCGGCCGCCGGGCAGACCGGGGAGGCGATCCTTGGCACGATGAGCGGGCAGGGGGCGGTCTGTCGGACTATCTCGACGTGGCTGCTCAAGTCTACCGGCGCTACCAGACCCGCCTGCTGGAGCAGAACGCCCTGGACTTCGACGACCTCCTCATGCGGATGGTCGACGTCCTCCGGCTCTTCCCCCAACGCCTCGAATACTATCGGGACCAGTTCCGTCACGTCCTGGTGGACGAGTATCAGGACACCAACCGGGCACAGTACCTTTTGGTCAAGCTGTTGACCGAGGAACACCGGCAGGTCACAGTGGTCGGCGACGATGATCAGTCGGTCTACTCGTGGCGGGGCGCCGACATCCGCAACATACTCAGCTTCGAGGATGATTTTCCCGATGCCAGGGTGATCAAGCTCGAGCAGAACTACCGTTCGTCGACCACGATACTGGATGCCGCGAACGCGCTCGTCGCCCACAATCGCGGTCGCAAGCCCAAGAACCTATGGAGCGAGAGGGGGTCGGGGGAACCGGTAGTGGTGTTCGAGTGCCGTGACGAGCACGAAGAAGCGCGACTCGTCTGCGAAGAGATCGTCGACCTGCTGCGCCATCGCCCGGCCTCCGACATCGCCGTCTTCTACAGGGTGAACGCGCAGTCGCGGGTGCTGGAAGACATGCTGGTGCGCCAAGGGGTCGCCTACCGGGTGATCGGAGGGACGAAGTTCTACCAGCGGACCGAGATCAAAGACCTGCTCGCGTACCTGCGCGTGACGATGAACGCCGCCGATGATCTGTCGCTCCTGCGTGTCGTGAACACGCCTCGGCGCGGACTGGGCGATGTCGCCATCGGGCGACTGCAGAACTACGCGGCTTCGCAAGAGATGCCGCTGAGAGAAGCCCTGCTCCACGTCTCGGAAGTGGCCGGTCTGACCGGCGGGGCGGCCCGGGGTTGCGCGAGCCTGGGCGAGAGCTTCGTTTCCTGGGCGGAAGCGGCTCAGAGTAAGGGCTCGGTCGCCGCGTTGGTGCGCCGGGTCCTGGAGGAGAGCGGAATGGCGGAGGCCCTCAAGGCCGAACGGACGCTCGAGGCCGAGGGCCGCTTGGAGAACCTGCAGGAGTTCGTCGCAGTGGCCGAGGAGTTCGACCGCATGGATCCCGATGGTACCCTCGACGATTTCCTCCAGGAGATCAGCCTTTACGCCGACATCGACAGTTTGGAGGAGGGACGGCCGGTCGTTACGCTGATGACCCTTCACAACGCCAAAGGGCTGGAATTCCCCGTGGTCTTCATCACCGGGATGGAGGAGGGTCTGTTCCCGCACTCCCGGTCGTTGGACGAGCAGCGCCTGGAGGAGGAGCGGCGTCTTTGCTACGTCGGCATCACTCGGGCGAAGGATCGTGTATACCTGTCGCACGCGCGCAGCCGCTCTCTCCATGGAGGGAGCGGGTACAAGCTGCCGAGTCGTTTCCTGAGAGAGATACCGAGCCGGTTGATCGAGTACCGGGAAACGTCGGTCTCCGCCCCGCAGGGGCGCACGAGACACGAGCCGTACCTGACGAAGGCGGGACGCGGGCTCCGGCCCGAGTCCGACTCAAGCGGCCGGCCTACGGTACCCAGGGGGGCGGCCGGTGCTCCGGCGGTGGCCGGGTTCGCCCCGGGCGACAAGGTCGTGCATGCCAAGTTCGGAGAAGGGGTGGTGCTGGGTGTGGAGCCCGGCGGGATCGTGCGGGTCTTCTTCTCCGATTCCGGCGAGCAGAAACGGTTGCTGCTCGAATACGCTCCGCTCCGGCGGCTCTGAGCCCTGTTCGGGGACGGCGGGCGGGTCCGGATCCCGGTTTCGCGGGCGCGGGTCTCGACTGGTGAGCGTCGCGCTCCCAGGTCGCATGCAATCATCGCTGCACTAGCTAAGACAAGCAATCAATTATGCAGAAACGGACGACGGCTCGCGGGCGCAGAGATATCCGCGCTACTCGGCAAGACCGGGGAAATAGACGGGTTTGGGGCTCTTGAGTAGACGTGGTGGGAGGGAATGGAACAAAAGTATTGCATTAGGGAAGATTTTGGTCTAAAGTGGTCGCATGCAACGAGTATTGCTCGCAGGGGAGTTCGATCACACCCTCGATCCCAAGGGACGCATCACCCTGCCTGCCCGGTATCGCGAGTATTTCCAGAGGGGCGCCGTGCTCGTGCGGTTCCAGGACAACGAGCCGTGCGTGCGGGTATACCACCCTGACTCCTGGGACGAGTTCGACGCCAAGTACATCGAGCCCCTGAACGTCTTTGAGAACGAGGAGGACAGCTGGCGGGCGCGCTCCATCTACGAGAGCCTGGACCCGGTGGAGCCGGACCGGCAGGGGCGCGTTCTCATCCCTTCCCAGCGGATTAAAGAGCTCGGGTTGTCGGGCAAGGTCAAGATAATCGGAAACCGCACTCACCTAGAGATCTGGAACCCGGAGACCTACGCGGCGTTGAAAGCGAGAAGGAGGCGCGGAGATGCCTAGCGCGGCGGCCTCATTCGTCACGGAGATGGCCATGGCTCACGTTCCGGTCCTGACGAAAGAACTCCTTCAACTGCTCGAGGTGCGCCCCTACTCTCGAGTAGTCGATTGCACGTTCGGGGCCGGCGGACACGCGGAAGCCGTTGCGGCCGGACTTGGTCCCGACGGCATCCTGGTCGCCTGCGACCAAGATCCGGTGGCCCAGGACTACTACATCAGCCTCAGGCCCAGCTTTCGCTGTCGTTCCCGCTTCTATCTGGGCAACTTCGCCGATTCGCTGGGCGAGCTGGTCGACAAGGGTTTTCGTGCCACCCATGTCTACATGGACCTGGGGGTGAGTAGCATGCAAATCGACACGCCGGAGCGAGGGTTCTCGTACAACTACGACGCACCCCTTGATATGCGGATGGATCCGACCGCGCCGGTCACGGCTGCCGACATCGTCAATACCTGGTCCGAAGCCGCCCTGGCCGATCTGTTCGGGCGCTACGGCGAGGAACGCTATTCCCGGCGGATCGCGCATGCGATCGTTCTGCGGAGGGCGAGAGGAGCCTACTCCCGCACGGCGGAGCTGGTCGAGACCATAAAGTGCGCCATCCCCACGCCCGCCCGTTTCGGGGCCGGCAACCCCGCCAAGAGGGTCTTTCAGGCCCTGCGCATCGAGGTGAACGACGAGCTGGACAGCCTGCGGCGGGCTCTGCCCGAGGCCTTTGCCCTTCTGAAACCGGGTGGGATCCTGGCCGTCATCAGCTTCCATTCACTGGAAGACCGCATAGTGAAGGAGTTCTTTGCCGGCAAGGTGCGACCGTGCACCTGTCCACCGGCGTTTCCCATCTGCGTGTGTGGGAAGAAACCGACCGGAGAACTCCTAAGGTCGAAGGCTGTGACCCCGAGCCGGCGAGAGGTCGAATCCAATCCTCGCTCGAGCTCGGCCAAACTGCGCGCATTGCGGAGGCTGTGATGCCTACGGCCTCTCGCAGCGCCTGGATTGACGCGTGGGAGCGGGATCTTACTCCTTCGGCCGCTGCGATGCGTAGCCGGGCGCGGGTGGCCGCCCGCATACGCTCCACACGGTACTACGGCCGCGAGGCGACCGCCCGTCTTCCTCAGCCCAACCCTGAGGTCGAGAGAGGCGAGGCTCTACCTGAGCTCAAGATCGTCACCAGACGCAGACCACGTTGGGGCATGGCTCTGCTGGTCTTGGCTTTCGTGGCCGTCCTGTTGGGCGCGCTGATCATCGCTCCCGTCCTGGTCAGCTCTGCGGCAACGGGTCTTGAAGCGAGGGCGGGGCAGCTCGAGTCTCAGAAGCAGGAACTGACCGCGGCCACGTCCGCCCTTTTCGCTCAAGTATCCGCCCTTTCCTCACCCGAGAGGGTCGCGGAGCAGGCGGCTGAACTCGGGCTTGTGCCGGCCGTCTCTGTCTACTACATGCAAGTGGGAAGGGGAGCGGTGGCATTGGAGGGTGACACGACAGTCGCCGGTCGGTGACCGTGGGCCGGACCAACAAGCGTCTGGCCCTCTTCATGGGCGTGGCCGTGGTCTTCTTGGTCGCGCTCTTCAGCCGGACCTTCTACATACAGGTAGTCGCGGCTCCTGACTTGGAGAAGAAGGGCGAAGGCCAATCCGTCAGCACCATCGCCCTGGAAGCGCCTCGGGGCGCCATCTACGATCGCAGGGGAGAGTCTCTGGCCGTGTCTCGGACCATGGCCAGCGTGTACGCGAATCCCCAGCAGGTGGAGGACCCCGCCGCGGCGGCGAAGCAGTTGGCGCCCATCCTTGGGCTTTCAGAGGAGGGACTATTCGCGAAACTGACCAGCGACTCGGGATTCAGATACCTGGCCCGCAAGGTCGAGCAGTCCGTCGGCTATGCGGTGAAAGAGCTCGATATCAGCGGGGTGGGCGTGTGCTTGGAAGTCAAGCGGGTGTATCCCAAAGGCGCCCTTGCTCCCCAGTTGTTGGGACTGGTGGGCGGGGACGAAGACAAAGGCCTGGCCGGGCTGGAGTTGGAGTACGAGGATGTGCTGGCCGGCAGGCCCGGGGAGTTGCAGGTCGTCAACGACCTCGACGGCAATCGCTTGGAGACCGTGTCGGTCAGGGAAGCCGAGCCGGGCACGTCCATCACCCTCACGGTCGACGCCGATATCCAGTATGAGACCGAGCGGGTGCTCACTGAGGTGGTGGAGGAGTTCCAGGCCGCCAAGGCCTGCGCGGTAGTGCTCGACCCCGGCACCGGCGAGATCCTCGCCATGGCCAACACCCCCATCTTCGACGCCAACGACTACGCCTCCGATGCCATCGAAGAGAGCGACCGCCGCAATATGGTGGTGACCGATCAATACGAGCCCGGGTCGACCTTCAAGATGGTGGTCACCGCGGCGGCATTGGAGGCCGGAGTGGTCACTCCCGAGACGACGTTCGAACTGGGCAGGGAGATAACCGTCTACGACGTCACCATCCACGAGGCTCACGAAAACATCCCCGAAGTGCGTGAGCTGACCGTGACCGAGATCCTCTCGCAGTCTTCTAACGTGGGCGCGGTGAGACTAGGGCAGGAAGTGGGCAAGACCCGTCTGATCGAGATGATCGAGAAGTTCGGCTTCACTCACGAGACCGGCGTCGATTTCCCCGGGGAGGTCGACGGGCAGATGCGGCCTCCCGAGCAGTGGTACGGGACCACCATCGCCAACGTGCCCATCGGCCAGGGGATCGCCGTCACGCCTTTGCAGCTTGCTGCCGCCTACGCGGCGATAGCGAACGACGGTCTGATGGTGCAGCCTCATCTTGTCCAAGACCGGGTCGACCCTTGGAGTCGACGGGTGGTCAGCGAGGTGGTGGCGGCCGAACTGCGGGAGATGCTGACCGTGACGGTCGCCGATGGGACCGGCAGACTGGCCCAGGTCGAAGGCTACGAGGTGGCCGGCAAAACGGGCACCGCTCAGAAGGTCAAGGACGGCGGCGGCTACTACGACGACCGGTACGTCGCCTCGTTCGTAGGGATGGTCCCCGCCGACGGCCCGCGCCTGGTGATCCTGGTCACAGTCGATGACCCGGCCACTGAACACCTGGGTTCCTATGTGGCCGCGCCTGCTTTCGCCAAGATCGCGGACTTCGCCCTCAAGCGCCTGGGCATCCCGCCCACAGCCGGCCGCTAGGTCCGTGGGCGGTCGTCCCGGCAGGCCGAGAGACCCGGCTGATGATAGAATCCCCCGGCGTGAGACTCAGTGACCTTTTCGCCGGTGTCGAGGATCGGCGCCTGGCGGGCGCGGCGGATGTCGCCATCGATTCACTCGCTTACCGGAGCGACCAGGCCGGGCCCGGCTGTCTTTTCTTCTGCGTACCCGGCTTCGCGCGTGACGGGCATGATTTCGCGGCCGCCGCCGTCGCTCGGGGGGCGGTCGCTGTCTGCGTCGAACGTCTGCTCGACCTGCCGGTGGCCCAGGTCGTGGTCCCCTCCGTACGGGCGGCCATGGGACCGGTGGCGGCGGCTTTCTACGGCCATCCCAGTTCGAAGCTCGTGACCGTCGGCATCACCGGCACCAACGGCAAGACCACCTCGGCTTTTCTTTCAGCGCATCTGCTCGACCGGGCCGGTCTGCCGGCCGGGCTTCTGGGCACTGTGGAACGGCGGATCGGGGGCAGGACTCTCCCGGCCGGCCGCACCACTCCTGAGGCCCTGGATATCCAGCGTGACCTTGCCGGGATGTTGGCGGCCGGAGACAAGGCCGCGGTGATGGAGGTCTCCTCACATGCTCTGGACTTGGGCCGGGCCAGAGGCACCCGGTTCCGGACGGTGGCGTTCACGAATCTCACCCAGGACCACCTCGACTATCACAAGAGCCTCGAGGACTACTTCGCCGCGAAGACACGGCTCTTCCTCGATGCCGAGTTCGCGCCTGAGAGCACCATGGCGGTCATCAACGTCGACGATCCTTTCGGGAGACGGTTGGCCCAGCAATGCGCCCCGGAGCGGGTGCTCAGTCTTTCGACTGTGCCGGTGGTCCCCGATTGGGGCCCGGCCGACCTCCAATGGAGCGAGTATTCCATGCGGGCCGGGGGCACCCGCGGTACCCTGATCCTTCGGGGCAAGGCCCTCGCGTACGCTCGGCAGAGTAAGCGGGGTGGCGTCGCGCGCGGCGGCGCGGTGGCCGCCGACCCGGCCGGCCGAGCCGGCGCCTCCGGCGCGGCCCCGGCCGCCGCGGAGGCGCGCGTCGAGGTCTTCACGCGGCTGGTGGGGGCCTTCAACGTGGCCAACGTTCTCACCGCACTGGGGATCGGGCTGGCATTGGGACTCGACCTGGAGCAGATGCTGGCGGCGGTGGCGGACTTCGGCGGGGTGCCGGGCCGCATGGAATCCGTGGATGCGGGGCAGGACTTCACCGTGCTGGTCGACTACGCCCACACTCCCGACTCGGTGGCCAACGTGCTGAAAACGGCCCGGGGCATCACTGAGGGAAAGTTGATAGCCGTGCTCGGTTGCGGCGGCGACCGTGACAAGACCAAACGGCCGCTCATGGGCAGAGAGGCCGAGAAGGCCGCCGACCTGGTGGTCATAACCTCGGATAATCCCCGGACTGAGGACCCTTCGGCGATAATCGCCGATATCGTGGCAGGGCTTGAGTCCCCGGCCGACGTGACTGTGCAGCCCGACCGCAGGTCGGCCATCTTGACGGCCCTCAGAGCGGCTGCGGCGGGCGATGTCGTAATGATCCTCGGCAAAGGGCACGAATCAGGTCAGGAGTTCGCCACCGAGACGGTGCCTTTTGACGATCGCCAGGTGGCCCGCGAGGCCCTGGGCGATCTGCTGGCGGAGCGTCGATGATCCCCCTTTCGGCGGAAGAAGCGGGGCGCGCACTCGGCCTCGAGCCGCTCGCCTTTCCGGTCGTCGGAGTGGCGATCGACAGCCGGTCTCTCAAGTCCGGCGATCTCTTCGTGGCTCTGCGGGGAGAACGGTTCGACGGTCATGACTTCGTCGAGGCCGCCTTCGCCGCGGGCGCAGCGGGAGCCGTCGTCGAGAAGCGCGCCTGGGGAGACCGGACGATCGAGGCGGAGCGCCCCCTCTACCGGGTCGACGACACGCTCCAGGCGTTGGGGGCCTTGGCTCGAGCCGTGCGACGGAAGTCCTCGGCTCTGGTCTTCGCCATCACGGGTAGTGTGGGAAAGACCGGCACGAAAGACGTGCTGGCCGCCATGGCCGGCCGGGTCCGTCGCACGGTGGCTACGGCGGCCAACCAGAACAACGAGGTCGGTGTCCCTCTCACGCTGCTTGCGATCAAGCCGGAGACCGAAGTGGTGATCGTCGAGATGGGCATGCGGGGGCGAGGGCAGATCAGGACGCTGGCACGCGTAGCCGAACCGGATATCGGCGTCATCACCAGCGTGCATCCAGTCCACCTTGAGCTTCTAGGTAGCCTACAGGCTGTAGCTGAAGCTAAGGCTGAGCTCATCGAGGAAGTGAAGAGCGGCGGTGCGATGGTCGTCCCGGCGGACTGCGCGGTGTTAGGGCCATATCTGGTGGGTCGTGGATGCAAGGTAGTGCGCTTCAGCGCCCGTCCCCAGATGGACGCGGCCGAGGGCGCGGCCGACGTCGAAGCCTGGTTTGAACGGCGGCGGGAAGCGGCAGGATGCGCAGTCGCGCTGCGGTGGCCCGGGGGTGAGGCTGAGGTAGAGACTTTTGACCTGCCGGCCTACAGGCTGGAGAACATCGTCGCAGCGGCGGCGGCGTGCTATGCGGCGGGCCTGCCGGTGGACGGGTGTGTGGAGGCGATCGCGGACGTGCGGTTCGGCGGGGGAAGGGGCGAGGTGTTGCGCTTCCCGGGGATCGTGCTGGTCGATGACACGTACAACGCCAATCCGGCGGCCGTACGGGCGGCGCTGGACGATCTGGTGCGGCTTGCGGCGGAGAACGATTGGCGGCCGGTGGCGGTACTGGGCGACATGTTGGAACTGGGTCCGCGATCCGAGGCGTACCACCGGGAGGTGGGGGAGTACGCGGCCGACCTGGGAGTGCAGGCGCTGTGGGGAGTAGGAGCGCGGGCTGCCGTCATCGTGGACGGCTTCCGGGCACGGGCAGAGGGCGCGCCGGGACGGGCGCGACGGCGGACTGCAGGACATGTGGGCTCGTCCGAAGAAAGCTCTTCAGTGGAGGTCGGTCTTCGGCCCGGCGATGTGGTCCTGTTCAAGGCCTCACGGGGTGTGAAGCTGGAGGGCATGGTCGACCGGGTGGCCGCTCTGGCGGAGGCCGGGAGGTGGGCGCCTTCCGGCTCGTCCGGAGGCGAAGGCGCTGATGAGCCTGAGGAGATGAAGCCGTGCTGAAGTTGATGGCGGCCACGCTACTGGCGGTGGTCATCGGGATCGCGGCGGGACCGCGATTCATCCGGTGGCTCCAGCGGCGGGGCATCGGGCAGAACATCCGGGATCTCTCCCCTGAGCGTCATAACGCCAAGCAGGGGACCCCTACCATGGGCGGCGTCCTGATCCTGGTGGCCGCGCTCATCCCCTACCTCATCTTCGCCACCAAGACGGTCCCGAGTCTGGTCGTGGTCTTGCTCACGCTCGGCTCCGGTCTCATCGGGTTCCTGGACGACCTCATCGGCCAGCGGAGGCAGCGGTCCCTGGGCCTGAGCGCGCGGACCAAGCTCCTGATGCAGATACCGTTGGTCGCGGTGGCCTTGTTCATCGCGGTCCGGTACGGAGGGGTCGACACGAGACTGGCGGTACCGTTCCTCCGCGAGGGAGTGGATATCGGCTGGCTCTATTACCCCTTCGCCTTCCTACTCATCGCAGGCTTCTCGAACGCGGTGAACCTGACCGACGGGCTGGACGGTCTGGCGGCCGGTGCAGGGGCGGTGGCGCTGTTGGCCTACTCGGGAGTGGCCTTTTTGCAGGGCAAGACCGAAATGGCCATGTTCGCCGCCTGTCTGATGGGAGCCTCGGTCGGGTTCCTCTGGTACAACGCTCATCCGGCCACCGTCTTCATGGGCGACACCGGGTCGCTGGCCATCGGAGGGGCGGTGGCGGGCATGGCCGTGGTGACCAACATGGAGATACTTTCCCTGCTCATCGGCGGTCTCTTCGTGGTCGAAGCCTTGAGCGTCATGATCCAGGTCCTGAGTTTCCGTGTGTTCCACAGGCGCGTGTTCCTCATGGCCCCCATCCATCACCATTTCGAGCTCAAAGGCTGGTCGGAGACGAAGATCATCATCCGCTTCTGGCTCATCGCCGCCATCCTGGCCGGAGCAGGGTTCGCCCTCTACTACCTCAGCAACACCCGGCTACCGGCCGGCTGAACGAGGGCGCCGAGTGGACGCGTCGTCATCTCTCGCGCGGGGAGGCGCAGGTCTGCCGCCTGGAGTCCGGCGGGTGCTGGTCTTGGGGGCCGGCCGTTCGGGGGTCGGTGCTTCGACGGCCCTGGCCCGGCTGGGGTTCGATGTCACCGTGAGCGACCGTCGTGATGAGGGATCGGTTCCCGGTCTGCGGCAGGCGCTCGACGCTGGGGCCCGGTTCGTGTCCGAGGGGTCTCTGGCCGGCGATTGGCCGGCGCCGGACCTGGTGGTGAAGAGCCCGGGCGTCCCCGGCGAAGCGGAGCCGGTGGTTCTCGCGCGGGCCCGGGACGTGCCTGTATGGAGCGAGCTGGAGCTGGCGTGGGTGCTGATCCCCAACCCCTTTGACGCCATCACCGGCACCAATGGGAAGACGACGACCACCGCCCTGCTCGGCCATCTCTTCGAGACCGCGGGGCGGCCGGCGCGCGTGCTGGGCAACATCGGAGTGGCCGTGACCTCCGCCGCGGACGAGACGGCGGCGGGTGAAGAGCTGGTGGTCGAGGCCTCGAGCTTCCAGCTCGAGGATGTCCACGCGTTCCGGCCGGTGGTGGGCGTCTTTCTCAACCTCACGCCCGACCACCTGGACCGGCACGGGACCTTAGAACGCTACCTGGCCTGCAAAGCCAAGCTCTTCGCCAACCAGCGCGGGGAGGACGTTGCGGTTCTGAACGCGGCCGATCCGGCGGTAGAGGCGGTGGGGCGTGAACTTGCCGCGCGGCCCGGCGGCCCCCGGGTGGCGTTGTTCTCGGCCCGGGGGTCCGATGGAAGCCGGTCCGGCGCGCGCGGGCCGGGCGCGGCCGGAGCAGGCGCCGGTGCCGGCGCCGCGCGCCCTCGGGGAGGGAGGCCGCCGCTCTGCTCCTGGGTCGAAGGAGGCCGGATGTTCCTCGAGGGAGAGCCCCTCCTACCGGTGAACGACATCCGCCTTCCCGGTACGCACAATCTGGAGAACTGCCTGGCGGCGGGCACCGCCGCCCTCGCCCGCGGTGTCGATAGGGAGGCCGTGGCCGAAGGCCTGCGGACCTTCGCCGGAGTCGCACACCGGCTCGAGACGGCAGGAATGGTCGGCGGGGTGACGTATGTCAACGACAGCAAAGCTACCAACGTGGAGGCGACGCTCACCGCCTTGAGCGCCTATCCGGAGAACACGCATCTCATCCTGGGAGGCCGGGACAAGGGCTCTGATTACCGCCCGGTAGCCCGGGCTTGCGCCCACGGCTGCAGGGCGGTCTACCTGATCGGTGAGGCCACTCCTCTGATCGAGCAGGCCTTTGCCGAGGTGCGCATCACTGAGAACGTGCCGGGGGTGCCGGAGGTCAGGCTTTGCGGTGACTTGGAGAGGGCCGTCCGGGCGGCAGCCCGGACCGCCGGGCCCGGCGATGTCGTGCTGCTGGCCCCCGCCTGCGCCAGTTTCGATCAATACTCCGGCTTCGAAGAGCGGGGCGCCCACTTCAGAGAGCTGGTCGCCCGTCTGGCCGAGGAGCAGTCATGAGCCCGGCCGCCGTCCGCACGGAACGGGTCGGGCCGGAGCGTAGCCCCGCTGCGTCTCGAGGGAGCAGACGGCGCGTCTCCCACTCCACCACCCTCAAGGATGCCGCTCCGGCCTCATACCACTTGGTGTGGATCACGACACTGCTCCTGCTGACGGCGGGCATCTGCATGGTGCTCTCCGTCTCGATGGCCGAAGCACTCCACGGGGGCGACAAGTTCGTCTACGTGCGTCCGCAGGCGATCGCCGCGGGGATCGGGCTGGTCGCCCTGGTGGGGCTGAGCCGGGTCGACTATTCCAGACTGCGGGCGCCGTCGGTGATGTTCCTGGCCGTGTCGGCGGTCCTGCTGCTCTTGGTCCATGTCCCGGGGCTCGGCCACAGCGAGGGAGGCTCGTCCAGTTGGCTCAAGCTTGGTCCCCTCACCATCCAGCCGTCGGAAGTCGCCAAGCTGGCGGTGGTGATGGCCGGGGCCCATCTCCTCTCTGTGAGAAGGGTGCGAACAGGCGACTTCGGGTCGTACGTGTGGCCGTTCGGGATGGTCGCGGCCGCTATGTGTGGACTGGTGGTGCTCGAGGGAGACCTGGGGACGGCCATCATCATCGCTGGGCTGCTGCTGGGCATCCTCTGGCTCGCCGGCATGAAACGGAGTCACTGGTTGGCGGTGTCCGGAGCGTCTGCAGCCGTGGCCGCCGCCGTCGTGTTCTCGAGCAGTGAGCGCAAAGCCCGCATCTTGTCGTTCCTTGACCCATCGGCGGACCCGCTCGGCGACAGCTATCAACTGTGGCAGTCGCTCGTCGCGCTCGGAAGGGGCGGATGGTTCGGAGTAGGACCGGGGGAGAGCATCCAGAAGTTCCAGTATCTCCCCGAGGCGCACACCGACATGATCTTCAGCATACTGGGGGAGGAGTTCGGTCTTGTGGGCACGGGACTGGTGCTGGTGCTGTTTGGACTGTTCGCCCTGGCCTGTTGGCAGCTGGCTCGACGCTGTACCGATCCCATGGGCAAGTATCTGATCGCCGGATGTGGGATGCTTGTCATCCTGCAGGCGGTCGTCAACATCGGCGGCGTCATCGGGGCGATGCCGTTGACCGGAGTGCCGCTCCCCTTCATCAGTTACGGTCGCAGCTGTCTTTTGGTGATGCTGGCGGCCGTCGGCCTGATCTTGGCGGTCGCCCGGCGGGCGCCCGCACGGGCGGCGTCTTCTGCAACGAGGTGTGAGAATGTCGCGGATATTGATCGCGGGCGGCGGGACGGCCGGGCACGTGGTCCCCGCCCTGGCGCTCGCTGACGTGCTGACGAAGAGGGGCCACGAGGTGGGGTTCTGCGGGACCGACCGGGGGATGGAGAGACGGCTTGTCCCCCGCGCCGGTTATCCCTTCTCAGTGGTCCGTATCCGCGGGTTCACGCGCCGGTTGGGACTCTCCACCCTCCACACGCTCGGGTCCATTCCTGTGGCGGGTGTGGACGCTTGGCGTCTGTTGCGTGCTTTCCGTCCCGACTGCGTGGTGGGGGTGGGAGCATATGCGTCCGGTCCCATCGTGGCCGAGGCCGCCGTCCGCAGGATACCTGCTGTGGCCGTGGAGATGGATTCGTACATGGGATGGACCAACCGCATCCTCAGCTGGTTGGTGGACAAGGTCTGCCTCTCGTTCCCCGATCCCAGACGGACGGGGGACAAGTACGTGTACACAGGGAGGCCGTTGCGGCCCGCTCTGCTCGCGGCGACCCGTGAGGAAGGGTGGGCCCGTTTCGGTCTGCACCCTGACAAACCCGTACTGCTGGTCTTCGGCGGAAGCCTGGGCTCACACACCCTCAACCGCGTGACAGTGGACGCCTTCGCCCACGTCCGCACGCCCTTCCAGGTCGTCCATGTGACCGGAGAACGGGAGTACGAGCAGGTGGCCGCCGCTCTGAAGGGTCCCGATGCCAATCCGCTTTACCAGGCCCATCCCTTCCTTGATGACTTTCCCCTGGCTCTGGCCGCCGCGGACGCGGTGGTGGCCCGGGCGGGGGGATCGGTGGCGGAGGTCCTGGCCCGGGGGATCCCCTCCCTCTTGGTCCCCTACCCGCTGGCGGCGGGGGACCATCAGACCGTCAACGCCCGCACGGTGGTGGAGGCGGGGGCGGCGCTGATGGTGGCCGACGCGGAACTCGACGCAAGACGCCTTTCGGAGGCCGTGGCGACCCTCCTCGACCCGGGGGTGAACGTCCGCATGCGCCGGGCGGCCCTTGCCCTAGCCAGACCGGACGCCGCCGACCGCATCGCCGACGTCGTGGTAGAATTGGTCGCCTCGTCAGCAGGGAGACCCCATGACTGAACAATTGACCGACACCGGGCCGCCCGCGACGCCTGAGGCGGTACGCAGTCTGCATTTCATCGGGATCGGGGGCGCGGGCATGAGCGGTATCGCCTTGGTGCTCCACAGGCGCGGCTACCACGTCACCGGCTCCGATCTCAAGCCTTCCCGGTACGTGACCCTGCTTGAGAACGCCGGTGTGCCGGTCCGCATCGGTCACAAGGCAACCAATCTCGACCATCCGGATGTGGTCGTCATCTCGTCGGCCATTCCGGCGCACAATGTGGAGCTTCAGGAAGCCCGTCGCCGCGGAGTCCCCGTGGTCAGACGCGCGCAGGCCCTTGCCTGGCTCATGGAGTCCGGCCGGGGGATCGCCGTATGCGGCACGCACGGCAAGACCACGACCACCAGCATGATCAGCCGGGGACTGGTCGACGCCGGTCTCGACCCCACCTTCCTTGTGGGTGGCGAACTGAACGACCTCGGCTCCAACGCCCGGCATGGCGATGGGGAGTTCGTCGTTTGCGAGGCCGACGAATCGGACGGCTCGCTTCTCTTTCTGAAGCCCGAAGTGGCCGTGGTCACCAACCTGGAACTCGACCATCACAGTCACTACCTGCATGTCGAAGACGTAGAACGGGTCTTTTGCACCTTCCTGGGCCGTCTACCCGATCGCGGCCTCTTTATCCATTGCGCCGAGGACCCGCGTTTGGGGGCCCTGGCCGGCGGTGTCACCTGCCGGGCCTGCTCCTACGGCTTCGCTCCGACCGCCGACTACCAGGCCCGGGACGTCGTGTCTGGACATCCGGGGAGCAGCTTCACCGTCTGGCGCGGAGAAGAGCGGCTCGCCTCCCTCGCCCTCCAGGTGCCCGGACGCCACAACGTGCTGAACGCATTGGCCTGCTTCGCCACCCTCAGCGAGCTCGACCTGGCGGCCGGGCAGATCGCCCAGACGTTGACCTCGTTCACCGGAGCTGTGCGCCGCTTCGAGCTGAAGGGGGAACGGGAGGGAGTGACGGTGGTCGACGACTATGCCCATCATCCCACCGAGTTGCGGGCCACGCTGCGCGCGGCCAGGGAGGGAGAGTGGAAACGGGTGATCGCGGTCTTTCAGCCACACCTGTATTCGCGCACCGAATTCCTGCACACTGAGTTCGCCGAGGCGCTCCTCGAAGCGGATGTCGTGGTCGTGACCGACGTGTACGGCGCGCGCGAGGACCCCCGGCCGGGTGTGAGCGGCAAGCTGATCGTCGACGACATGCTCCGTCTGAGTAGGAACCACCCGGTGGTCTATCTCCCTCGCTTGGGCTCGGTCGTCGACTATCTCGAGCGCATGACGACGCCCGGCGACCTGGTGCTCACCCTGGGTGCCGGTGATGTCCACCGGGTAGGTGAGCGCTTTCTGGCCGCGGCTTGACGGTCGGTCCGGGATGACGCTCTCCCCAGTCGTGATCAGAGAGCTGCGCGCTCTCGAGGGCGCCCGCCTTTGGGTGGACGCACCCCTCGCGCCCTTCACGACCATCGGGACGGGAGGGAAGGCGGACGTGCTGGTCACCGTGGTCGATACCCCTGCCGTCGTGGCCACCCTCAAGATCCTCCAGGAACATGCCGTGCCTTGGGTGTGTCTGGGGGCGGGGACCGATCTTCTCGTAGCCGACGAGGGATACAGGGGCGCGGTCGTGAAGCTGGACGACGCCTTCCACTATGCCGAGGGGATGCCCGATGGCGACGGGTGCGCTCCGGACAGAGTGATCGTGACCGTGGGGGCGGGCACCCTGCTCGCCCGCTTCGCGGCGGTCGCCGCCGAAGCGGGCCTCGCGGGGCTGGAATTCGCCTGTGGGATCCCCGGTTCGGTGGGTGGAGCGGTGGCGACGAACGCCGGCGCGTATAGAAGCTCGATGGCCGAGGTCGTGGAAGCGGTCGAGCTGGCCGGCGCGGCGGGGGCGTCGTGGGTCCGGGCTGCCGACCTGGAGTGGGACTATCGGTCCTGCCGTCTGCCCGCCGGTACGGTGGTGGTGGCGGTGCGCTTCGGGCTTGCCCCCGGGGATACGGCAACCATCCTGGAGCGCCATCGGGCGATCCTCCGGCGGCGGCGGAGCGCGCAGCCCCGCGGCGTTCGCACCTTCGGCTGCGCCTTCAAGAACCCGAGCGGGGGAGGAGCCGGCCGGCTGATCGAGGCCGCCGGCCTCAAAGGAGTGCGCCGGGGCGGCGCCGAAATATCCAGGGTCCATGCCAACTTCCTGGTGAACCTGGGAGACGCGACGACCGCGGATGTGCTTGCCTTGATGAGCCTGATGCGAGAAGAAGTCAAACGGACGGCCGCTGTGTCGCTGGAGCCCGAAGTGCGGCTTCTGGGCGCTACCTTCCCGTGGGAGCCGTCCGGCGCCGATCCTGGGGAGTCGCCCGCGGCCGATGGATGAGAGGATCCGTGACCGGCGGCGCTCGGTGAGCCGGCAGCGCGGCCGGCAGCGAGCGGGTCTGGTGTTTGTCGCCGTTCTGCTGCTCGCGGCCGTGGGAGCGTTCCTATGGCTGCGTTCCTCAGACGTCTTCGCGGTCAAGCGGGTGACCGCTACGGTGACGCAGCACGTCAGCGATGAGCAGATCGCCGGTCTGGCCTCGGGGGCGCTCGGGAAGAGCCTGCTCAGCCTTTCGACCGGAGCCCTCGAGGAGGGACTACTGGACCTCCCCTATGTCCGCTCGGCCGAGGTATACCGTCGCTTCCCTGATACCCTCGACATCCGCTTGGTGGAGTACGAGCCGGTCGCTCGCCTGAAGGTCCAGGATGGCGGAGTGTGGCTGATCACCGGTGACGGTCGGATCCTGGAGAAGGTCACCCCGCCACGAGGCGCCGGATTGCCACTGATAATCTACCGGGGCGCCTTGGCCCCCGCGGCGGGAGAGACCGCTCCGGCGATGATCGTTGAGGCGCTGGCGGTGGTCGCCCTGGTCGGCGCCGACGGCTTTCCTGAAGACGGGTCGGCGGTTCTGCACCACATCGTGGTCTCTGCGGGGGGGACCGTGGTGGTATCGCTGAAGGGCGGACCGGAACTGCGACTGGGCGATCCCACCAACCTCGAGTACAAGTTGAGGGTGGCGAAAGGCATAATGGAGCAGTACTTGAGGGACGGGAAGCAGATAGACTACATCGATCTGACGACGATGCCTGAGCGGGTGGCTGTCAAGGCTGGGTGAAAGTGGTATCGTGCCTTTCAGCAGGAATCGGCTATGCAGTTGCGTATTCAGCGCAGGATGAAGTATCACTCGAGGGCTGCTGGACGAAGGGTCGAGTTGGGGTCCTGTGATCAGATGATTTTGGAGGTCCGAATACCATGAGCGACACGGGATCCGGCTACATCGCGGTCATCAAGGTCGTGGGCGTAGGCGGCGGCGGCACCAATGCGGTCAACCGCATGGTGGACGCAGGCCTGAAAGGGGTGGAGTTCATCGCCATCAACACCGACGCGCAGGCGTTGTTGATGTGCGATGCCGACGTGAAGTTGCACATCGGTGGGAAGATCACGAAGGGGCTCGGCGCAGGGGCGAACCCGGAGGTGGGGCGGCAGGCCGCGGAGGAGAGCCGGGATGAGATCCGGGAGACACTGAAGGGCGCCGACATGGTGTTCGTGACGGCCGGCAAAGGGGGCGGCACCGGCACAGGGGGCGCACCGGTGATCGCGGAGATCGCCCGGGAGATGGGGGCGCTCACGGTAGGCGTGGTGACGAAGCCCTTCACGTTCGAGGGGCGCAAAAGGGCGAGCCAAGCCGAAGCAGGCATCGAGGCGTTGTCCAAGAAGGTGGATACCATCATCATCATCCCCAACGACCGTCTGCTCCAGGTGGTCGAGAAGCGCACGTCGATCATCGAGGCGTTCAGGGTGGCCGACGACGTGCTCCGGCAGGGGGTCCAGGGCATCACGGACCTCATAACCGTACCGGGGCTCATAAACCTCGATTTCGCCGATGTGCGGACCATCATGCGCGACGCGGGCTCCGCCCTCATGGGGATCGGCTATGCCAGCGGGGAGAACCGGGGAGTCGAAGCGGCCAAAGCGGCCATTTCGTCACCGCTGTTGGAGTCGTCGATCGAGGGCGCGACCGGTATCCTCCTCAACATCAGCGGTCCTCCCGACATGGGCCTGTTCGAGGTCAACGAGGCGGCGGGCGTGATCTCCAACGCGGCCGACACCGACGCTAACGTCATATTCGGCGCGGTCATCGACGAGTCGCTGGGCGACCACATACGCGTGACCGTCATCGCCACCGGTTTCGACAAGGGGCGTGCAGCGGCCCGCGAGAGGGAGATCGAATCGTCGGTGGAGACCACCGGTCCCCGAGAGGCGCCGGGTTTGTCCGACATCATCCCCCAGAAAGCCAATGCGTTCGAGATGGACGAGGACATCCTCGACATCCCGAAGTTCCTCCGCGACAGGGACGAATCTCGGTGACCTGGTAAGGACGCGCCATCGGTTCCATCGGTTCGACGGCTGAGCAAGGCGGCGGCCGCCTCAGAGCGGCGCTGGCGGAGCGGATCGATCCCGAGGCCCGGTCTCGGATCGTCGTCCGCGAGACGGAAGGGTTTCCTCTTTTGGAAGCCCGGCTGCCGAGACCGTTCAGAGTCCTTTTCACCACTCGGGTCGGCGGCGAGAGTACCGGGGTCTTCTCCTCGCTCAATCTGGACCCGCGTTCGGAGGACGATCCGACGGCGGTGGCGCGCAACCGGGCCCGGGTGGCGGCGCTTGTAGGGCGTCGAGTGATCAGCCCGGTGCAGGTGCACGGGCTCCGGGTCGTCGGAGCCGCCGAGTACGTCCAGGAACCTCCGGGCAGTCCTTGCGACGGACTGACCATCCACGCCGACATCGACGAGGGCCTGGCCGCGCTGTTGCTCTTCGCCGACTGCGTCCCCGTGGTCCTCTGCGGCGAAGTCGACATGGCTGTGATCCATGCCGGCTGGCGGGGGGTCCTCGGAGGGATCGTCCAGCAGGGCGGCCGGGCGCTGATGGGAGCTCCGGGGACGGCCGTGATCGGTCCCAGCATCGGCCCGTGCTGCTTCACCGCCGCTGACGAGGTGGCGTCGGGCTTCGCCGCCCGTTTCGGACCTGAGGTGGTCGTAAGGGCCGGCGCTTCGTGCCGTGTGGACTTGTGGGCCTCCGTGACCAAAGCCCTCGCCGAGATCGGCATCCACGGTGAGCAGGTGGTGAATCCCCGGCTTTGCACTGCGTGCAACCGTGACTTCTTCTACTCGTACCGGGAGGAGGGTCCGGTCACCGGCAGGCAGGGGTGCGTGGGTTGGGCGGAGACCCGATGAACATCGACCCGGATCGTCTGGTGGCGAACCTCAGAGAGGTCGAACGACGCATCGAGCGGGCCTGTGAACGGAGCGGCCGGCGGGACCGCCCCCGGCTCCTGGTGGCCTCGAAGTACCTGGCGCCCGAGGAGATGTCCCTGCTGTCGGGGGCAGGAATCCGCCTCGTGGGGGAGAACAGGGCAGATGAGCTGGAGGCTAAGTGGCGGAGGTGGGGGGCGGAGTTCGAGTTCCACTTCATAGGCCATCTGCAGAGCCGCAAGGTCCGGCAGGTGCTGCCGTGCGTCACCATGATCCAATCTGTGGAGTCGCTCTCGCTCGTGGAGGAGTTGGACAGGAGGGCCGAGTCCGAAGTGCGGGTGCTTCTGGAGGCCAACATCAGTGGGGAAGAGAGCAAATATGGTATCCTGCCGGAGGCTGCGGAGGCCTTTCTGGAGCGGGCTGCGGCTTACCGGAAGGTCATGTTCTCCGGATGCATGACCATGGCTCCTCTGGTGGCCGATCCGGAGGCCGTTCGGCCCTTCTTCCGAGGTCTGCGTGAATTGCGCGATCGCCTGGCTTCAGTCTTCTCCGGCCGCTACGAGTTCACCGAACTGTCCATGGGGATGAGCAACGATTACCAAGTAGCCGTCGAGGAGGGCGCGACCATCGTGAGGTTGGGGAGCGCGCTGTTCTCAAGCACGTAAGGAGGATGGGATGGCCGGCGGTGGCATCTGGCACAAGACCCTCGTGTACTTCGGCTTGGCCGACGAGGATGACGAGTATGACGACGAGACTTTGAGCGTCCGACCGGAAGTCGAGCCCACGTACAGAGACCGTCCGAACGTTCGCAAACTCGAGCGCAGCAACCGCCGTCAGTCGGCTGCGGAGTTCGACGACATCTTCGCCGATGACGACTATCGAGACCGCCGTGCGCCTGGCCCTTCGCAAAGAAGCGGGTCTGTGAGGTCATTGCCGACCCCGGTGGAGCCACCCCAGGTGCGCGTCCACCTGCTCATGCCGAAGAACTTCAACGACGCGCAGATCATTGCCGACAAGTTCAAGAGCGACATTCCGGTGATCCTCAACCTGCAGACCAGCGAGACCGACCTGGCCAAGAGGCTCATCGACTTCGCCAGTGGGCTCACGTATGCTCTGGACGGCGGCATGCAACGGGTCGCCGACAAGGTGTTCCTGCTGACCCCCAAGAACGTGGAGGTGTCTGCTGAGGAGCGCCAGCGCTTGATGGAGAAGGGGTTCTTCAATCAATACTGACCGAGGGGGCCGCCACGGGCGGGTCCCACGGCCGGTGCCGGGCGAGGAGGACCACAATCATGGGGTGCGACGCAGGTAGGGGCTCGGAGTCCGGCATGTGGTCGCCGGCGCTGCCCGCCGGTCTGATGGCCGTGGCCTTGGAGGGCATGGAGGAGGGGGCGGTCGAAGCCGGTCTTCCTCCCGCGACCGCTCGGGCCTTCGTCAGGCAGACCGTGCTCGGCACTGCCCTCTTGCTGCAGGACCGCGACGGCTCCCCCGCAGACCTCAAAGACCAGGTCGCTTCGCCCGGAGGCACTACCATCGCCGGCTTGGCGATCCTCGAGGACCGGGCGGTGCGCGGTGCCTTCATACGGGCCATGGAGGCGGGTTTCAGGGCGGTTCGCGGAGACTGCGACGGGACCTCATCCCATGGCGGGGAGATTAGTGATTGAATAGCAGCAGGCGGTAACGGTCTCGACCTGGGGACGGACCATCTCGAGCAAAGGGGAAGCGAAATGAAGATCACGCCTCTCGATATCCGGCGTAAGGAATTCAGACGTTCCATGCGTGGCTACTCCGATGAAGAGGTCGACGTCTTCCTCGACGAGGTGGCCGATGAGTTCGAGCGGTTGTTCCAGGAGAACCTGGAGCTGCAGGACCGGGTGCAGCGTCTCGACGAACAGATCGCCACGTACGCCCAGGTCAGAGACGCGCTGGAGAAGACCTTGATCTCGGCTCAGGTCCAGTCTGAAGAGATCAAGGCGAATGCTCACAGGGAGAGCGAGCTGATCCTCCGCGACGCTCAACTCAAGGCCCGGACCATCGTCAGTGACTCCTACGGCGAGACGCAGCAGGTGCAGAAAGCGCTCGTCGGGCTGAAGCGGTTGGAGGAGGAGTTCCGCTTCAAGTTCCGGTCGCTGCTCGAGGGGTATCTCAATCTCCTCAACGACGCATCGATCACCACGACGGCGGCGGTCGGAGTGGCCGGTCTCGAGGGAGAGACGGCCGGGGTCGCCTCGCTTGTGGCGGCAGGGCCCGCGGCGGCCGCGGAGGGTTTGGAAGGCGAGGAGGAAACGGGGCCGGAGCAGGGAGCCGGTGTAGAGGAAGAGCCGGAAGCGGTGTCGGAGGCGGGACCGTCTGGGCTGATCGAGGATGAGATCCCCACGGAGGAGACCGAACCGGCCGTGGCCGGAGCCGCCGCGGTCGAGGAGGCGGTCGGGATCACCGTGGTCGAAGCCGTCATGGCCGAGGAAGTCGTTGTTGAAGAAGCGGCGGAGGCCCCGACGGCGCCGGTGATCGAGGAGATGGTCCTGCAGGCGGCGGCGGTCGGTGATTCTACTTCCGATACCACCACGACCGACGAAGCCACGCTGGAGACGTCTCCCGGCAGTCCTCGGCCGGAGGACGATCAGACCGAGCTGGACGATTCCCGCCACGGCTTCTTTTTCGGGCGTCAGTTGGAGGACATAGACGACACGTTCCCCGGCGAGGACGTCATCAGGAAGGACAGGACCCGCGATTTCGAGTGGTAGGCAAGAGGCGCCGGCCTCTCCCCCCGGCCGGCCGGCCATCATCCGGGCCGCCGGCGGGCTGCTCGTGGGAGTGCGTGTCAGTCCCTCGGCTGTGCGTACGGCGGTGCAGGGGGTCTACGGAGACCGGGTGAAGATCGCCGTGAACGCGCCTCCCGAGGGGGGCCGGGCCAACCGGCGGCTGGTGGAAGCGCTGGCTGACTGGCTTGGGCTACCAAGCGGCGACGTCCGTATCGAATCGGGCCACGGCAGCCGGGATAAGGTGGTAGCCTTCAGAGGCATAGAAGAGGTGGAGCTGCAGAACCGGCTCGCCCGACTGATACGCGGAGAGCTCCCGCCACGGGGGAGAGAGATGGATGATCGCAAAGCCCTGAGAGAGCGGCTCCTCGAAGAGCGGGAGCGGCTGAACCGGGAAATAGCCGACCTGGATGCCGACCTCTCGAAATCCCTGGAGGACTCCTCCGAAGAGAGTCCATACGACCAGCACATGGCCGAGACGGCGGGGGTGACACTCGACCGGGAGGTCGACCTCACCCTGGAGGAGAACGCGCGGGCGGCCATGACGCAGATCGACCGAGCCCTGGCCAAGTTAGAGAACGGCAGCTACGGACATTGCGACAAGTGCGGCCGCGCTATCGGCGACGCCCGGCTCGAGATAGCACCCTTCGCCACTCTCTGCGTCGACTGCAAGCGCCTTGAAGAACGCAATCGCTGAAGGAGGGGGACGGCCGATGAAGACCGGCGGCTCCCCGCTCTCCCGGCGACGCCGGACCATCCTCAAGTGGTCTTTGTTCTTGGTAGTGGTGGCCGTCGCCGTCGCGGTGGACCTGGTAACGAAGGATCTCGCCGAGCAGCACTTGGTGCTGGGCGAGAGCCAGAAGGTCCTGCCTTTTCTCTATCTGGAACGCACGGCCAACAGCGGGGTCGCCTTCGGTCTCTTGGGAGGCCGGACGGCCGTGATCGTCGTGGCCAATGTGATCGCCCTCTTGATCGTCGGCGCGTACGTGTTCCTCGAACCACGGGCGGTGCTGGCCGGTCTGGCCGGCGGGATGGTCGTCGGTGGAAGCCTGGGCAATCTGATCCAGCGTCTCACGGACGACGGACACGTCACCGACTTCCTCAAGTTCCCCCACTGGCCGAACTTCAACATGGCCGACGTCTTCATCGACGTCGGGATCGCGGTGGTGGTCCTCGGCCTGCTGGTCGACGCGGTCCGGGTCTGGCGGGCAGGACGACGGACGCCCACCTCCCAGTAGTGGGCTTTGGCGGGGACGACAAGGGTAAGGGCGTGGGCGCGGCGGAGCGCCAGGCTTCCCGAGCTTCCGGCACCGGTCTGCGGCCGGCAGGCGCTCCTACGGCGGGTGTCCTCGAGTTGCCGGTCTCTGCGGAAGAAGCCGGTACCCGTCTGGATGTGTTTCTCGGGCGCCGTCCCGAGCTAGGCAGCCGGTCTCGAGTCGCCGCATGGATACGGTCGGGAGGGGTGACTGTGGATGGAGCGGCGCGGGCCAAGAGCTTTCTGCTGTCAGCAGGCCAACATGTGGTGGTGGCGCCCCCGCCCGCCGCTTCGTACGACCTGGTCCCGGAAGTCATCGACGTCCCCATCGTGCATGAGGACGAGTGGTTGTTGGTGGTCGACAAGCCCGCGGGCATGGCCGTGCACCCGTCCCGCGGCCATTCGAGCGGGACTCTGGTGCACGCGCTTTTAGGGCACGGAGTGGCCGGCGGGGAGGACTTCCGCCCCGGAGTCGTCCATCGGCTGGACAAGGGCACCAGCGGCCTGCTCGTCGTGGCCAAATCGGCGGAGGTGCACCGGGCGCTGGTCCGGATGATGCAGAGAAGGGAAGTGGACCGGCGTTACCTTGCCTTGGTCCACGGGCGCTTCGCCTGTGACAGCGGCACCATCGAGGCACCCGTCGGACGCGACCCTCTGAGACGGAGATCGATGACGGTCGGCGGAGTGGCGGCCCGTGAGGCGCGGACGCATTTCCGCGTTCTCGAGTCCCTGGGTGATTTCACCCTGGTCGAGGCCCGGCTCGAGACCGGCCGCACCCACCAGATCCGCGTGCACTTCCTGGCCATCGGCCACCCGGTGGCCGGGGATCCTACCTACGCCCGCCGCGACGTCCTCGGTCTGGGCAGGCAGTTCCTCCACAGCTACCGGCTCTCGTTCACCCACCCCGTGACGGGGCAGGCTTTGCAGTTCGAGGGGCCGTTGCCCGCGGATCTGGCGGAGGTGCTGGCCCGACTGCGCGCCAACGCCGGCAACGGGGGTGTTAGACTCTAGAGACCGTGAACGACCCAAGCCACAGCGCGCGTCCCGTCCCCGGCACGGCTCAGGCCCAGGCCACATCCGAGGGCCGGGCCGGGGCCGCGGTCTTCTTCGACCTCGACGGTACGCTGGTGGTCGGGCAGACGACCCTGCTGTTGGTCGGCTTTCTCAGCAAGGCGGGGGTCGTCGGCCGGGCGTTCGTCTTGGGGACGGGGTTGTGG
>JAJFUK010000048.1 GCA_021372435.1 Actinomycetes bacterium | reverse complement strand
TCCCGAGGAGCTCGCGACCGAGATCAAGCGCTCCGACGTGAAGGTGCTCTACCAGTCACGCCTCCTTGCAGTACGTGGCGATGGCGAGGTCGAGAAGGTGCTCATCCGCGATCTGGACGAAGACGACGAGTACGAACTGTACGTAGACGCGGTGGTGCTGCTGGAGCGATAAGGACGCGCCCGGAGGCCGCGGCCGGGCGCCGGGTCGAGACGGGCGCCGCGCCGAGACGCGCCCAAGGACCTCCGGCCGAGCAGGGATCCCCGCGCGGCGTGGGCGGCCGGGGGCGCGGCCCGGACGCGGCTGAAGGCGCGCGTTGAGCGGATCCGCGTTGCCGCGGCGTAAGGCGCCCCCAGCACCCGCAGCCACGGAAGCGACTCCCTCCGGTCGGAAGCCGCAGGCTCTCACCCCAGTTGTGCAGCGCTGCAACACAACCGCAGAAACCGGCACGCACTTCGAGGATCCGCGCCCCTGGCCCCCCTCGGGCGGTATATGGGCGGTATACTCCCGCGACGCCGCGCGGAAAGGACGGAATGATGCAGGTACTGATGATCAACGGCAGCCCGCATGAGAAAGGCTGCACCTACACGGCGCTTTCGGAAGTCGCCGGGGAGCTGGAGAGTCAGGGTATCGAGACGACCATCGTCCACATCGGAGATAGACCGATCCGGGGATGCAGGGGCTGCGGTCGGTGCTTCGAGAGCGGGCACTGCGTCTTCAAGAACGACCCCGTCAATGACTGCGTCGATCTGGCCGGGAAGGCGGACGGCCTCGTGGTCGGGTCGCCGGTCTACTTTGCCGGGCCGAGCGGCTCGCTCTGCGCGTTCCTCGACCGCATGTTCTTTGGAAAGGCGCACAAGTACGCCTACAAGCCGGCGGCCGCCGTTGTGAACTGCCGCCGCGGAGGCGCGAGCGCCGCGTTCGACCGGCTGAACAAGTACTTCACCATCTCGAGCATGCCTATCGTCTCTTCGCAATACTGGAACGCGACCCACGGGCTCACTCCGGACGAGATGAACGAGGACCTCGAGGGTCTGCAGATCATGAGGACCCTGGGCCGGAACATGGCCTGGTTGCTGAAGTGCATCGAGGCCGCGAAGAGTACGGTCCCCTATCCCCAGGCCGAGCCTCCGCAGAGGACGAATTTCGTCCGCCGGTAGGTTGTTGAAGGCCGGCGCCTCGCCGCCGAATCGCCACTGCCGACATGCCTTCTGTGGGACCGCCGACCCGGCAGACCCGCCACCTCTTCCGGTGCCGTCGGTGGCGGCGGCTCTGTCAGCTTCCGGCTCCCGTTGCGGCCGCGCTCTCGAAGACAAGCACGCCGTGGAGATCAACGTAGGCCCACGAGCCGGTCCCCAGCTCCACCAGGGCAAGACTTCCGATGAAGGGCTCGGCATCGGTGAACTGGGGCTCGATGACGTAGCTCCCCTCCTCGTCGATGTAGCCGTAGCGGCCGCCCGGCTCAAGCTGGACCGCGGCCAGTCCCTTTGCGAAGCGGGAGACCCGGTGGAATCGGGGTTCGATCGCCCATCCGCCTTTCGTAGAGATGTAGCCCCACAGGTCGCCCAGCCTCACCGCGGCGAGACCCTCCGAGAAGGGCCGGGCATCGCCGAACCGCAGCCCGATGACCATGAGGCCGTCGCGGTCGATGTAGCCCCACCTGCCGCCCACCTTGACCGGGGCCAATCCCTCGGAGAACGGACCCGCGTCTTCCAGCTCCGGCTGGACGAGCCACGCGCCGGTCCCATCGATGTAACCGTAGAGATCCATCCTCCGCACTAAAGCACGACCGTCCGAGAAGCCGTCGGCCCACTGCAACTCGGGGCGGACGACCCACGCGCCCGTCTTGTCGATGAACCCCCACTCCGCCTGCACGGCCGCCGCGGCCACACCCTCCGAGAAGCCGCCCGCGCGGCGGAAGTGGAGGGGGATCACTACGGCGCCCGTCTTGTCTATGTAGCCGTAACCGCAATCACCGGCCGGTGGCGCGGTCGCCACAAGCGCCACGCCCTCGGAGAACGTGCGGGCCACCACATACTCGGTGCTGATAGCCAGGGCGCCGGTCTCGTCGATGTAGCCGTGCACACCCTCGGAGACCACCTTGGCAAGGCCCTCGGAAAAGGGCAGAGCTTCGGAGAACCGCGGTGCGATGACCAGGTGACCGTCGCGGTCGATGTAGCCGTACTGCCCACCCACGCAGACCGGATATAGGTCGACGGACCCTGGGGAGCCCGTAAGGGCGGTACCGGCAGACTCCATGCGGCTCAAGGGGCCAACGCCGCCCGACCACAACAACACGACCACAAGCCCGGCGAGGCAGACGACCGCGACCCACGTCCAGATCCACTTCCGTACAGAAGGCGACCGCGTCGGTGGCTTGACCACCTCGCCCTCCACCCACAGGGGCCCCTCCCAATCGAGCGAGGGCCGGCCGCCGGTCAGGTCGCAGCGGCCGTGGCCGACCCCGGGCAGACCGGCACGTCGTTCTTCTCTGGGTAGGCCTGTCGGAGCAGGCCGGAGCCCGTCATGATATCGATGACGTCTCGCGCCCGGCCATACCGCCCGGAACCCGCCCATCGACCACGACCCCTCTTCCGCCGCCCGGTAGGAAGCGCACACTCCCTGCAGTTACTGTACATCCGGTCCGCGCGCCGAACCACCGCCCTCATACAACGCCCGCAACCGAAAAAGCCCGCGGGATGCGCAGATTCGACGCACCGTTCTCGCGGGTCAGGGTGGTCCCTACAACCCCAAGGTAGAAAAGTCCCGAGTCCCGGCACCGTCTCGGAACCACATCTCCATCGTCAGAGGCATATCTCCTCCTCCTCAGAACCACATCTCCATCAGTAGACCACGCGGGTCTCTCGTGGGATTCTCGGGAATCCGCTCCGCGTCGCCGCGTGCGATGCGCATCGCCGTCCAGCAGCACACATAGGCGTCCAGAACGTCGTCGACATTCACGTCCTTTCCCGCCGAAGCCGACGGCAACTCCTCCAGTGACGCAAACCCGGCCGCGCGAAGGAGCTCGATCCGAAGGCGCCGTCCTTCCGCCCTGATCTTACGCTCGACCAGAGCGTGACCGCCGTTCATCGCGGCGAAGCTGAGTTCCGGGTGCGCCTCCCGCACCACCTCCTGCCGCTCCGGAGTCATGAGTGCATCCACCTCGCGCAATTTCCGGAAAAGGTGGAACGACTGCCGAGTCAAAGAGCGGCCCTTCACCGAACGAGCCCGGGTAGCCGCCGCCGCCTGCTCATAGGTCTCGGACGTAAGCGCCGGCCGGCAGGGAGGAGAGAACACGCTGCTCGACCGGGGGCGTCCGAGAAGCTTCCGGGCATAGCGATCGGCGGGCCGTCCCCCTTCCTCGACGCTATCCAATAGTCCGATGGGGATGTCGACGGCTATGACAGAGGCACCGTCGCACCCGTCGAGGACCTCTCTGAAATCAGGGGCCACGTAATGCTTCACGCGCTCCGTCTCCAGGTACCGAACGACGACGAACCATCCCGCCCTGCATCCGTCGACTCCTGCCACAACCACACCCGCTCGATTCATCATGACGCCGCTGCCAACTGGGCTCCTAACTGAGGTTGACCGGTCTTCCCGTGCTCCCGGCCGCTTCTGGACAGCATGGCCGGCCGGACGTTCACACCGCCTTGGGATCGAGCACCACGTCGAAACGGTAGCCAGCGGCCTCAACCACCCCGCGCGCCGTGTTGCGCACCGCGGCGTAGTCCCAGGTATAGTCGAAGTCCCGGCCAAAAAGGCTGGACACCTCCTCGATACTTCCCGAGCGTCCTTTGCCCCCCGTACTGTACGTCTCTTTCTTGAAGCCGAACCCCGGGGCCAGGTCGTCACCACCGGACACGCCGGAGCCCTTCTCTACCAACATCTCCCAAAAGACCACGGAGCGTGCGCCGTCGTCCACGCGCAGCCTACACTTGTAGCTGAGCTTCCTCGTGCTGAGGAACGCCTTACGCTCTGCAACCAGTGCTTCCATCGCCAGGCAGCCGTCTTTCTGGGGCTGCAGCGCCGCGGGAAAGACCGCACTGGCGGCGATGAGCTCGTCCCATAGGCTCGTCTGGCCGCCGCGTCGTTCTTGCGGTGCCGCTGATGCGCCGACATCGGTCCCCTGCCCGGACGGGGGTAGCGGTGCTCCGCACGATCTACAGAATCTAACCTCCTCACCGGCTTCCGCACCGCACATCCGACAGAATGGCATGGTCCCTCCTGTATGCGGCGTTCCCAGAACCCGCTTCGTAGGCAGGTCGCACTCAGCTGCTTCGTCACACCTGCCGACCCACGATAACAGACGAGCGGTAGGCATGCGTTGCCGTGGGAGGCTGCCGAAGGACGACGTTTCGCCGCCTGGGCGCGCCTCATTGACAGCCCCCACGCCTGATGAAAGCATGGCTTCACTCAATGGTCGCGACCCGATAGGAGGCAGCTCCATGACTACCTGGTCCTTGGCCGGCAAACCGGCGCTTCTCGTGGTGCACATGCAGAATTCGCTCTGCAAGGTGGGCGGAGGCCTGGAGGGGATGGGGCACTGCCGAGCCGCCCGCGAAGCCGGCATCATCCCGAACATCCAGGCTCTGCAGAAGGCCTTCCGAGCTAAGAGACTGCCGGTGATCTTCACCGTCGCCAGGCATCCGGCCGAGTTCAAGCTCCCGGCATATGGAGCCTTCTGGCCCGCGGCCCGGGACCTCCAGGTGAACCTCGCGGGCACCGAGGACATCGAGGTCATCGACGAGCTGGCGCCCGCTCCGGGCGAGCCGATCTTCTACAACTGGGTCTTCAGCATCTTCCAGGGAAACGAACTCGACCAGTACTTGGCCCAGCAGCGGGTCGAGACCGTCGTACTTACCGGCATCGCCACAGGCATGGCCATCGGGTACAACTCGTTCGCCCTGGCCGACCGCCTCTACAGCCTGATCGTCCCCTCCGACACCTGTGCCGATGGGAACGAGAAACTCCACCAGGCGGTGCTCGATTGGATGCTCCCGCCCATCGCGCTCATCACTACAGCGGAGGACGTCATCGCCCACCTTTGACGGGCAGGACGGCGCCGTGGCCTTTGTGGCCTTTGACCCACCGAGGCGCAGCCGGTAAAGGGCTTTCTAGTCCGTCGCCGCGGCGTGGTCCAGATGGCGATGATGGAAGATGCGGATGTCCAACAATCAGACCCTGTCACAATGCCCTCTCCAGGCCTTCGGCATCCCCATCATCCCCTACGCCAGGCCCACTTCGAACGCCAAGCGCCGGTAGATCTCGACCATTCCCAGCGTATCGGTGGCGCAGTAGGCCAGCAGGTCCTGGAAGACGGCCTCCCGTTCGGCCTGGGGCAACTCCCCCCAGACCGCCTCCTGGTAGCGGAGCATGGCCACTTCACCATCCGGGACGGCCAGTCCTTGGTAGGAGAGGCCCTCCACCAAGGCGGGAAGGACCAACTTGAGAGAGGTGCGGCCGTGAAGATCAGGATGGCCCACATACCGGCCCACCACCTCGCGCAGGTCGAACAGGCGGCTGCGGATGTCGGCCATCTCCGCGGCCCACTGCGGCTGACTCTGGGCCAGACCTTCCAGGATCCTCCCTTCGTAGTCCGAGTAGCTGACCACGCTGCCGGGTCCGCCCAGGGTGGCCGCCAGAGACTCCGTCAGGGACGGCCGGGGATCGGTACGCTCCCGGTGCAGGAACTCGTGGTGCTCAAGGGTGCCGTCCGCCTGGAGGATGTGGCAGGACCACTGGACCGGGACGCCCTGGTAGGGACCGGTGCCGACATACAGAGGAAGGGCGGGCATGATGGTCTCGAAGTCCAGGAAGTAGACGGGGAACCTGAGCCCGGCAAGCTCAGCGGTCAATCCCGGCTCGACGCGAAGCCTGCCCCCCTGGATGTCGGCGCAGACCCTCCTTTGACTGGGCGTCAGCCGGGGATGAGAGAGGGGAACGTCCAGCACCGAACAGATTCCCTGCTCCAGAAACTCGGCCAGCACTTCGTCAGCGAGGCGCGGAAGGTCGGTGACCGGATACTCCGGCAGAAAGCCTCGGCAATATCCTCGAAACTGACAGCGATGGGGATTCTCACAGTGCCGGCCGATTCGCACCTCGGGACAGTCTCCGGCCAGCATCACCTTCATCTGGCGAAGAAGACCGGGAATGGCAGGCAGATACTCCTCCACCAGACCGCTCAGATCCTCCAGGGTGAAGAGCTCCTCGAGATCATAGGAGCCGCCCGGGTAGACACAATCGCGGTTGAGATGCAGAAGATAGGTCCCGCTGAGGGGCAGGCCGGCGCCGCCCGCCACGTAGGCCTGCACCGCGGCGTCGCTGGTGTGCTCCGGCTGGAGGCTGTTGCTCGATTTCACCTCGATAAGGTCCCACTGCCCGGCTTCGTTGCGGCGCAGCACGTCCACCCGCACCAGCACCCCGTCATGCTCGAAGGCCGCTTCATACAGGCAGGGGGCGCCCTCCCGGATCAGGCGCTCGGTCGTCCGGCAGGCCGCCCGGCCCTGGGTGTGGTCCTCGCCGACCAGTACTCCGCCCGGGAAGCGATCCCGGGCCAGTTCGCCCACGCGGTGCCCGGTGTCGAAGAGGGCCTGCTGGACCTCACTGGTGGGGTCGGCCAATTCGGGAGCATGGCACTCCAGCCAGAGACGCTTGGGGCACTGCAGGCCCGCCTGGAAACGAGACTTGGAGAGCCCGGGAACCTGGACCATGTCGTTACCCCCTCCCTACACCCTACGTTCGGCTGCGATTGTCTCCGCTGTTGCCGTCTTCGCGGTTGTTCGCCGATGTCTGTCTCAACTGGTCTCCGTCTCAGCCGGTGTGTGTTGCAAGGGTAGCAGGAGGGCCGGACGGTTCCCGATGGCGGCAGTCCGGCGTCCGGCCGGTACATCCCCGACCTGCGGGCGGCGCATGGACCAGGACTCGGGTCCGGTGCTTGAACCGGTCAGCCGCCCGGTACAGGGATCCTATCTTCGCCGGAAGAGCGACGGGCCACGCCGCGACCTCGAGGGTCAGGAACATGAGCTACGCTGGAGCTGGGCCGCCGGCGCGACGACGCGGCCAACGTCGCCCCGAAACACACCCGGCGTGGGCAGAGACTTGATAAGCAGATCAAGAAAGACAGTGACATCTGCCGCCCCCATCTTCCCACCCGAGACCGATCGGAGTGGAGCTGCGGGCGGGCGCCCAAAGGCAGCGCGTGCCGGCTACTGCGCCGGCTCGTGCTCGCGTCGTTCGCACTCGCTTGACCTCTGGCCCTTCAAGGTCGCCACATGCCACGTCACCGACGCGGCAATCACAAACAGGAGTATCCGCAACCACAACATCTCCACGAAGACCACCGCACTAAGCGCGATCACCGCCCAGAGAAAGACCAAGGTGACTGCCTTCACCTTCCAGGGCACTCCCCGGCCGTGCAGGTAGTCGTCCAGATACCGGCCAAAGAGGGGATTGGTGAGCAGCCAGCGGTAGCAGCGGCGCGAGCTGCGGCCGTAGCAGATCGCTGCAAGGATCAGCAGCGGAGTGGTGGGAAGCACCGGCACGATGACTCCAACCATCCCCACACCCAGGAAAACAGAACCTGTGCCGATCAAGAGCACCCGGCCCCACCGGCCGGTACGAACAGGACTGTACCCTCGTCGAGTAATCACCCGTTTAGGTTACCAGGCATGTGGCCTCGTGGCCCCTCTGCATGCGCGCGCGGGGGGTGCGTCTGCTTCTTCGAATTCTTCTAGGAGACTCGGGACATCCCCCACGTCTTTTAATCCGGGTGTCGTTGGTTCCAGTCCAACACGGCTCCTTAGGGAGCCTGCGGTTGCGGGGTTTTCTGCTTTGGCCGGCCGCTCCTTCTCCTGGGCTTCAGGGTGAGCCGGCGTGCGCCGGCCCCAAGAGTCCGCTGCCGAGAGGCTTGATGATAGGATGACAAGAACCGAGGGCGAAAGCCGGATATGGGCCAGATATGGGCAGACAAGTATCTTTGTTCTTGGGGCCGGCCGGCCAATCAAACCAGGGAGACTCTTGAAGCGCAGGTGCCTAGTATCCACGGTTGTTGCTGTGTGTCTGCTCGCTCTGGCCATGACTCTGGCGGGATGTGGGTCCTCTGAGGTCAAGTGGTATGTCACAGATGGGCTGGAAGTCGTAGAGGGCGAGGTCCAGTTCCGGCTAAGCGAAGTCGCAGAGGCGGAGTTCGGGGTGAGCTCAAAGGAGCTGACCCAGCTGGCGCTCACTTTTGATCCTTCCTTCTTCTCGGAGGCGGTCTCCGGGGAAAGGGTTGTCCTGGAGACCGCGGTTGGGGTCGACAGCTTCACCTCGTATCTGTATGCGAATGGTTACACCGAGGTTGCCAAGAGCCTTGTTGCATTTGAGATAAGAGGTACCGCTCCTAGCCTTGAGGGAGAGTGACTCGGCCGATCGAACGAGACGGCCGTATGTCCGAAAACAACGATGTCTGCCCTATGGTGGCAGAGCTTGAGGCTGTAGGCAGCCTTTCAGGATATTGGCCCTCGGGGACCGGAACCTGTCAACCCGAGTGAGACGGTTGGGATTCGATAATTAGGGAGCAACAGTCCCCTGCGGCTGGTTGATCCAGGCCGCGGTGGGAAGGGCCGGTGGCCGCGGCCGTCCCTTAACGAAGCGTTCCGGAGTGCGCCGGTAAGCCTGAGCCAGAACGTCTATGCGTTGGGCCTGCAGTTCTTGGGCCCGGCCGAAGTGCACGGCCGCCGGCGTCATGAAGCCGAGGCCGGAGTGGCGATGCTGGTGGTTATACCATCTTTTCCCTGCATGCGGACACCATTAGTGTGGGCGGGGGTAACTTCGGCTTAGTCGTTTCCTTATGGGGGCGCCGAAAGGCACCCCATAGCAGAAGAGGCGACCGGAGGGCCTAGAGATCCTTTTCCGAGATCTCGGCCATCTTCATGAGATGCCGTAGCAGGCCGGTCTTGAGGGGGCGGTCCTCGTGTATCGGCACCGAAAGTCGCAGATGCTGCCGTCCTTGCCGTATATGTGATGACTCCCGTGGACGCGGAGAAGAACCCAGCCCTTACGCTCGACGGCTTGAGCGAGTTCGCGTCCCGAGACCGATCTCATACAGCGATTTCCACGATCCGATCGCCTTCGCCGGTGCTGACTGCGGCGACATCAACCGACAGGCAACCCTCGATGGCCTCGTAGAGATTCTCAAGCAGTTCCTCGAAGTCCTCGCCTTGGGTACAGCAACCCGGTATCGCTGGGACCTCAGCCCAGAAACCACCTTCCTCCGCCTCGTGGACCACTATCTTCAGCTTCATGTTCCTCCCGTCGGCGGCCCGATCCTGATGGCCCGAGTATACCCTCTTCACCTACCGGTATGACGTCCAGGAGGGGCAGAAACGCTCCGACATCGGGCTGGTGCCCAGCGTCGACTGAGACTCCGACCGCGAACGCGGCCGGCAGTGCGAGAGCCGGCAGTCCGACGCAGGTATCGGCGGCTGCCGCGACGTGAGGCCCAAGTACAGTGAGTGGGTAGAGGAGCCGGTGGTCACGGCCGCAGAGCTCACCTGGGGGCCACACGCATGTGTCGCACGATCACATCATGAGAGCAGCCACCTAGGCCATCTTCCTCCAGGCCTTTGAGATGGAGTTCGACGGCGCTCCGCATGTTGTCTTCGGCCTCCTTCTCGGTCGAGCCTGTAGCGACGCAGCCAGGGAGTTCCGGGGTGTAGGCGGAGTAGTTGTCACCTGCTCGTTCTATGATGACCACGAACGTTCTCATGGGCGCTTCACCTCGATGCCGGCCTGTTTCATGATGCTGGCCAGAGTACCGGTAGCGAGCTCGTGCCCAAGTTTCCCGGCGACCGTCACTCGCCCGGGTTTGGTCGGGTGCTTGTACTGGCGATGGCTTTCAGATTGCGCAACCTGGAACCGGCCATCTTCGACAAGCAGCCTGGTCACGTCTCGTACCTTCATAATAAAGATACCCTACATGTGCCGCTCGCTGTCCGAGTCCACCCTTGGTCTTAGGCTGGCGCGGCTGGTGCCGGCAGTGCGAGAGCCGGCAGTCCGACGTAGGTATCGGGGGCTGCCGCGACGTGGGGCCAGAGTACAGTGAGTGGGTACAGGAGCCGGTGACATAGGCCCGCTCCCTGGTGCGGGTGTCCGCACGCCGACTGACGCCGTCGCGACTTGGGCAAGAACGAATCGTTTCCTCGGGGGGCCGCCTTCCGGCGCCCCCTTCGCCTTGTCGTCAACGACTGAGACGGTCCCGCGGTGGTGCGGTTTCCTGCCGTGCCCTGTCAGGGTTCAGGGCAGACAGACAACGACGGCCAGCAGCGCGTCGACCGCGTAGGGCGGCTTCTCCGCTGGCGAGTGCCTGGATAAAAACGTCAGCAAATATTCATAATTGCTGCTATCTTTATCCACGCCATGAGCGCACCAGAGACAACCCCAAGAGAGGTAGCCGCAATCGCCATCTTCCGCGAGCACGGCGGCATGCTGAGAACCGGGGAAGCGCTCCAGCTTGGCATCCATCCGCGCACTCTATACGAAATGCGAGACTCCGGGGCTCTCGACCGTATCAGTCGCGGAGTCTACCGCCTCGCAGATCTTCCCCCGCTGTCGGACCCTGACCTGGTATCCGTAGCCACGCGCGTCCCGGCAGGAGTGATTTGTCTCATATCGGCGCTGGCATTCCATCGTCTGACCCGGGAGATCCCTCAATACGTGTACCTCGCTCTTCCCAGGGGCGATAGACCCCCCCGGCTCGGTCATCCGCCGCTGCGTGTAGTCTGGCTGAGCGACGCGGTCTTCCGGGCCGGAGTGGAGACACGCTCGCTGGACGGGGTCTCGCTTCGTATCTACAGCCCGGCCAAGACCATCGCAGACTGCTTCAAGTATCGGAACAAGATCGGCATCGGGGTGGCAGTCGAGGCCCTAAGGACCCTGAGGGAGCGAGGCGACCTTGACCCTGATGAGATTTTGCATTTCGCGCGGATCTGCCGGGTGGAGACCGTCATGAAGCCCTATCTTCAGGCGCTCACGTGAGCCGTAGACCAGTCGTCAACCTGGCGGCGTCCATACACCGGCGGCTGCTTAATGAAGGCCCGCAACACCGGTCGTCCTTTCAATGAACTGCGCATTCCGGCGAATTCGGCCGCCCAGTCCGGTTGAAATCGGCCACTTGGTCCGGCTCAAATCGGCCACCCAGTCCGGCTCAAATCGGCCACCGGAGCCGCAGGCGACACGTCGACGGTTTGGGGTCCTTCACAGTGTA